>CAIXBH010000206.1 GCA_903917615.1 uncultured Chloroflexota bacterium | reverse complement strand
CGGACATCTCGCGCAGCACCGCCTCGGCGATGCGGCGGTTCTCATCGACCTCATCGGCGAGCTCCGAACGCTCGAGCGTGCCCGCGACCTCGTGGGCGATCGAGCGCAGGAGTTCGCGACGGAGCGGAGGCATCTCCATCTCCGCGTTGGAGACGAGCCCGAGGACGCCCGCGATGCCGTCAGGCGTGATCAGCGGCTGCAGTGCGAGGCCGCCGATGAGCCACGCCGCCAGCCGGGCCGTGGAGGGCTCGCGCGTGGTCGCGGGGACGGTGATCTCCTCGCTGGGCGGGCGCCCGCCGATGCCGGTGCGCGCGACATCCAGGACTGCCTGCGCCGTCCCCGGCGCGAGTCCAGCGGCGGCCGCCGCCGCGAGGCCCCCGGTCTCGTTCGCGACGCCGATGAACGCCCCGTCCACCCAGCTCAGCCGAAGCAGCTCCTCGACCGCGCCGGCGAGACCGCCCCCGGCCTCACCGGACAGCTGGCGGACGATGCCCTGCCAGACATCCAGGTCCTCGGTGACCTCGGAGAGGCGCTGCGTCGATGCCGTCACGCGCAGCGCGAGGTCGCGATTCGCGGTCAGCAGCGACTCGCGGCTCATGCGCATGGCACGGCGCATCTCATCCATCGTGCCGCTGAGCTCGCGCAACTCCTGCGGACCGACGGCGAGCACCGGGCTCTCGAGGTCGTTGTCCTGGATCCGCCGTGCCGCGCGGACGAGCTGCCGCACCGGGCGGACCGTGAACCACGCCAGCGCCGAGGAGATGACGACGGCGAGGAGGATCCCCGCGCCGATCGACCGCAGGACATCCGCGCGGGTGGAGGCGACGGTGTCGTCAATGCGCCGGCGGTCGACGCCGACGTACATGTCCCCAAGCGCTGACCCGTCGCCGCCGCGTAGCGTAATGAGCGACATGAGGTACTGGCGTCCGCGCGCGTTGAGGTACACGGGCATGGCGCCGGCGTCCGTGCGCAGCTGTTCCGTCAGCGCGGTGGGATCGACTGCCGCCTCGACATCCGATGTGCCGACGAGACGGCCCTGCACGACGACGGAGATCGGCAGTCCGATCACCGCCGCCTCAGATCGGGCGAACCCGTTGTCGAGTGCGCTGATCGCCTCGACCGCGCCGATGACCGCGCCTGCGTCGTTGATCACCGGGGCGATGCCCGAAACCGCGAGTCCGAGGCCCTCGTCCTGCCGGACAAAGCCCTGTGCCTGCTTCGAGTTCACGACGCGCACGACCTCAGGGACGACGGTGGTCGGCGGAATACCGCTTGGGCGCTCGGCGCGGACGATGAGCCGCCCCTGCGCGTTGTACACGTGGATCCCGCTGGCGCCCGCGTTGGGCAGCGTCGTCTGGGAGAAGTAGGCCGCGACGATGCCCAGCAGCGTCCCGGGGCTATTCGCGGCCAGCGCCTGCTCGAACGTCGGCTGTGCGGCCAGCACGGACGCGCCCGTCACGCGGAGACCGGCATCGATCTGGATCTGCTGCTCGAGTTGCTGACGGGCGCGCGTCACCTGCTCCGCATAGCGGTCCTGTGACTGCGCCGTCAGGTCACGGTTGACCTGCCAGAGCACGGTCCCGCTGACGACGCAGATCACCAGCACGGAGCCGATGATCAGCCGCGCGGCCAGGCCGTTCAGCGGTCCTCGCAGCACGGACGTGCGTCTCCTCGGCGACCGATCGCGCCTGGCCTCACGCGCTGGCGATCTCGGTCAGGGCGGTGTCGATGATGTCGATCGCGGCGTCGATCTCGCCGGCGGTGACGTTGAGCGGCGGCAGGAAGCGCACCACATTCGGTCGCACCGGGTTGACCAGCAGGCCGTGGTTCATCGCGCGCGTCGCCACGTCGACGGCGATGTCGGTGTCGAAGACCACGCCGCGCATCAGTCCAGCGCCGCGCTGCCCGACCACCGACTCGTGACGATCCTCGAGGCCAGCGAGACGGCGCTCCAGCTGCTCGCCGCGCGTGCGGACGTTGGCCAGCACGCCGCCGTCGATGAGCTGTCGCAGCACGTACGTGGCCGCCGCGCTCGCGAGCGCGTTGCCGCCGAAGGTGGAGCCGTGGTCACCGGGCTCGAAGATCGCGCAGTGGTCCTTGGCGAGGATCGCGCCGATCGGCACGCCGCCGCCCAGGCCCTTCGCGAGCGTCATCACGTCGGGCTCGACGCCCGCGTGCTCGTAGGCCCAGAGTGCGCCGGTGCGGCCCGTGCCGGTCTGGACCTCGTCCAGGATGAGCAGGAGGCCGTTCTGGTCGCACCACTCGCGGACGCGCTTGAGGTAGTCCGGGGCGGGGACGTTCACGCCGCCCTCACCCTGGATCGGCTCGAGCATGACGGCCGCGGTCGTCGGCGTGGTGGCAGCCTTGATCGCCTCGACGTCGTCGTAGTCCACGAAGACGAAGCCGGGCATGCCGGGGCCAAAGAACTCGCGGTATCGCGGCGTGCCGGTGGCGGCGACGGACCCCAGCGTGCGGCCGTGGAAGCCGTTGTTCGCCGCGATGATCTCGTACGCGCCGTTGCGGTTCGCGATGCCCCACTTGCGGGCGAGTTTGATCGCGCCCTCGTTCGCCTCGGTGCCGGAGTTGCAGAAGAACGCCTTGTCGAGCGCCGAGTGCTTCACGAGCATCTCCGCGAGCTCAACCTGCTGCTCCGTGTAGAAGAGATTGGACACCTGGATCAGCGTCCCGGCCTGCTTCGCGATCACCTCGGTCAGGCCGGGGTGCGCGTGGCCGAGCGAGTCGACGGCGATGCCGGCGATGAAGTCGAGGTAGGAGCGTCCCTCGTCGTCCCAGACGCGCGTCCCCTCGCCGCGGACGAGCGTGAGGGGCTGACGGCGGTACGTCGTCATGTGGACGGCGGCGTCGCGGGCGGGAACGTTGGGCACGGGGACCTCCTCCTCGGCCGCCGCGGCAGCGGCGACGTGGTTGCTCTGCTGGCCGCTAGCGCGCCGGAGTAGGCGTCGCCGTCGGCGTCTGAATCTGCTTCTGGATCGCGTCGAGGATCGCGCGCAGCCGGTCGAGATCAGCTTGCGTGCTGTCCGAGGACTGGCGTGCCTGCCGGAGCAGTTCCTCGATGGTACCGGTGGGGATGCCTGAAGGCGTAGCGCCCGCCGCCGGCGTCGGCCGCGGCGTCGCGCTGGGGGCCGGCGCGTTCCCGGCGGACGGCCCGGTGGGGGCGCCGGCGGCGACCCCGCCCGGCGTCTGGGTCACCGCACCGAGCGACGACGGCTTCTTGCCCATCACGACGTCCAGCGCGTCCGCGAAGGTGTTCTCCATGGCGATGTTGTTCCCGTTCGCCACCACCACGCGCACCAGCTCCGGCAGCTTCGAGTTCTGCGCCTGCAGGTAGATCGGCTCGACGAACAGGAACGAGTTCCCGATCGGGATCATGAGCAGGTTGCCGCGGATGACGTTGGAGCCCGACTGGTCCCACAGGGTGATCTGGGACGAGATCCCGGGGTTCTGGTCGATGCGCGCCTCGATCTGCGCGGGGCCGTACACGACGTTCTCGGTGGGGAAGCGGTATGCGCGGAGTGCGCCGAAGTCCGCGCCGTCCGAGCGGCCCGCGAGCCACGAGACCGTGTTCTGCCGGTTGCGCGGCGTGAACGGCATGATCAGCACGAACTCGACCTTCTGCTCGACGCCCCCGCGGGGGCCCTCCTCGGGCAGCGCCATGACCACGTAGTACGGCTGGATCGGCTGTTCTTTCGACTGGAACTTCTCCGTGGGAATGTTCCACAGGTCCTCGCCGATGAAGAACACGCTGGGATCGGTGATGTGGTAGCGCAGGTAGAGCTGCGACTGGAGCTTGAACAGGTCGAGCGGATAGCGCAGGTGCGCGCGGATCGCGGCGGGCATGGCTGCGTTGGCCTCGAACAGGTTGGGGAAGATGCGCGCCCACGTCTCCACGATGGGGTCGGCCGCATCGGTGAGATAGAAGTGCATGTCGCCGGTCTCGCCGTCGACGGTGACCTGGACGCTGTTGCGGATGTAGTTTGCCCGCCCGAGGTCGCCGTTGCTCGGCTGCGAGTAGGGCATCCGCTCGGTGGCGGTGTAGGCCGGCATGATCCACATGATCCGGCCGTCGATCACCACCATGTACGGGTCTGCATCGAACCGCAGGAACGGCGCGACGTGGCTGACGCGGTCCTGGATGTCGCGGCGCATCAGCAACCTGGAGTCGGGGGTGATCTGCCCCGAGATGACGAGGTTGGCGTCGTTCAGCTCCCAGGCGAGCGCCAGCCGGCGGATCGGCGAGTCGAGCTTGATGCCGCGGTTCTCCGGGTACGAGGTCTGCGCATTGCCATCGCCCACCGGGTAGTCGAACTCCGGCTCGCTCGACTTGCCGATGATGTACTGGTCCGTCTTCTCGCCGAAGTAGATGCGCGCTCCGGTCGGGTTGATCGGGATCACATCGCTCTTCGGCGGGATGTCGAGCGTCAGCAGCTGCGGCAGCCCCTCCGCGCCGATCTTGTTGACCGGCGCAATGACCGCGCCGAAGCCGTGCGTGAGTTGCAGGCGCAGGCTCGTCCAGTTGGCGCTCTGCGCCTTCGTCGCGTCGAGCTCACGGGCGGCTTCCATGACCTGCGTCGTCTTGCCATCGATCGTGTAGCGGTCGACGTCAACATCGTTGAACACGTAGAACGGCCGGATCGCCTGGATCTGGTTGAACGTGTCGCGCAGCGGGATGGGATCCAGCAGGCGAATGTTCGACAGCGTCTGCGGGTTCGCGTCGATCTCCTGCTGCGTCACGCTGAGCGCCGCGGGGAACGGTGTCTCCTTAATTCGGTCGAGGCCGTACGCGTACCGGGTCGCGGTGATGTTGCGCTGGATGTACGGCGCCTCGAGGAGCCGCTGGTTCGGCTCGACCTGCAACGACTGCACGGCCGTCGGGTACAGGGCGCCGCCGACGAGGCCGGCGAACGACCACAGGCCGAAGGCGAAGATCGGCGCGCGGAAGCCGGAAGGCGAAAGGAAGGCGTTGGCCATCGTCACGATGCCCGTGAAGGCGGCCAGCGCCACCAGGATGTAGCGCACGGGCAGCCTCGCGTTGACGTCCGTGTACGTCGCACCGAAGACAAAGCCCGACGTCGACTCGACGAGGTCGAAGATGCTCAGGTACGTGTTGACGGCGATGAGCAGGAAGATCAGCCCGACGACGATTGAGAGGTGCGTCCGCATGCCTGCGGTGATGTTCAGCTCGAAGCGCTGCAGGGACACCGCCAGGGCGTAGACGGAGGCCGCCGCCGCGGCGGCCACGACGAGGAGGCCAATCGCCCAGCCTTCGACGAAGTGGAACGCGGGCAGCGTGAACACGTAGAAGCCCAGGTCACGGCCGAACTGCGGGTCCGTCTGCCCAAACGAGGTCGATCGCGCCGCAGAGAGCGCGATGTCCCACGCGCCGCTCGCGATGCTCCCGAAGACGACACCGAAGAACAGCGTCCCGGCGACCAGGAGCACCGTAACCAGCCGACGGATCGCCTCGGGGTCGATCTCCTCGATGAACGATTCCTCAGGGCCCCGGGGCGCGAGGCGTCGCGCGAGCCAGACGTTCGCGCCGATGACGACCACGGTGATCGCCGCGCCTCCGAAGAAGAGCGCGACCTTGATGAACAGCACGGTGGTGAAGACGCTCTGGAACCCGACGGAGTCGAACCAGAGGTAGTCCACGAACGTGGACTTCAGGACGTTCAGCGCGACGTAGACGACCAGCAACAGGGCGGCGAAGCCGACCCAGCGCAGTTGCGACGTCCGAGGATCCCTGCGTCCCGCGAAGCGGAACGGCTCAGGCGGTGGGCCGAGCTCACCCCGGTCGTCGAAGAACCCCATGGATCAACCTCGGATTCTCGTGCCGACGTCCTCGCCGGAGACGATGCGCTGAACGGTGTGCGGAATCGTCCCGTTGGCGATGAACGCGGCGACACCCACTTCCGCCGCGCGGAAGCAGGCATCGACCTTCGGAATCATACCCCCGCCGATGGTCCCCTCCGCCCGCAGCGCTCTGGCGCGTTCGGCGTCGAGGTCGGCGAGGACAGTGCCGGACGCGTCCATGAGTCCGTCCACGTCCGTGAGGAAGATCAGCTGGCCCACGCCGAGCGCGCGGGCGACCTCGCCAGCGACCGTGTCCGCGTTGATGTTCAGCGGCTGCGCGGGCGCCTCCAGCCCGATCGGCGCGATGACCGGGATCAGCCCCGCGTCCAGGAGCGCTGTGACCAGCGTGGTGTCCACGGCCGTGACCTCGCCCACGTAACCGAGGCGGTCGTCGTACCGGCGCGCCGAGACCGTGCCACCATCGAGGCCGCTCAGTCCCACCGCACGCCCGCCGATCGCCCCGATCTCGCCGACGAGCTGTGTGTTGACCACGCCGCGAAGCACGCCAACGACGACGTTGATCGCCTGCGCGTTCGTGGAGCGAAGGCCATCGATGAACTCGGACGGGATCTCGAGGCGCTTGAGCCAGTCGCTGATCATCGCGCCGCCGCCGTGCACAACGACGGGGCGGGCGCCCGCGCGCTGAAGCGCGACGACGTCGTGCAGCGACGTGTCCTCGGAGCCGAGGGTGGATCCGCCGATCTTGATCACGGTGGCAGGGGCGGTTGAGGTCATGTGGTGTAGTCCGCGTTGATGCTTACGTACTCGTTGGTCAGGTTGCAGCCCCAGGCGGTCGCGGTCGCGTCCCCGGCGCCGAGGTGCACACGCAGGAGCACCTCTTCGCCGGCCATCGCGGCCGAGACCAGCTTGAGGTCGACGCTCGTCGGCTGGCCGCGGTCGAGCACGCAGTGGTCGCCCACCCACACGCTCGCTGCGCGCTGGTCGAAGGTGGCGCCGGAGCGGCCGGCCGCCATCATCACGCGTCCCCAGTTGGGGTCGCGGCCAGTGATCATCGTCTTCACGAGGGGAGACGAGGCAATCGTCTTCGCCGCGAGGCGCGCGTCGTCG
>CAIXBH010000205.1 GCA_903917615.1 uncultured Chloroflexota bacterium | reverse complement strand
GTCTTGTCGAGCAGGTCGGTGATCTCGCGCACGTCGATGTAGTTGCCCGGCTTCGCGATCACCACAGGCTTCGTGGCGATGCGGTACGGGTAGTCCTCGCCGGGCTTGCCCTCGGAGCGAAGTCCGATGTCGCTCGTGTCCTCGTACGCCTCGCCGGTGACCTCGACGACGCCGCCGAAGAGCACTTCCTTGGTGAGGTAGTACACGATGCGGTCGCCCGGGCGCATGTCGTGGGACTGCTTCTCCCGCGAGCCTTTGAACGGCGACAGATCGAAGCCGCGCTTGCGCAGGATCTCGAAATTCTCCGGCGACCCGACGTTGATCCAGGCCTGCATCACGCACCTCCCACTCGCGTCCCGAGGATAGACGAAGGCCCCGCTTGCGCGGGGCCTTCGCAGTCAAAGCACAGCGTCGAGGCTAGTTGCAGGCGCCCTAGTTACAGGCGCGCGGCGTGCCGGGGTTGTTCGCGGTCTGGAACGACGAGCCACACGCACACGAGGACGTGGCGTTCGGGTTGTAGATCGTGAACCCGGACTTCATGAGGTCCTCGACGTAGTCGATCTCGGCGCCGCTGATCATCGGCACCGACTCGCGGTCGACGACGACGCGCACACCGGACACCTCGATAACCTGGTCCTCGGCGTCCGCCTTCTCGGCGATCGCCATGCCGTACTGGTAGCCCGAGCAGCCCCCACCCACGACGAAGACGCGAAGCATCCCGTCCGGGTGGCCCTTGGCCGCGAGCAGCGACTGGGCCTTCGTGGCCGCGCGCTCGGTCACCGTCACCATGGGCCCGAGGATGCTCGGGATCGCGACGGCAGCCGGCTTCTTGGAGATCGTCTCACCCATGCCTTGAAGCATTGGCGCACCTCAACCTTCTATGCCTCAATGATAGCGCGTCGAGGGGCCTCGCAACCACCCGGATCGGCACGCGTTCCGCCACGTCGGAGTCTAGCCCGCTTCCACCAGGTAGCCGCACTGGAAGTCGTGCGGCACATCCGCGGCCACGAGCGTCGTCACCTTCGCCTCGAGGATGCGCTCCAGCATGCGGCGGTCATGGTCGCAGGAATCGGCGACGCCGGTCGCCGCGATCCGGGTGCAGGGACAGCCGCGACCGAACAGGCGCACGGAGGCCCCCGACGGAAAGACCTCGAAGTCGATGCCCTCCTCGGCGACAAGGGCGGCCGCCGAGCGGGCGCGGTCGAGGAGCGTGCCGCCCTCGACGCGCGGGGCGTACTCCGCGGCAATGCGGTCGGCCATCTTGTCGAACACCAGCGAGGCGATCTGGCCGCCGGTGCGGCCCGCCGTCTCGGACGCGCCGAGGCCGACGATCTCGCCAAGCAGGCGCTGGGTCAGGCGGACGTAGTGATGAGGAAAGAGGTCGGAGCCCGCCTCGGTGAGGGAGAAGAGGTGGCGAGGACGGCCGGTGCGGCCGCGGACCTGCGTGACGGCGACGTAGTTGTCGCGCTGCAAGACGTCGAGATGGCGGCGGACAGTCGCGCCGGCCAGACCGAGTTCGCGCGCAAGATCCTCGACGCCCATGCGATCGTGACGGCGAAGAATCGCGAGGATCTCCTCGCGCGTCCCGTCGACGCGTCCCCCGCCGGCGTGATTCGTCATATGTCTCGAATGTACACCCTTCTCCGCGTTTTTGTGCCAAATACGTGCAAAACCCGGCGGAAGCCACACCTCGCGGCGGTATCCTGAGCCCATGACTTCGATGTCCTCGGGCGCACCGCGCATCTACCTCGACCACGCGGCGACGACTCCGCCGGACCCGGCGGTCGTCGACGCGATGCTGCCCTACTTCCGAGAGCGGTGGCACAACCCGTCCTCGATCTACGTCGAGGCACAGGCGGCGCGCCAGGTCATCGACGAGGCGCGCGCGACCATCGCCGCGCTCATCGGTGCCGCCGAGCCCGACGAGATCCTCTTCACCTCCGGCGGCTCCGAGGCAGACAACCTCGCGCTCCGGGGCGTCCTCGCCGCATCGCGGCGGCGCGGCAAGCACCTCATCACGTCCGCGGTGGAGCACCACGCGATCCTCGACACGGCGGAGGAACTCGAGCGTGAGGAGCTCGCCGAGGTCACGCTCGTCGGCGTCGACCGCGACGGCGTCGTCGACCCGGCCGCCGTCGAGGCGGCAGTGCGCGAGGACACCGTGCTCGTCTCGATCATGCACGCCAACAACGAGATCGGCGGCGTCAACGACATCGCCGAGATCGCGCGCCGGGTCCACGCGAAGAACCCGCACACGATGGTGCACACGGACGCCGTGCAGTCGGCGGCCCACCTCGGCGTCAACGTCGACCGGCTGGGCGTAGACCTGCTGACGTTCACTGGCCACAAGCTCTACGGCCCACGTGGCGCGGGAGCGCTCTACGTGCGCAACGGCACGCCCCTGCAGGGGCAGATCCTCGGCGGACAGCAGGAGCGCGGCATCCGCGCCGGGACCGAGGACACGGCCGCGATCGCGGGCTTCGCGCTGGCCATGTCGATGGCCGCCGAGCGGCGCGAGGCGGATCTGGACCACGAACGGGCGCTCCAGGAGCGGCTGATGGCCGAGCTGCCGAAGCACATCCCCATGCTCGCGATCACCGGTCCCCGTGAGGCCTCGAAGCGACTGCCGGGCAACGTCTCCTGCACCGTCGCGTTCGTCGAGGGCGAGTCGATCCTGCTCGCGCTCGACCTCGCCGGCATTGCGGCGTCCTCGGGCTCCGCGTGCACGACCGGCTCGGTCGAGCCGAGTCACGTCCTCGTGGCCACGGGCATGCCGGCGGAGCTGGCGCGCGGCTCGCTGCGCTTCACGTTCGGCCGCGGCAACACCGACGCCGATGTCGACCGCCTGCTCGAGGTGCTTCCGCCCATCGTCCAGCGGATGCGTGCGCTCTCGCCCGTACCGGTCAGCGAGGCGCCGGAGGCGTGGAAGAGCTGGCTCTCGAACTAGACGATTGCTGGCCTCGTGAGGCGCATCTAGGATGACGGGGCACAGGAAGCCGGAACGATGACCACTGGACACGTCGCGATCCCGCACCCGCTCCTCGGAGATGACACCCTCACGGGCGCCGACCTCGAAGAGGAAGTCCGCAAGAACGTCTTGATGGGCAACGTGGACAGCGTCCTCAACTGGGCACGCGCATCCTCGCTCTGGCCCGCGACGTTTGGCCTCGCCTGCTGCGCGATCGAGATGATCTCCTCGGCCGCCTCGCGCTATGACATCGCCCGCTTCGGCGCCGAGGTGTTCCGCGCCTCGCCGCGCCAGGCCGACCTGATGATCGTGGCCGGCACGGTGACCTGGAAGATGGCGCCGGTCGTGCGTCGCCTCTACCTGCAGATGCCGGACCCGAAGTGGGTCATCTCCATGGGCGGCTGCGCGATCATGGGCGGCCCGTTCGCCTACGCGTACTCCGTCCTGCCCGGCGTAAACCTCGTCGCCCCCGTGGACGTGTACGTCCCCGGCTGCCCGCCGCGGCCGGAGTCGCTCCTGCAGGGGCTGATGATGCTGCAGGACAAGATCCAGCACTTCGACGTCACCGGGCAGCGCAGCCGGCCGGAGCCGGACGGCGACTTCTCCGCCTACCTGCCCGAGGGCGACCCCATCCGGCGCGAGCTCGAGTCGCTGTTCCCGCCCTACCCCGGGCTCCACGACCCGAACCGCCGCACGGGTGGTGTCCCGCTGGCAGGCGTCCCGCACCTCTAGCCCGCCGTTCCCGCGTCAGATCGCGCGACGCCCCGGCCGTTCGGCCGGGGCGTTGCCGTCTGCGGGGTTCCCCCGATGCACCCTGAGGGCGCGCCGTCCGAGGATTCCACCGGGAGAAACCGCGTGACTCAGCCCTCGTCGTGGCACCTCGGCCCCGCCGTCGATCCGTTCGCGGAGGCGCGCGAGCGACTGCGCGCACGGCTCGCCGCGGAGGCGGCTCCGTCCGCGCAGGCCGCGCTGGATGAGGTCGTCGCGGAGATCGCGGACCTGCGGCCGCTGCCGCAGGTCGCGGTGAAGATCCTCGCGCTCGACGACGGCACCTTCTCGGCGCACGAGCTCGCCGCGGTGGTGGCCAGCGATCAGGCGCTGACGGCCAAGCTGCTCCGGCTCTCCAACTCCGCGTACTACGGCTTCGCCCGCCGCATCACCTCCGTCCGCGACGCCGTCGTGCTCCTCGGCTTCCGCGCGGTCCGCAGCGCCGCGCTGGCGTCCTGCGTAATGGAAGCCGTCCCGCCCTCGCCGAACCTCGAATACGACGCGTTCTGGCAGTTCTCGGTCGCCACGGGCATGCTCGCGGAGGTGCTCGCACGCGCCGAGGGCGTGCATCAGGACGAGGCGTTCACTGCCGGCGTCCTGCACCAGATCGGGGTGCTGGCGCTCGACCAGGTGCGCGCGCCGATGCTCCGCACCGCCCTCGACCGCTCGGTCGAGGAGGGCATCTCCCTGCACGAGGCGGAGCGCCAGATCCTCGGCTTCACGGACATCGACCTCGGCGGCGCGGTCGCGCTGCACTGGAACTTCCCGCAGCCGCTCGTCGAGGCGGTCCGCGACCACGCGCGCCCGCTGGACACCCTCCCCGATCCAAAGAGCCTCACTGCCCTCGTCCTGCGCGCCCGCATGTTCGTCCGCGCGTACGGCCTGGACGACGGCCACAGCGGGAGCGCGGAGCCCGCGGCACCGCCCGCCGAGTGGGAGATCCCGCCGCTATCCATCGCGCTGAAGCAGTCCGGCGGCATGGCCAAGGTGATGGAGCGCGCGGACGCATTCCTGGCGGCGTCGCTCGGCTAGTCGTCGTTATGTCTCTCAGATCGGCGAGTCGCACGCTCGCGGCGCCGCTCCCTCTTGCACGTCTCCCCGGGATTCGGTACAACTCCGCATTAGCACTCCATCTCGGAGACTGCTAACCCTCTACTGCCAACGGTGGCGCCCCCGGCTCGGCGGCCGCGGGAGCGCGTGAGCAAAGGACATAGCAATGGCGAAGCAGCTGCTGTTCGACGAGCAGGCGCGACAGGCGATGCGTGACGGTATCGACGCCCTGGCCGACGCCGTGAAGATGACGCTCGGCCCGCGCGGCCGGAACGTCGTGCTCGACAAGAAGTTCGGCGCGCCCACCATCACCAACGACGGTGTGACCATTGCGAAGGACATCGAGCTCCAGAACCCGTTCGAGAACATCGGGGCGCAGCTCGCCAAGGAGATCGCGTCCAAGACCAACGACATCGCCGGTGACGGCACGACGACCGCCACGGTCCTCGGCCAGGCGATCGTCCACGAGGGCATGAAGAACGTCGCCGCGGGCGCCGACCCGATGGCCCTCAAGCGCGGCATCGAGCACGCGGCCAAGCTCATCAAGGAGCAGGTCACCAAGAACGCCGTGAAGGTCACCACGCGCGAGCAGATGTCGCAGGTCGCTGCCATCTCCGCTGCGTCCAAGGAGATCGGCGACCTCATCGGCGAGGTGATGGAGGCCGCCGGCAAGGACGGCGTCATCACCGTCGAGGAGTCGAAGGGCATCCAGACCGAGATCGAGTACGTCGAGGGCATGGCCTTCGACCGCGGCTACATCTCGCCCTACTTCGTCACGAGCCCCGAGCGCATGGAAGCCGTGATCGAAGAGCCCTACATCTTCATCACCGACCGCAAGCTCTCCTCCGTCAACGACATCCTGCCGTGGCTGGAGAAGCAGCTGCAGGTCTCGAAGAACCTCGTCATCATCGCCGAGGACGTGGACGGTGAGGCGCTCGCCACCCTCGCGGTGAACAAGCTGCGCGGCACCGTGAACGTCGTGGCCGTGAAGGCCCCGGGCTTCGGCGACCGCCGCAAGGAGAACCTCGGCGACATCGCCTCGCTGACCGGTGCGAACCTGATCAGCCAGGAGCTCAACCGCAACCTCGACACGGCGCTCCCGGAGGACATGGGCCGCGCTCGCCGGGTCGTCGTGACCAAGGACGAGTGCACCATCATCGAGGGTCGCGGCCCGCGGAAGGTCGTCGAGGAGCGCGTGAAGATGATTCGCGCGCAGCTCGCCAACGCGACCAGCGACTGGGACCGCGAGAAGCTGCAGGAGCGCCTCGGCAAGCTCGCCGGCTCCGTCGCCATCGTGAAGGTCGGCGCGGCCACCGAGGTCGAGCTCACGGAGAAGAAGCACCGCGTCGAGGACGCGCTCTCGGCGACCCGTGCGGCCGTCGAAGAGGGCATGGTCCCCGGCGGTGGCGTCGCCTTCCTGAACGCCCTCTCGGCCATCGAGAAGGTCGAGCTGGAGAACGCCGACGAGATGACCGGTGTGCGCATCCTGCGCCGCGCGCTCGAGGAGCCGCTGCGCCGCATCGCCACCAACGCCGGCCAGGACGGCTCCGTCATCGTCCAGAAGGTGCGCTCGCTGAAGCGCGGCCAGGGCTACGACGCGTCGAACGACACCTACGGCGACATGGTCCAGCTCGGCATCATCGACCCGGCCAAGGTGACCAAGGCCGCCCTCGAGAACGCCGTGTCGATCGCCGGCATGGTGCTCACGACGAACGTGCTCGTCACCGACATCCCCGAGGGCAGCCAGGCGGCTGCGCCCTCGATGGACATGTACTAGGACGTACGGCACAAGCCACACGTCCGCCGGTAGCGGACACGCTACATTCGGCAGAGACTGGGAGACGGGGCCACGGGGCCCCGTCTCTGCGTGTATGGCGCTGTGTGTCAAGGCAGGCGGACGCGTCGGACGACGCGGCTCGGCGGCGGGGGAGCAACGATGTTCAGCGAGGACGGCCCGGCCCTCGATCAGGAAGCCATGGACGAGGCGCTCCGCGATGCGGACGTGCTGGTGCTGGGCTTCGACTTCACAGACGACCGTCTGCTCATCGACCTGCGCGATGACCCGCGCGGCCACACGCCGCCGATCGTCGAGATCGTCGAGCCGCTCGCGGATGCCGAGGAGCGCCAGATCTGGCTCTCCGGTCGCCGCCCCGGACTCCGTCCGCCCGACGAGCTGCTCTTCTTCGTGTGGCCGCACTCCGTGAACGCGCTGCAGAACTCCCCCTTGATCGAGGGCGCGGCGGTGCGCATCGAAGGGGAGCAGCGCGTCAACGTGCGCGCGCTGCTGGGCGAAGCAATGGACGAGCTGCGCAGCCGCGAGCGCCTCGATCTGGCAGCGGCCGTGAGCGGGGGCGAAGGCTTCGAGACGCTCTGGAGCCGCCTCGGCTAGCGCGCTAGACGATCGTCCACCACTCGACGTCGCGGTCGCGACGTCCACCCCCCACACACAAGGCCACGAGTGCGGCGAGCAGCATGATCAAGGCCGCCGCGACGAACACCTCGTGGAACGTCGCCACCTGCGCCTGCTGCACGAGCACGGCGAACTCCGGCGACCGGAAGTCCAGCGTCGATGCGCGCGCATAGAAGCGTCCTAGACCGGTCGAGGTCAGCAACGCCGCGCCGATGAGCATCCCCGCGATGCGGCTGAGCGTGAGCCACGCGGATGCCGTCGCGCGGGCCTCCGCTGACACGCGCTGCAGCACGGCCGCACCCAGCGGCGCGATCACAAGCCCGAAGCCGAGACCGGCCACCAGCTGCGGAACCGTGCGCACGACCTCGGACAGGTCGCGGTCCCACGCACGCAGCGCGGCCAGCCCGGCCGCCGCGAGGAGCATGCCCGCCACGGCCGTTCCGCGGAGCCCTGCCCGCTCCCCCAGCCAGCCACCGACCAGCGCGCCGAGCGGGACGGCGACCGTGAGCCGCATCAGCGTCAGCCCGCCGTCCAGCGCGGAGCCGCCGAGGATCAGGTTGACGAACAGCGGCACACCCACGAGGGCGGCGATGAGCCCGCCCCCCAGCAGCACGTTGGCGAGGTTCGCCGCGACGATCGCGCGGTCACGAAACATCGCGAGAGGCAGCATCGGGGAGCCGCCGCCTCCTGCGTCGCGACGCTCGTGCACGACAAGCCCCGCGAGGATGGCGACGACGAGCACGAGCATCGCCACCGTCGCAAGCAGCGGTCGCGGCGCGTTGGGGTCGTCCACCAGCGTGTACGTCAGCACTGCGAGCGCGATGCCGAGCGTCGCGGCGCCTCCCCAGTCGATGCGGCCTCGCCCCGCTGCGGCGGCGCGCGCCTGCCACACGACGAGCGCGATCGGCACGGCGAGCGGCAGATTCACCCAGAACACCCAGCGCCACCCGGCGACCTCGGCGATGACGCCGCCCCACAACGGCCCGAGCAGCGCGCCGGCCTCCGCGGCTGCGGCGATCATGCCCAGCCGCGTCGCACGGCCGCGTGCCTCGACGCCCGCGACGGCCATCGCCATCGCGACCGGGACGAGCCCTCCGCCGCCCGCCGCCTGCAGCGCACGCGCAGCGACGATCACCTCGAACGTCGGCGCGAGCGCCACCACCGCGCTGCCGAGGACGAACAGCGCGAGCGCCGCCGCGAACACGCGCGCGTGGCCGTGGACGTCGGCAACGCGCCCGACGATCGGCAGCGCCACGAGGTAGCCGAGCAGATACGCGTTCACGATCCAGGAGGAGCGGTAGAAGTCGCGCACGGGCAGGCCGATGTCGCTGATGACCGCAGGCAGCACCGTGACGATCGCGGTCTGGTCGACCGCTGCGACGAAGACGCCCAGCGCAATCGCGGGGAGCAGCCACCTCGAGCCGAGGGGCGCGCGCGTTGTCACTGGAGCGCCGGCGCCTCGATGCGGAAGTCCTCGCCGAAGCGACTGAGCTCGAGGCGGCGCTGCATGTTCGGCGCCTCGCTGGCACTGGCGGGCCCCGCCACCTCGATGCGATAGACGCGCTGGTCCGCGACGCCGATCCACGCGCGGGCCGTCACCGCGTGCCCGGCCTCCGCGCCCGGCGCGAAAAGCGCCATCTGGCCCGAGTCGATCTTCGCTTCGATGCGATACGTCTGTGTGCCGCCGACCGTCTCCGTCCCCGCGACGCGTGGCTCAGTGACCGCGCGCATCAGCGCGGGTAGCCCCGTCGAGGGATCGAACAGCGCGCTGACGTCGACCGTCGTGCGATCCCATTTCCCCGTGAGCGGGTTGGTCATGTACGCCGCACCCGGCAGGACGACGAAACTCACGTCGAGGTTCAGCGTCCCCGCCTTCCCCTTCACGTTCATCCGCATGCGGTCCTTCGTGGCGATGTCGCCACTCGCCGAGACCATCGCAATGCCGCCCGTGATCGGCGTCGTGCCGTTCTGCTGTGTCAGGTCGAAGTGGAACGAGCCCGGCTGCTCCACCTTCGCCGCGGCCGCCCCGAGGAGCGCCTTCGCATCGGGCGCCTTCGGCTGTCCGATGCTGCAGGCGACCAGCAACGCGGGTGCGAGGAGGAGCACGAGTGCGAACGTCCGCGGATGAGTCATGCGTGGCATCGTCGCATCGCACCGCGCACGCCGTCGAGGTCGCCGGGCGGCCCGCTGCTACGATGCCGCACATGGCGACTTCGAAGGCTCCAGGGGCGGCGACCGCGGGCCGGTGGCGCGCGAGCAAGAAGGCGTGGACCCCGTCCGAGGCGATCGCGATCCTCGACGACACCTACGGACGCGCGCCGCAGCAGCGGTCGAACGCGCCGATGTTCGAGCTCGTGCTCACGTTGCTCTCCCAGAACACATCGGACCGGAACTCAGGTCAGGCGATGCATCGCCTGCTCGAGCGATTCCCGACATGGGACGACGTGCTCACGGCC
>CAIXBH010000204.1 GCA_903917615.1 uncultured Chloroflexota bacterium | reverse complement strand
TCAGCACCGTGACGGCGAGACGAGGGCATTTCTTGAGCAACGCCTTCACGTCGGCCGCGAGGCCCGCGCACAGCGTCGGCACGTCCGACTTCGGCATGCGGCCGTAGCGAATACCCAGAAGGGCATCGCCACCCAACTCGTGCAGCGTGACGGTCGCGCAGTAGGCCATTCGGTAGACCCGCGCGACAGGCCGCTTCGCCGCGCCCTTCTTCGGGCGCCCAACGGGACGCGGCTTCGCCTCTTCCATCGGGACCGACACTCGGTCCAGGCTGACGCTGACGACCATCGCGCTGCGCGGGACACGAAGCTCTCGCATCAGCGAGTCTTCGACGGTGTCACGCACCACCGAATGCAGCGTGCCCACCACATGGCCGATTCGCTCGAAGCTGCTGCGCGAGTAGGGCAGGCGATGAAGCTGCTTCGCGAGCGTCTCGGCCTCTCTCGACGGCGCTTGCTGGTGCAGGAAGGCCATCGCCTTCGCTGCCTCCGGCGTCCAACCGTCGGCGACGGCGCCGAGTCGCGCGCTCACCGCGTCCATCGTCGGCCCGTTCCGCACACCCCGCTCGCGGTACAGCGTCCGCGTGACCTTCACCGGCCCTTCGAGCGTCCGGAACGTCGTTTCGTAGCGCCCGACTTTGGCGCACCGCTTGCCGCCGATGACGACCGTGGCTTCGTCGGTGTCGAGGCTTTGAAGCCACCTCCGCTGAAGGTCTTTGCCCACCGAGTTCGTCGTCTCTCGAAGTACGGCCTGCGTCCCTTCGATGTCGAGCGGCGCGAATTCCTTCGCCGCTTTCGCCTGCTCTTCCAGCTTCTTCTCCGCAGCGAGAATGAGCTTCGCCAACTCCTCGTCGACCTCAATCGTGACCTTGGCCATGGCCCTTGGTCTCATGCCTGGGCCACCCGCACAAGCCCCGTCAACTCAGGACGCGATCCACACCCGTTCTACATGTTCCTGTGGAGCATCCGAGAGGAGCTCTTCAGCCGTTCGTTTCAGGACGAGCTCATCGCGGCGTACGACCCGCGTGGCCAGGACCCGTGTCCTCCGGCGATGCTCGCGATGGTCAACCTGCTGCAGCGGTACACCGGAGTGAGCGATGCAGCAGCGGTCGACGAGGCTGAGAATGACCAGCGTTGGCGGCTTGTCCTGGGGACTCTCGGCAAAAAGGACGCGCCGTTCGGCCAGGGCAGCCTCGTTCGCTTCCGAGCGCGTGCCATCGAACACGACTTGGACAAGAAGCTCGTCGATCGAACGGTTGCTCTCGCGAAGGATACGAAGAAGTTCGACTGGCGGAAGCTGCGCGTCGCCTTCGACTCATCACCGCTCGAGGGCGCAGGGCGTGTCGAAGACACGTGGAACCTGATTGGCCGGGCGATGGCGAAGGTCGTGAACGCCGTTGCGAAGTGAGCGATCAGCGACGCCGGGATGAAGTCCGCGAAGTGGCGTGATTCTCTGGGCGCGACGACGTGTCAGCCGAAGGTCTTCTTGAACGCCGCAGGCGTCATCGCCTCGAGCGGAAGCCCGAAGACGTCACGATGAGTGCCAAGGCGCTCGAAGGCCCAGGTGAGGTAGGCCTGCACGGGCACACCGACGGTGCGGCAGGTCGCGATGATGCCCAGCAGCACGCACGCGCGGTGCGCGCCCTCGGTGCTGCCGGCGAAGAGCACGTTGAGGCGAAGCTTGGCGACGTTCTGAAACTCTCGCTCGGTGGCCGAGTTGTCGATGGGGACGTTGGCGTCGTCGATGAAGCGGAAGAGCGCCTCGTGGTGCCGCTGGTAGTACCCGACCGCGGCCATCAGGGGCTCGGACGGGAGCAGCGTCGGCTCGACGGCGGCGCACCACTTCTTGAGTTGCTCGGCGAGGGGACGGATGAGGCGACGTCGGTGTTCGACGAGGGCGTCGCCGACGAGGCCGAGCTCGTGGGCGCTCGCCTCGTGGACGTACATGGCCGACAGGAAACCGTGCCCCTCGGCGCCCAGCGTGGGCTGCGTGTCCTCTGCGTCGCGGAACTTCCTCAGTCCGTGCGCGTTGCACCCGGCCTCGAGGACGCGGCCTGAAGCGTAGGCGGCGTTGAGCCGATGTTCCGCATCGGCGGTGAGCGTGCCGCTGAAGGCCTGCAGCTTCGCGACGAGGTTCTCGCTGGCCTTGTCAGCCTCGTACTGGAACACGGCGCAGGTGAGGTTCCGGTAGAGCTCGATGTAGCCGTTGTGCGCGGCAGGCAGCCCGGGGATGAGGACCTTCAGGCCGGTGCCGTCGGTCGCCATCCACGCCGACGCCAGCAGTTGCTGCCAGTGCAGCCCGTCGATGGGGGCCAGCAAGTCGGCGGCGCGCTCGATGAAGGAGACGAGGCTGCCCATCGCCATCGGCACGCCGCGCTCTTTGAGGTCTCGGCGCAGTCGGTCGAGCGGCGTCAGCATCGAGAATTTCGACGCCACCAACCAGGCCAGCCAGTCGCACGTCACCTTCGAGCGCTCGTACGGCGCGGGCAGCGAGCGCGGCGTCGTCCGGCTGCCACAGTTTCGGCACCGACAGGTGGTGCGCAGCACGACGCGGCGACGCTGGTGCTCTTTGACGACGTGCAGCTTCTCTTCCTCGACCACGTCGGCGACGTCCAGCGCGGTGCTGCCACAGCGACCGCATTCGGTGGGCTTGAGCTCGTGTTGCTCGACGGGCAGGTGCGTCGGCAGCGGCTTGCGGCCCGTCGGTGATGGTCGCGGCCCCTTCGACTTCGTCTTCGGCAGTAGCTCGGGTGGTTTGGGGCGCGACTCGAAGGCCTGCTTCGCGTCGCCGGCCACCACGGGTGGTGGCTCAGGCAGCTTCGGCGGTGAGGGCTTGCGCTGTTTGCGTTGCGCGACGGCCAGCAGTTCGGCCACGCGCTCATTCAACTTCGCCAGGTTCTCGATGAGCTGCGACACCTGCGCGCGCAGCGCGGCGTTCTCTTGCTGGAGCGCGGTGACATCGAGCACGCGCGCCTGAAGATCATGTCGCGGGCCTGGTGTCGATCCCCCTCGTGCGGGATTCGCGACGGAACCAGCCCTGACGAGCTGCGGTGAAGTCGATGCCGGCGATGATGGCGGCGAAGGTGGTGCCGTCGACCTCGACGCGCGAATCAGTCTCAGAGAATGGCGGAAGCTGAAAGCTGCCCGCCTCGAGCCGCTTCGCGAGGACGCACCAGCCCGAGCCGTCGAACCAGAGCGCCTTGGCGAGGCGGCGGCGTTTGTTGAGAAACAGGTAGATGTGCCCGTCGACCGGGTCGAGACCGAGTCGGCGCACCGCGCCCGCCAAAGCGTCGAACGACCCTCTCATGTCAGTGGGCTCGACCGCGACGAAGACGCGGACGGTGGGCGCGAGGCTCAGCACGAGCGCAGCAACCCGACCAACCGGCGGACGGTCTTCTCGTTGAACCCGTCGCCGACTTCGAGCTCGACTCCTCGGACGCGCAGGACGTACCTCGCCGAGACTGCCGGCCCCGTGACCGGCACCAACTCGACCAGCCTTGGGACGACACGTGGCTGCTCGCCGACCCGACGCTCGAGGTTTACCCGCCAGGCGTTGAGCGAGCGGCCATCGACGCCGTGAGCGCGCGCCCAGGCGGCCAGCCCGGCACGCGACGACTTCGCCGCGGCAAGACTTCGGCGCGCGTCCTGCTCGTTGAGAATTCCGCGACCTGCCATGTGCGACCTCCCGAAATCGCAGAGGCTGCAACACGTTCGCCGACGCGGTCATCCCGGTGTCGCTGATTGCTCACGTTGCTGGCCACGTCTCCTGGCGAGGCGCGGTCGCTCTGGGGGCTGCTCGAGGCGACGCAGGGCCAGCCCGATCGCGACTCGCGCGCGCTGACCCATGCGCTGATTCTCGACGGGGCTGACCGCGGCGCACCGCAGGCGGCGATCGACTTTGCGTATGCGCTCACCCGGCATCTGATTGGCGCGCGGTATTCCGACGCGCTCGAGCTGCCGCGGAGCACGTGGGACCTGGCGCCGAAAGTGCTCGAGCGGCTCGTGGGCCGGGTGGGGCGGGCGACGCGGTACGTGCCCGGCGTGCGTGACCGGGCGCTGGAGCTGGGGGCGAGGTACTGGCGCCGCACGGTGGAGCTGCGGTTCGGGTCGGATGAGGTGCGCTTCGAGCTGCCCGTTCACCCCCTGCGTCCGTGAGGGGCTGGCGGTAAAAAGTACCTGGCACCTGGGGTGGGCGTGCAGGGTTCGCGGGGTGGCGTTAGTCATGGCCCTCGATGTCGAAGCAGGCCCCTCCCCGAACCGTCCTCGGTCGCAGCTCACGCCTCGTCTCGCTCGCCGCCGGTCTCGCGCGGAAGGAGCTGACCGGGCGCTTTTCTCGCGCGGTCGCGAGC
>CAIXBH010000203.1 GCA_903917615.1 uncultured Chloroflexota bacterium | reverse complement strand
GAGGTCCTCGACCAGCTCGCACTGCGCGCGCCCAGCCTCACCGTGATCGCCGCGACCCATCGCGTGGACCGCATCGACGCCTGGGCCACTGGCCTCGTCCGCCTCGAGCACGGGCGCCTCGTCGAGGACACCGCGAGCGTCGGCCTCGATGTCGCAGACGGCATGGCAACGGGAGCGCCGGCATGAGCCCGGCGGTGGCGGTGATGGCGAAGGACCTGCGCCTCGCGTGGCGCGACCGTGCGGGATGGGCTTCGGCGGGCGCGTTCGCGACGATCGCGGTGCTCACCTACTCGTTCGCCTTCGACCTCGCGACGGGCGACGTGCGCCCGCTGCTGCCCGGCGTGCTATGGACGACATTCCTCTTCGCGGGCATCTTCGCGGGAGGTCAGTCCTTCGCCCGGGAGTCCGAGGAGGGCACCTTCGACGCCCTGCTGCTCTCCCCCGTCTCCCCCACGATGATCTACGTCGGCAAAGCCACGGCGAACGTCCTCGCCATGCTCGCCATCGAGTTTGCTCAGTTGTTGCTCGCGACTATCCTCTTCGGTACGAGCCTTGTTTCACCGGAGCTACTGGTGATCGTCTTCATCGGCACCGTCGGCGCCGTCTCCCTCACCACCCTGCTCTCCACGATGTCCGCCTCCATGCGCGGACGGGCGATGCTGCTGCCCGTGATGGCGCTACCACTGCTCGTCCCGCTGCTGATCGGCGCCGTGCGCGCCACCGCCGCCTCACTCGACCTCGACGCGGGGACCGCGCCGTGGACGCTGCTGCTGGGCGTGTTCGCACTGTGGAGCACGCTGCTCTCCGTGCTGTTGTTCCCGCTGGCGGTGGAGCGATGATCACCTCGACGTTGCGGAACCTCTACGGGTGGCGCTGGCTCGCGATCCCACCGGTCACCGGCGTCGCCGTGATGGCGATGATCATCGGCGCGCTGATCGTCGCGCCCCCCGAGGCGATCGAGGGCGACGTGCAGCGCATCCTCTACCTGCACTTCCCGTCGATCCTCGCCGCGTACGGGGCATTCGCCGTCGTCTTCGTCGCCTCGATCGTCGTGCTCTGGCGCGGCGACCTGCGCTACGACGCGGTCGCGCGAGGCGCGGCCAGTGTCGGCGTGCTGTTCACCGGCCTGACGCTGGCGACGGGCGCGCTGTGGGGCAAGCCGGTGTGGGGCGTCTACTGGACGTGGGACGCGCGACTGACCTCGACACTGGTGCTCTTCCTGATCTACGCCGCGTACCTGCTCGCACGCGCGATGGCGGATGAGCTGGACGAGCAGGCCGCGCGCTTCGCCGCCGTGTTCGCCATCCTCGGCGCGTTCGACATCCCGCTGATCATGTTCTCGGTGACGTGGTGGCGGACGCTGCATCCGCAGCCGATCGTGCTACGCGGCCTCGAGCGGCCCGCCCTGCCGCCGGAGATGCTGATCGTGCTGCTGATCGCATTCCTCGGGATCAGCGCGCTGGCCGTCTGGCTGGGCGTGCTACGCACCGACACCGAACTGCTGGCCAAGCGGACCGCCGTGCTGCGAGCGACGATCGACCGTCGCGAGGGAGCGTGATGCAACTCGAATTCCTGTTCGCCGGGTTCGCGGTGTTCTGGGCGGGCATCTTCGTGTACCTGCTGATGCTCCAGGCGCGCGTGCGCAGCCTCCAGCGCGACGTCGAGCGCCTCGAGGAGCGCCTGGCGGAGACGGACGCCGCACCGGCCACGCCGCGCCGCTAGCGGCACGCGGAGCTTCGTTTCGCAGCAGCCAATCGTCCGTCGGTACCTCGCAAACACCTCCCAAACCTTGCCTGCCGGTAAGACGGGTGGGACGTAGGATGCAGGTGCCCACCTTTCGCGGCCGGAGGACTCATGCGCAGTCGGTTCCAGACGCTCACCGTGATCACCGTCATCGCGACGATCGTGCTGATCGCCATCGGCGCCACCGTCCGCACCACTGGCTCCGGCCTCGGCTGTCCCGACTGGCCGCTCTGCCACGGGCGCCCCTACCCGCCGTTCGAGCGCACCGCGATCATCGAGTACTCCCACCGCTCGGCGGCCGCGATCGTCGGACTGCTGATCTTCGTGCAGGCCGTCTGGGCAATCATCGCGAAACGCAGTGACCCGCTGTTGCTCGGACTCGCCGTGCTATCGCTGCCGTTGCTCGTGATGCAGGCACTGCTCGGCGCGGTCACGGTAAAGCTCGAGCTGCCGCCCGAGATCGTCGCGATCCACCTCGCCACTGCGTTCAGCCTGCTCGCGGTGCTCGCGCTGATGGCCGCGTGCGGGGCGCTCGGGCCTCGACGCCAGGTCATCGGCACCCCGGAACGTCGCGCGTTCGGCCGCGTCGCGCTGATCGCGACGGTGGCGACCGCGATCGTGCTGTTGATCGGCGCGTACACCGTCGCCTCGAACGCCGGCTTCGCCTGTACGACCTGGCCAAGTTGCCGCGAGGCGCAGATCCCGTCGTCGTGCCGGCGGAAGATCTCTTCGCGCCAACTCTCCGTACTGTGGCGCCGCGGCATGATCCCGGGCAACGGCTG
>CAIXBH010000202.1 GCA_903917615.1 uncultured Chloroflexota bacterium | reverse complement strand
TGGCCGTGGACCGTCGCCGCGGCGACAATTCCCCCCGGAAACGCCAGACCCGGATCCCCATCCGGGCCAGGAACGCACTTGGTGCGTTGACGGCAGCATAGAGCCACCGCAACCACTGTCAATCCTGAGCCTGGCGTCTGTACCCGAGCGGGGCATCTGGCGGACAACAGACGGGGCGGCTTCCGCCGCCCCGCCTGCCACGTGCAAATCGCGGTCGCTACGCGGGCTTGAACTTCGCCAGCGTCACCTGGGGGGTAACGTCGTCGAAGAAGACCTCGAGTGGCATCCCGTACTTCAGCTGGTCCGGCTCGATGCCCTCGATGTTCGTGGTGATCCGGGGGCCTTCCGCGAGGTTCACGAGGGCGACCACGTAGGGCACGACCTCCTGCCAGGCAGGGTTACCGGTCGCGGTCTCGACCACGATCCACGTGCCGAGTGTGCCCTTGCCGCTGAGCTGCTCCCACTCGTGGTTCTCGGAGAGGCACTTGTAGCAGATCGGCGACACGGGGTAGCGGAGCGTGCCGCAGTCCGTGCACCGCTGCATGCGGAGCTCGTGGTTCTTCAGCGCGGCCCAGTACGGCGCGTTGTCCGGGTGAATGACCGGCAACGGGCGCTTGTAGGTGTTGGCAGCAGGCTGCGTGGTCATCTCGCTATCCCTTCGTCATGATCAAGGTGTCGCCGAACGGTGTGGCCCACTGGAGGACCTCCGCGTTGGCGATCTGGCGCGGCCCGCACTCCCCGCGGAGCTGGCGGACCATCTCGATGAAGTGCGAATTGCCGCCGTAGTGGCCCTCAGACATGAGACCGCCATTGGTGTTCACCGGCAGCTCGCCGCCCAGCTCGATGCGGCCATCCTGAATCCAGGCGGGCGCCTCGCCGGCCTTCACGAAGCCGTAGCGCTCCAGGATCATCCACAGGTTCGTGCTGAACGAGTCGTACACGTACAGCCCGTCGATGTCCTTCTGGGTCACGCCGGCCATCTCGTAGACCTTCTGCGGCCCGGCGACGTAGTCGTACTCCGTCTGCATGCCGACCGGCAGGCCCGGCCGCGCGAACGCGATGAAGTCGTCTCGGTTCGCCTGGATGCCCTGCACACCCGTCAGGTAGACCGGCTGCTTCTTCAGGTCCTTCGCGCGGGCGGCGGTGGTCAGGATGATCGCGTTGGCGCCCTCGTTCGTCAGGCAGTAGTCGAAGAGCCGGAACGGGGGCGAGATGAAGCGCGATTCCATGTAGTTGTCGAGCGTCATCGGGCGCCCGTACATGATCGCGTTCGGGTTGAGCTGCGCGTGCTTGCGGTAGGTCACCGCGACGGTGCCGAGCTGCTCGCTCGTCGCGCCGTACTTCTCCATGTAGGCCCGCGCCACGAGCGAGGTCGCCGAGCCCGGGGTGTCCACGCCGTGGTAGTTCACCTGGCCCTGGCCACCACCGATGTCCCGCAGGCCCTCGGACCAGCCGCCGCTCGTCTTGAAGTACTTCAGGTAGCCGTGCCCGCTGACGGTCGCGTTCAGGACGACCACGTACTCGGCCAGGCCGGCGCACAGCGCGGTCGCGGCTTGCGTCAGGCTGGTGGTGCCCCAGCGGCCGTGCGTCCAGCTCTGGTTGACCCACTTGATGTGCATTCCAGCGTGGACCGCGAACTCGTCGTAGTCCGCGCCACCCGGCGCACCGTGCGACGTCACGAAGCCGTCGATGTCGTCCTTGGTGAGGCCGGCATCCTCGAGCGCGTTGCGCAGCGCGGTCGCCAGCGTTCGGATCGGGCTGACGTCGTCCAGCACGCGGGCGTACTGGCTGTTCCCCACCCCGACAATGGCGACCTGATTCTTCAGGTCATAGATCGCGGACATGAACCCTGCCTTCCCCTCGAGCCTAGAAGCCGACGAACGGCAGGACGGCGTCGAGGAAGCCCTGCGTGTTCTGTGAATGGACGTTGTGACCGCAGTTCGGCACGGTCACGAGCCGGCCGTCCGGCAGCGCAGCCTGGAAGCGCTCCGCCGCCTCCTGCGACAGGATGTTGCTGTCCCCGCCGCGTGTGATGAGCACCGGCACGGTGATCTTCTTCACGTCGTCGATGGAGGGTCGCGCGGCCGTCCGGACGTTGTCCGGCTGCATGATGACCTTGCTGACGTACTTTCCGTCTGCGCGCTGCAGCAGGTTGTACTTCATCGACCGTTTGATGTGCTCCACGCTGCGGAACGGGTCGTAGCGGTGCACGTTCTCGATGAACTTGTCGACCGAGTCGAACTCGACGTTGTTCCGCACGAACTCGCGGATGGTGGCGCTCCCGGCGGACTCGACCTCGGGGCCGATGTCGACGATGACCGCCTGCGAGGCGACTTCCGGATGCTGCACGAGCGTGTACATCACGACCATGCCGCCCATGGAGTGCCCGAAGAGCATCGGCTTCTGGATGCCGAGGGCGTGGATGAAGGCCACGAGGTCATCCGACATCGCCTGCGAGCCCATGACCGCATCGCGCGGGTGCTCGCTGTCGCCGTGTCCGCGCTGGTCGAGCGCGTAGACGTGGAACTTCTGCGCGAGGACGAGGCTGACCATGTCCCAGGAATGGGCACTCTGGTGGCCGCCGTGGCACAGGACAATCGGCGGCGCCGACTCGTCGCCCCATTCGAGGTAGTGCAGGCGGAGGCCGTTCACGACGACATTCCGGGAGCGGTACTGGACGGGCAGCTTGTAGGCGATGTTGAGGTCGGTCGCACTCTGACAGAGGCTGTCGAACTCTTCGCTCGCGGTCATATCGAGCGGCGCAAGGTCGCTCGCGAACTGGTTCAAGTACATCGGGATTCCCTGCCACTCTGGTCGGTGTGCGATCACCGCCTGGCACGTTCATCGGGCGGGCGGAACGTAGGCCGCGCCCGCGCCGCGTGTCAATGTACGCCCGCACGGCCCCGCTGTCCGTGGTGAACCCCGGTGCTACCGTCCGAGAGCCACCGTCCGCGCAGGGTGACCACCGGCACCCATCAGGGATCGAGGCCTCCGCTGCTCCGCCCCGCCTCCTTCCGCGCCTCCCTCCGGTCGACATACGCCTACCGCGGCTGGTGGATCGTCGCGGCATGCTTCTTCGTCCAGATGATTGGGAGCGGGGCCAGCGGCTGGGTGTTCGGCGTGCTGCAGCAGCCGATGGGCACCGATCTGGGTTGGAGCCGCGCGACGGTCGTGGGGGCCATCTCCGTCGCGAGCCTGGTCGGCGGATTGCTGGCCGCGCGCCTCGGGCCGCTCGTGGACCGGCAGGGGCCGCGCACCCTGATGACGGCGAGCCTGCTCGTGGGCGGCGGAGCGATGATCGCCCTCTCGCAGGTACACAGCGTGCTGCCCTACTACTTGATCTGGGCGGTCTTCGGGCTCACCACCCCGGGCTTTCAGCTCCTGGGCCCTGTCGTGGTCATCGCGAACTGGTTCATCCGGCGGCGCGCGCTGGCATTCATGCTGTACACCTTCGGATCCGCCACGGCGGGCATTGTCCTCGCCCCGGTGATGGCATTCGTCGCCAGCACGTGGGGCTGGCGGACGGCCTGGCTCACGATGGGCATCTGCATCTGCCTGCTCGCGCCGATCTCGTGGATCACCGTGCGGCGGCGCCCCGAAGACGTCGGGCTCGTGCCGGACGGGCTCGACGAGGCCTCCGCCGGCGCGAACTCCGCGTCAGGCCCGGCCGGTGCGACCGCGACCGAAGCGCCCTGGACGGTCCGCGAAGCCCTGCACACCCGCGCGTACTGGCTGCTGACCGCGGGGTTCGCACTCCAGTCGCTCCCGTCCATGTCGATCTTCATCTTCATCGCGCCGTACGTGGTCACGAAGGGGTTCAGCATCGCGGCGGGCGCATCCGTGGTGAGCGTCTATGGGATCGGCGTCCTCGCCGGACGCCCGGTGTGGGGCACGATGATCGCCCGGGCCGGGATGTACCGGACGCTGGTCATGTTCACGACGATCTACGGCTGCATCGTGATCGCATTTATCGTGCCAACCACCCTGCCGCCGATCTACGCGGCGGCGATCGCACTGGGCATCGCCATCGCGGGCGGGCAGCAACTCCAGGCGCAGGTGTTCCCCGACTACTTCGGGCGCAACGTCGTGGGCGCCCTCAACGGCTACTCCGGCCTCGCCTACACGGTGTCGAGGGCGGCGGGACCGGTGTACGCCGCATTCGTGTTCGATGCGACACACAGTTATGTCATCTCGTTCAGCTCGTTCGCGGCGGCCTCGTTCCTCGCCTCACTTGCCTTCCTGCTCGCACCGCCACCGAAGCACGCATCGACGGTCGAGGCGCCCGCCAGGCAGCCAGCGCGCGGGTAGACCTCGCGCGGCCGAGGGCGAGCGCCCAGCGTTCGGAACGGGTACCATCGCGCCGATGGCGAGACTGTACGTGGAGGACTGGTCCCCCGAGTACGGCGCTCCCTTCGAGTCAGACACAGACTCGCTCCCCAGCGAAGTGATCGTCGATACCCAGGTGGAGACGCGTGGCGCGTGGGAACCACTCCCCGGCCGCGACGATGGCGTGCGCCGTGTCGCATTCGTCGATGGCGTGCAGCGCATCGAAGCCACGCTCACCCTGGATGACCCCGAGCGCGGCCCCCTTCCCGGACTCTGCGCCGCCTACGCGGTCGGTGCGTCCGTCTGGGACCGCGACGCGCGCGCCTCGACGTTCGATCATGTGCGCGTCGGGCGGCTCGCGATCTTCGGCGGCGGCGAGTCCCCTTCGATGCCCGCCGTCCCGGGCATGGACTACGCCGTCGAGTCGGTGGAGGGCCTCGACGTCGCGGCACTGCGCTCGACGCTCGACACCCGACGCGGCCGCGCGGAGACCGATCTCGTCCGCAGGCTCGCGGAGGACGACTGCTTCGTCATCGCGGACGGCCGGGTCGACGACCTCGGCCCGAACGACGCCGTCGGCTACATCAAGAGTCACCACCGGACCTACCTGACCGGCAGCGAGGCCCGCACGATCGGGACGCTCCGGGCGGGTGAGCGCACACCGATGTTCCTCATCCCGGGCAAGTTCGAGCGCTACTCGTGGTACGTCCGCCTCATGGACATCCCGGGCGGTCACTCCTGGTCAGGCATCGCGCGCGTCGAGGCGCCGGCCGCGGTCGGCATCGTGCGCGCACGCGTGCTGGCCGACCGCACGGCCGCCCTGCTCCCGCTCGCGGCGATGCCGCTCCACCTCGATCACCGTGCACCGCAGAACCTCGTGCCGATCGCGGCGCTTGAGAAGGAGCTGCGGCGCTGGCTCGGCGACGACGGGCTCGTGCGCCGCGCACTGCGTGCGGCGCTGAACGGGGTCCCCGCGTGAATGCCAGCAAGAATGAAGGCCTGAGCGGGGGCACGAGCGAGCGCGTCGGCCGCATCGTCGGCGTCGGGCACACCTCGTCGCAGGAGTTCCGCGTCGTCCTCGACGATGGCGCGTACCTCGCCGTGGACGACCTCGTCGTCGTGCGCACAGAGGTGCCGGGCGTCGGCGAGCTGCATACGTATGGCGTCGTCGTGGAGTCCGAGGCGACGTACGAGGGCGCGGCGTACGAGTCCGACGTGCATCGCATCAGCGAGCAGGGCCTGCAGCCCGCGGCGAAGGTGCGCACCGCACAGATCGCGGTGACCCGCGTCGACCCCGAGGTCTGGGTCGCCGCCGACCCCGGTCAGGAGGTCTACCGCGCGCGCGGCATCGAGCGCGACCGCGCCCTCTACGCCGACGAGATGCGCCGCCCGCTGCCGGTCGGTCGAGGCCGCGACGGAGAGCCCGTCTACCTCGACCTCGACTTCTTCGACGGCACCAAGGGCGGGCACATGTCCATCTCAGGCGTGAGCGGCGTCGCGACGAAGACGACGTTCGCCTTCTTCTTCGTGCGCCTGCTCGCCGGACAGCCCGCCCTCCTCGGCACCGCTGCGGCGAACCTGCGCGTGCTCGTCTTCAACGTGAAGGGCGAGGACCTGCTCTGGCTCGACCGGCCGAGCAACGAGTTCGGCGACGACGATGCCGCTGCGTGGCGCGCGCTCGGCGTCGAGCCGACGCCATTCGCACTCGCGACGCCGGGCGCCGATGCGCCGCGGCCGCGCGCCGGCGTACCGACCGTCGCGTTCTGGGCCCCGCCTCGCGTGCACGCAGGCGGCGAGGTGCTGCCGGACGTCAGCGGACGGCAGAGCGGCGTCGCGCCGTTCACATGGACACCGCGCGAGTTCGTCGACGAGGAGCTGCTGCAGTTCGTCTTCACGGACGCCAGCGACGCGCGCAACCAGATCCCGTTCGTCGAGGAGCGCGTGCGCGGACAGTTGCGCCGCCTCGCGGTGGATGTCCTTGGCGCGCCGGGTGCGATCGTGCTGCGCGAGCCGAACGACCGCGAGGGCGGTCAGCGCGCGGTGCACTCGCGCGTGAACGAGCGCGTGATCCGGACGCTGGAAGATGTCGCGGACGCGATCGGCGACTTCCTCGAGCCGGAGGAGGGCGAGCCGGACCGCCGCTGGTCCGCGGGGGCGCAACTGGGCACCGTGAACGCGTTCATGCGCCGCCTGCGCGCCGCCTCGTCCGAAGCACGCCTCGGCCGGCTGATCCGCGCGGGCGAGAGCCGCCGCATCGATCGCATGGCCGCGACGCTCACCGTCGTGGCGATCCAGAACCTGCACGAGCTCGCACAGCGCTTCGTCGTCGGCGCGCTCATGCGCGAGACGTTTCGCGAGAAGGAGGAAACGGGGCAGCGGCTGCCGCTCTCCGTCCTCGTCCTGGACGAGTTGAACAAGTACGCGCCGCGCGAGGGGCAGAGCCCCCTCAAGGAGATGCTCGTCGACATCGCGCAGCGCGGCCGCTCGCTCGGCGTGCTGATGATTGGCGCGCAGCAGAGCGCGTCGAGGGTCGCGCCGGATGTCCTCGAGAACGCGTCGATCCGCGTCACCGGGCGCCTCGATGCCGCGGAGTCCGAGCGCGCCGAGTTCGGCTGGATGCTGCCCTCGACGCGCGCGCGGGCGCGACTGCTGAAGCCGGGCACGATGGTGCTCGGCCAGCCCGCCGTGCCCGTCCCGATTGTGCTTTCGTTCCCGCGCGTGCCGTGGGCGACGCGCGCGGACGAGGTGCTCGCCGACCCGGCGTCCGACCCGTTCCGGGGGCTGGTGCCATGAGCGTGCGCGCAGCGACGTTGGTCGTCGCCCGCGTGTCGGGCGGCCGCACCCCCTTCCCCTCCCCGACGCGGGGAGGGGAGAAACAATCAGCATTGGATGCGAGGGGGCTGCGCCCCTCGGGCTCCCGGCGGAATCGGATCTGGTCGTGAGGATCCTGCACACCTCGGACTGGCATATCGGCAAGAACCTCGGGCGGTACGACCGCAGCGCCGAATTCATCGAGGTCCTCGACGAAGTGCAGGGGATCGCGGAAGCGCGCGAGGTCGACCTCGTGATCGTCTCCGGCGATGTGTGGGATCGCGGCACGCCGCCGACGGACGCCCTGGGCATGGGTATCGAGGCGCTCGTGCGTCTGGCCGAGGGCGGCAAGCGGCAGGTAGTCGCCATCGCAGGGAACCACGACTCACAGGACCTGTTCGAGGTCCTCGCACCGCTCGTGCGTCCGTTCGGTGTGCACCTCGTAGGGAAGATCCAGCGTCCCAATGAAGGCGTCCTGATCATCGCCACCGCGCACGGGCGCGCCGCCATCGGCTGTGTGCCATTCCTGCGCGAAGGCCGCGTCGTCGACTTCATGGCGCAGGCGGGCCAGTGGTACGGCGACTACAAGGAGCGCCTCGCCGGGATCTTCGCGGCCTACGGCGCGGCCCTCGACGCGAACGCGGCCGACGCGGTCACGGTGCTCGTCGCGCACGCCTCGGTGAACGGCGCGTACGTGCGGGGACAGCAAGAGGGCCGCGGCGAGCGCGAGCTCCACATGGGCGAGGCGTACACGATCGACCCCGCGAACATCCCGCCGGGTGCGCAGTACATCGCCATGGGCCACATCCATGCACCGCAGCGCGTTCCGGGCGCGCCCGGGCCTGCGGAGTACGCGGGCTCACTGGTGCCCCTCGACTTCGGCGAGCGCGACGAGGTGAAGCGCGTGGTGATCATCGACGCCGAGCCGATGGCGCCCGCGCGGGTCGAATCGGTCAGCCTCGTGACGCCCACGCAGCATCGGCTCATCCGGGATCGCGGCACGTGGGACGACCTGGTTGCGCGGCGCGAGGACTGGCACGGCGCGTACCTCGACCTCACCGTGGAGACGACGGGGCCCGATCCCTCGCTCGCGTCGAGGGCCACCGATCTCTTCGAGCACCTGGTCCGCGTACGGCCCGAATACCCACGGGAGAAGCCGCGGAGCGGGGGACGCGGCGGACGCGGCTGGGCCGAGCTTTACAGCGAGTTCCACGAGATCGAGCACGGCGAGCCACCGGCGGACGTCGTGCGCACCGCGTTCGACGCCATCCTCGAAGAGGTCGCCGATGCGACCGCTTGAGCTCGTCGTCAGCGGCTTCCGCTCCTATGCAGACAAGACCACGTTCGACTGGCGCGAGCGGCACCTCGTCGGCATCGTGGGGCCGATCGGCAGCGGCAAGTCGAGCATTCTCGATGCGATCGCGTTCGCGCTGTACGGCAAGACGCCGGCGACGAACAGCGACACGAAGACGCTGATCAACCAGCGCGACGAGCTCGCCCAGGTGCAGTTCACCTTCCGCGTGGACCACAACGCCTGGCAGGTGGTGCGCGCGATCAAGCGCCGCGGCCAGAGTCAGCACGCGCTCTACCCCTTCGACGAGGAGAAATGGGAGGCGGTCTCCGGCGACGCGATCACCGGAGCCGCCGCTGTCACCGCGCGCATCGAGCAGTTGCTCGGCCTCGACTTCGACGCGTTCCGGCGATCGGTGCTGCTCGCGCAGAACCACTTCGCGGAGTTCCTGAACGCGCGCCCGAGCGACCGCGACAACGTGCTCAAGGGCGTGTTCGGCCTCGACCGCGTCGACGCGATGCGCGAGATCGCGCGCGACCACCAG
>CAIXBH010000201.1 GCA_903917615.1 uncultured Chloroflexota bacterium | reverse complement strand
GATCTCGCCAGATGCCGGTGATCGCACAGATCCGCGAGCGGTTCCTCAAGGAGAAGCCGCTGGCGGGCATCCGCGTTGCCGCGTGCCTCCACGTGACCAGTGAGACAGCGAACCTGATGCTCGCGCTTCGCGACGGCGGCGCCGACATCCGGCTCGCCGCCTCCAACCCGCTCTCGACGCAGGACGAGGTCGCCGCGGCGCTCGCCATCGAGTACGGCATCCCGACCTACGCCATCAAGGGCGAGAGCAGCGAGAGCTACCACGCGCACCTGCAGGAGGCGATCGCGCACGGCCCGCAGATGACGATGGACGACGGCGCCGACGTGGTCGCGCTGCTCCACCGCACGCGCCGCGACCTGCTCGCCGGCGTCGTCGGCGGCACGGAGGAGACGACGACCGGCGTCATCCGCCTCAAGGCGCTGCACGCGCAGGGCCAGCTCGCCTACCCGATCATCGCCGTCAACGAGGCGAACACGAAGCACTTCTTCGACAACCGCTACGGCACCGGCCAGTCCACGCTGGACGGCGTGGTCCGGGCGACGAACATCCTGCTCGCGGGCAAGAACTTCGTCGTCTGCGGCTACGGCTGGTGCGGGAAGGGCGTCGCGATGCGCGCCCGCGGCATGGGCGCCCAGGTCATCGTGACTGAGGTCGACCCGCTGCGCGCCCTGGAGGCCGTCATGGACGGCTTCCGCGTCATGCCGATCGCCGAGGCCGCGCCCATCGGCGACATCTTCGTCACCGTCACCGGCGACGTGAACGTCCTCGACCGCCCGTCGTTCGATGTGATGAAGAGCGGCGTGGTGCTGGCGAACTCCGGCCACTTCGACGCCGAGATCAACCTCCCGGTGCTGGCAGGCATGGCGGAGAGCCGCCGCCCGCTGCGCCCGTTCGTGGAGCAGTTCACCCTCGCGGACGGCCGCGAGATCGTGGTCCTCGCGGAGGGCCGCCTGATCAACCTCGGCGCGGCCGAGGGGCACCCGGCGTCCGTCATGGACATGTCGTTCGCCAACCAGGCGCTCTGCGCCGAGTACATGGCGAACCAGCACGCGGGCATGGCGCCGGCCGTCTACGACGTCCCGAAGGACATCGACGACGAGATCGCTCGCCTCAAGCTCGCAGCGATGGGCGTGCGCATCGACACGCTCACCGAAGAGCAGGAGAAGTACCTGAACTCGTGGGAGCTCGGTACCGCGTAAGGCGTAACGCGTTCGCGCGCGTTCCATTCGGCCCAGACAGGGGAGGACCGATGACTACTTCGTTCATGAGCAGCCCGTCGCTGATGTTCACCAGCGAGTCCGTGACCGAGGGTCACCCGGACAAGATGTGCGACCAGATCTCGGACGCCGTGCTGGACGCCATCCTCGCGCAGGATCCGGACTCGCACGTCGCGTGCGAGTCCGCGACCACGACCGGCTCCGTCTGGGTCTTCGGCGAAGTCACGACGAACGCCTACGTCGACATCGAGAAGATCGTCCGCGAGGTCGTCCTCGACATCGGCTACAACGCCAGCGACATCGGCTTCGACGGCAACACCTGCGGGGTGCTCGCCTCGATCAAGGGCCAGTCGCCCGACATCGCTCAGGGCGTGAACAACGCCTTCGAGGCACGCATCGCCGGCGGCGAGGTCGACCCGTTCGACCTGCACGGCGCAGGCGACCAGGGCATGATGATCGGCTTCGCGTGCAACGAGACCGACTCGTTCATGCCGTTGACCATCGACCTCGCGCACCAGCTGACGCGCCGCCTCGCTGCCGTCCGCAAGAGCGGCGAGCTGCCGTGGCTGCGCCCGGACGGCAAGTCGCAGGTCACCGTGGAGTACGCCTACGGCGTCCCGCGCCGCATCGAGGCCGTCGTCATCTCCACCCAGCACGACCCGGACGTCGCTGAGGACGTGCTGCACGCGGAGATAGAGCAGCGGGTGATTCGCGCCATCTGCCCCGCGGATCTGATGGATGACGAGACCAAGATCTACGTGAACCCGACCGGTCGCTTCGTCGTCGGCGGCCCCATGGGTGACGCCGGCCTGACGGGCCGCAAGATCATCGTGGACACGTACGGCGGCGTCGCCCGCCACGGTGGTGGCGCGTTCAGCGGCAAGGACCCGTCGAAGGTGGACCGCTCGGCCGCGTACGCGGCGCGCCACCTCGCGAAGAACGTCGTCGCGGCCGGCCTCGCCGACCGCTTCGAGGTGCAGGTGTCCTACGCCATCGGCGTCGCACACCCGACCTCCATCGCGTTCGAGACGTTCGGCACCGCGAAGATCGACGAGCAGGAGATCGGCCGCCTGATCGAGCAGCACTTCGACATGCGCCCGGCGGCCATCGCCGAGCGGTTCGACCTGCGCCGCCCGATCTACCGCCAGACCGCCTCGTACGGCCACTTCGGCCGCACGGACATCGACCTCCCATGGGAGCGCGTCGACGTTGCGGACGCGTTACGTCGTGACGCTGGGCTCGCATAGCGGGCGTTCGGCCCAACGGCTAGGATCGATGCCATGCGAGCGATCGTCCTGGCCGGTGGCGAAGGTACGCGCCTCCGCCCGCTCACGTGGCGGACGCCGAAGCCGCTCGTCCCGCTGCTGAACCGCCCGCTCATCGCGCGGCTGCTCGGCCACCTCGCGCGCCACGGCTTCGACGAGATCACGCTCGCCCTCACCCGGCGCGCCGCGGTCATCGAGGAGGCCCTCGGCGACGGCAGCGCGCTGGGCCTCCACCTCGACTACGCCTACGAGGAGACGCCCCTCGGTTCCGGCGGCGCGATCGCCTCGATCGCGGCTGCCTGGCCTGCCGACCGCCGCGAGACCTTCCTCGTCTGCAACGGCGACATCGTCTCCGACCTCGACCTGACGGCGATGCTCGCGCAGCACCGCGCACGCCGCGCGGTGCTCTCCATCTCGCTCTTCGAGGTGGACGACCCCTCGCCCTTCGGCGTCGCGGATGTGGCCGCCGACGGTCGCATCCGACGCTTCGTGGAGAAGCCGAAGCGCGAGGACGCCCCGTCGCGCCTCATCAACTCCGGCTTCTGGCTGTTCGAGCCGTCCCTCCTGGCGGAGATGGACGGCACCACCTTCAACCGCGTGGAGGACAACCTCTTCCCGGCGGTCGCCACGAGCGGCCGCCCGATGATCGGCTTCCCGCACGGCCCGTACTGGCGTGACGTCGGCAACGCCGCCGCGCTGCTCGCAGCCAACCTCGACCTCGCGCGGGCCGAGGCACCCGGGGGCATCCTCCGCGCCGGCGACCTCCAGATGGCCCCGGGCGCCCGCATCTCGAAGCCGGCCGTCATCGGCGCCGGCTGCAGCATCGGCCCCGGCGCGGTCGTCGAGCGCTCCGTCCTCTGGGACGGCGTCACGGTCGGCCCCAACGCGGTCGTGCGCGACTCGATCCTCGCCAGTGGCGTCCACGTCGGGCCGGGCGCGCTCCTCGAGGGCGCGATCGTCGCCCACGGCGCCTCCGTCGCCCCCGGCGCGCGACTGCAGCGCGTCTCCGTCGAGCCTGCTGACCCGGTGGTCGCGTAATGGCGGAGATCCGCTTCGGTACGGACGGCTGGCGCGCGGTCATCGCGGACGACTTCACCTTCGCGAACGTCCGCGCCGTCGCGCAGGCAACCGCCGAGTGGATGAAACGCGACGGCCTGGACGCGAAGGGCGTGGTGGTCGGCTACGACACACGCTTCCTCTCCGGCACCTTCGCCGGCGCCGTCGCCGAGGTCATGGCCGCCAACGGCATCAAGGTGTCACTCACCAGCGCGTTCGTCCCGACGCCCGCGCTCTCCTTCGCCGTGCGCACGCGCGAGGTCGGCGCCGGGGTGATGATCACCGCGAGCCACAACCCCGCGCGCTGGAACGGCTTCAAGGTGAAGCCGTGGTACGGCGGCTCCGCGCCCGAGGCGATCACCACTGCCATCGAGCAACTCGTCCCGGGCGTCCTCGCGGAGAACCGCGTGGCCCACGTCGCGCTCGCCGAAGCAGAGAGCGCCGGCACCGTCGAGCGGTTCGATGTCCGCCCTGCCTACCTGAAGGCCGTCGCCGAGCTCGTGGACCTCGAGGCGATCAAGCGCGCCGGATACCGCGTCCTCATCGATTCCATGTACGGCGCGGCGCAGGGCTGGGTGGCACGCGCGATCGAGGGCGGCACCACGGTCGCGCACGAGATCCATGGCGAGCGGAACCCCTCGTTCCCCGGCATGCGCGCCCCCGAGCCGATCACGCCGAACCTGGGCGAGGCGATGGGCATGGTCGTCAGCGGCGGCTTCGATGTCGGCCTCGCGACGGACGGGGACGGCGACCGCTTCGGCCTGATCGACGAGCACGGACGCTTCATCACGCAGCTGCAGACATTCGCGCTGCTGACCCACTACCTCCTTGAGGTGCGTGGCGAGCGCGGCCCGATCATCCGCTCCGTGACGATGACCCAGATGATCGACCGCCTCGGCGAGGCGTACGGCGTGCCCGTGCACGAGACGCCGGTCGGCTTCAAGTACCTCGGCGCGAAGATGATGGAGACGGACGCGCTCCTCGCCGGCGAGGAGTCGGGCGGTTACGCGTTCAAGGGCCACGTCCCCGAGCGCGACGGCATCCTCTCCGGGCTGTTCATCCTCGATTACATGGCGCAGACCGGGAAGCGCCCCTCCGAACTGCTCGCCGATCTCTACGCGAAGGTCGGTGTGCACGAGTACGACCGCGTCGACGTGACGATCCGCCCCGAGGAGCGCGCGACCATCGAGGCGCACGTGCGGGACAACCAGCCCACGACCGTCGCCGGTCTGCGCGTCGAATCGCGCGACCAGGTCGATGGCTACCGCTTCCACCTCGAAGGCGGCTGGTGGCTCCTGATCCGCTTCTCCGGCACCGAGCCGCTCATCCGCATTTACGCCGAGATGCCTTCGTCCGAGCTGGTACAGCGCGCCCTCGCGGACGGTCAGCAGATCGCGGGGGTCACCCTGTGACGGTCCACATCGTCGAGGATGGTCGCGCGGTAGACACCGCCTTCCTCGATGGACCGGATGCGACGCGGGCGGATACCTCTGGCTTCCGCGACCTCCTTGATGGCCTCCCCGCGCAGGCGCGCCGAGCTTGGGAGATCGGCAACACCTGGACGGTTCCGCCCACCTTCCGCACGCCGTCGCGCGTGCTCTGCTACGGCATGGGCGGCTCCGCGATCGGCGCCGATGTTGCGGCGACGCTGGCGCGAACGCGCGGCGCACGTCCCGTCGAGGTGGTCCGCCAGTACGCCCAGCCCTTGAACGATCCCGAGGTGCTCGTCATCGCCTGCTCGTGCTCCGGTGAGACCGTGGAAACGCTCGACGCGTTCTCAGCGGCGGTCGCCGACAAGCGCATGGCACTCGCGATCACGACCGGCGGACGCCTGGCTGCGCGCGCGCGCATGGCTGAAACGCCGCTGCTGACCTACAACTGGGGTGGGCCGCCGCGCGCCGCGTTCGGCTTCGGGCTCTTCACCCTCCTCGGCGTGCTGACGCGCCTCGACGTGATCGACATCGACGAGGAAGAGGTCGAGGCGGCACTCGCGGCCATCGACGAAGAGACCGCGTGCTACCGCCTCGACGCGCCGAACAACCCGGCCAAGCGGCTCGCGGTCGAGATCGGTGATCGGGTGCCGATCATCATTGGACCGGACTTCCTCGACGTGGCGGCCCGCCGCTTCGCGACCGAGGTGAACGAGAACGCGAAGCGCTGGGCGTTCGCCGCAGGGCTGCCGGAGTTCAACCACAACGCGATCCAGGCGCTGGACGGCTCCGGCGCCACGACAGGCCGCATGGCAACCCTGCTCTTCGACGCGCCCTGCGTGCACCCGCGCAACCGCCTGCGGGTCACGCACACGGCCACGGCGATCGAGCGAGGCGGCGGGTTCGCGTGCGTCATCGAGACCGGCGGGACGTACCCGCTCGAGGCGATCGTCCGCGCCACCACGTTCGCCTCGTGGGTGTCCTACTACCTCGCGATGCTCGATGGCATGGACCCGACGCCGACGGCGTCGCTCGACGCGTTCAAGTCGGACATGGCGCGCGGCGAGGCCTAGGCCCCGCCCCTCAACGTCCCGCACACCCAACGCACCGCGGCTACGCCCCGACAACAACCTCGAGGACGCCGTCCAGCGACGGCACGAGCGTCGTGGCGCCCGCCTCCGTGAGGAGGCTCGCGTGGGTCGTGCTCAGTAAACCCACGACAACCGGCAGTGCCGCGCCGCGCGCACACTGCATGTCGCTGGGCGTGTCCCCGACGAACGCCGTCGCATCCGCCTGCCCGCCGAGGATCCCGAGCGCGTGCTCGATGATCCGCGGGTCCGGCTTCCGGTACGCGCATGAGTCCTGGCCAACGACCGCGCCGAACAGCGGCCCCCACCCGTACAGGTCGAGGATCTCGCGGGCGAGCACCTCGAGCTTGTTGGTGACAAGGCCGATGCGCACGTCACGCGCGGCGAGCGCGCGCAGCAGGCCGCTCGCGCCCGCCTGCTGGTGCAGGCCGCCCGGCATCATGTCGCGGTAGAGACCCACGTACGTCGCGTAGATCTCGGTGGCCTCCGCCGTTCCAACGCCGAGTTCGCGTTCGATCAGCGGCACGTACGGCGCCCCCGGGTACTGCTTGATCACCTCGACGCTCAGCGCGCGTCCGTGCTGCTCGATCGCTGCGGCGAGCACGCTCGCGCCGAACTCGGCGGCGTCCGTCAGCGTGTCGTCGAGGTCGAACAGGACGGTCGTGATCGGCATCGGTGCTCGCATTCATGCCGGCTCGGTTCACCGACAAGAAAACGGCCTCGTCCCGACGAATCGGAACGAGGCCGGACTGCGTCGAAGGGCATCCGTGGCCGCCTCGCGGCAGCCACCGACGGGCGAAAACGCCCTAGCGCTTCGTGAACTGAGGGGCCTTGCGGGCGCGCTTCAGACCGGGCTTCTTGCGTTCCTTCACGCGCGGGTCGCGCGTCAGGAGGCCCACCGACCGCAGCGGGCGGCGGTGATTCTCGTCCGAGGCGACCAGGGCGCGCGCGATGCCGTGGCGGATCGCCCCGGCCCAGCCCTCGATGCCGCCGCCGGCAACCTTCACCTGGACGTTGAACGCGCCAGCGCGCTCCACGACCTCCAGGGGACGCATCATCTCCTGCCGCGACGATGCGCGGGTAATGACGGTCTCGAACGGCTTGCCGTTGATGATCACGTTGCCGGCGCCCGGGTAGAGCCGGACCCGCGCGACGGCGGACTTTCGGCGGCCGAGGCCGTAGTGGTAACGCTCGTTGGTCATACTCAGCTCCTCGACCGGCTTATGCCGTCACCGGGTTGGCGTCGTAGACGCCCTGGATGGCGTCCGCGACATCGGTCTTCGTCCAGCCGCTCTGCAGCGCGATGCCCAGGCGTGCGGCCTCGGCGTCCAGCTCCTCGCGGCGGAAGCGCGCGAGCGAGCCGGAGAGGCGCGCAGCCGCGTCCGTCAGCGCACCGGCGCTGGGCGCTGCTGCCGCGGCGGCACGAGGCGTGCTCGCCACGACGGCGGCCTTCGCCGCGGTCTTGCGGGCGCGCTCGCCGGTACCGGCGTTGAACTGCGCCTCGTGCGGGTGCTGCGGCCCGGCGTACACCTTCAGGTGGCGGAAGAGCTCACGCCCGCGCACGTTGTGCGGGAGCATGCCCTTGATCGCCTTCTCGATGACGCGACCGGGGTCGCGATCCATCTGCTCGATGTACGAGCGCTCCTTCAGGCCACCCGGGTAGCCGGAGTGACGGTAGTAGACCTTCTGGCGGGTCTTGTCGCCGGTGATGGCGACCTTCTCCGCGTTCACGATGACGACGTAGTCGCCCATCGCGAGGTGCGGCTCGTAGGTCGCCTTGTGCTTGCCCAGCAGGATCTTCGCCGCCTCGCTTGCGATGCGGCCGAGCGGGTGCCCGTCAGCGTCGATCACGTGCCAGCGCGCGTCGATGTCGTTCGCGCTCAGGCGGTACGTCTTCGTCGTCATCGTTCTCGTCCCCACTCGCCAGATACTGGCCACGTAAGCGTCCCGGGCGGATACCGCACCGCGACCAATGTCAGCCCTTGCGGTGGCGCGGTCGGTCCGGCCGTGCCGGGCAACCCGTCCACCATTGCGGCGAACTCGTCCGGACTGAGGGCGCCGCCCCCGACCCGTCCGAGCGCTCCTGCCGTCCGTCGCACCTGGTGCGGCAGAAAGCCGGTCGCCTCGATCTCCATCACCACCTCGTACGGTCCGTGCCGTTCGACGCTTGCGTCGATCAGCCTCCGCACCGTGGGGTAGCCCACCGGCACCGGGCCTCCGAAGGCCGCCCAGTCCCGCTCCGTCCGCGGCAGCAGCGCGAGCGCCTCTGCCATCGCCAGAGCATCCAGCGGATACTCCACCTGCCACGCCTGCCGCCGCGTGAGCGGCGAACGGACCCGGCCGTCCTCGATCCGGTAGCGGTACCGTCGCGCCTCGGCATCTCGCCGAGGGTCGAAGGTGACCGCGACCTCCACCGCCTCGCGCACCACCACATCCTCGGGGAGGAAGTGGTTGAGCGCATCGCGGCAGGTGGCGGGGCTGTGCTGTGTGCGCGTGCTCAGCGCCGCCACCTGACCCGATGCGTGCACCCCGCTGTCCGTACGCCCGGCGAATGCGATGCGATCGCGTTCGCCGGTGAACTTCAGCAGGGCCGCTTCCAGTACCTCCTGCACCGTCCGCACGCCGCGATCGCGATCCGGGGTCTGCCACTGGCTGCCCGAGAACGCGGTCCCGTCGTACTCCAGCAGCAGCGCGATGCGCCGCCGCTCGCCTTCCATGACCGCTAGACGAGCTCGAGGCGCGCGATGCGAGACGCGTCGCCCTTGCGCTGGCCGAGCTTGATCACCCGCGTGTACCCGCCCGGACGCGTCGCGTACTTCGGCGCGACCTCGTCGAAGAGCTGCTGCACCACGTCGCGGTCGTCGATCGCCGCCAGCGCCTGACGGCGCGCGTGCACCGTGCCGGCCTTGCCGAGCGTGATCATCTTGTCGACGAGCGCCTGGGTTTCCTTCGCGCGCGCCTCAGTGGTGCGAGCCCCGCCGTCGCGGATCACCGCAGTGATCAGCACGCGGAACATCGCCTTCCGCTGCGAGGTCGGCATATCGAATCGGCGGCCGGCCATTCCGTGTCGCATGACGTTCTCTTTCCCGACTGCTACTCGCGGTCGCGACCGGCTTCCTTGAGTGCTTCCATCAGCGCCGCGCCGAGGGCACCCACTTCGGGGGTCTCGTCGCGCGACGCGGTCATCGTCGTCGCCGGCGCAGCCGCCGACGTCGAGGCGGGCTCAGCCTCGCCCAGCGCACGGCGCGATTCCACGCGCGGCGCCGGGAAGCCGGAGCTCACCAGCTTGTCCTTCAACTCGAGGTAGGACTTCTCGCCGAAGTTGCGAAGAGCGAGGAGCTCCTCCTCCGACTTCTCGAGCACCGCGCCGACCGTCATCAGGCCGGAGCGCTTCAGGCAGTTGTAGGCGCGCACCGACAGCTCGAGCTGCTCGATGGGCATGTCGTAGCCCTCGAACTGCTCAACCGCGGCGCTGCGCGTGGGCTCCTCCACCATCTCCGGGCGGCCCAGGAGCTGGAACGGGAACATCTGCTCGCGGACGATCTCGGCGGCCATCGACACGGCGGTCTGGCCGTCGATCGTGCCGTCGGTCCACACCTCGAGGTCGAGGCGGTCGTAGTTCGTCGCCTGTCCCACACGGGTGTTGGAGACCTTGTAGTTCACGCGGCGGACCGGGGTGAACAGCGCGTCGACCGGGATCACGCCGATCGGCAGACCCTCGGACACGGTCGCCGGAAGGTACCCGCGGCCGGTCTCGACGTTCAGGTCGACGGTCAGCGCCGCGTCCTTGCCGTCGAGGGTGGCCAGGTGCTCATCCGGGTTGATGATCTCGTAGTCGGCGGTGGCCTGGATCATCCCCGCCGTGATCTCGCCCTCACCGGTCGCCTCAAGGAAGAGGCGCGCGGGGCGGTCGGCGAAGGCGCGCAGGCGCACTTCCTTCAGGTTCAGGAGGAACTCGGTCACGTCCTCCTTCATCCCCGGGACGGTCGAGAACTCATGCTCGACGCCCTCGATGCGGACGGACGTGATCGCCGCACCTTCGAGCGACGACAGCAGGACGCGGCGAAGCGCGTTGCCCAGCGTCGTGCCGAAGCCCGGCTCAAGCGGCTCGGCGACGAGGTGGATGTAATCCCCCTCCTCACCCTCAACGCGAATCTCAGGAAGCAACAGCTCTGCCAAAATGGCACCTCTCTCGTCCCCTGGCCCCGATGCGCGGGGCCGACGAGCGTTCTCGGTCGGTCGCTATCGCGAGTAGTACTCGACGACGGCGTTCGGGTTGAAATGCGGTTCCCAGTCACCCGGGCCCGGCGTTGCGGCCACGCGCGCCTTCAGCGCGGCGCGGTCGATCTCGATCCAGCCCGGGACGTCCCGGCTCCGGATCTCCTCGGCGAGGATCTTCGCGTACTCGCTGCGCTTGCCGCGCTCGGTGAGCGAAATCTCCTGCCCGAGCTTCACGTGGGCGCTCGGAATGCTCAGCTTCTTGCCGTCCACGGCGATCAGCCCGTGGTTCACGAGCTGGCGCGCCTGCGCCCGCGACGTGCCGAAGCCGGCGCGGTAGACGATGTTGTCGAGGCGCTCCTCGAGGATCTGCATCAGGTTCGTGCCCGTGACGCCGGGGCGGTTCGCGGCGCGCTCGTAGTAGCGCTGGAACTGCCCCTCCATCACGCCGTACGCAAAGCGCACCTTCTGCTTCTCGATGAGCTGCACGCCGCGGTCAGACACCTTGCGGCGCCGAAGCGAACGCGGTCCGGGCGGGTTCGGGCGACGAATGATCGCGCACTTGGCCTTGCCGCAGAGCGACACGCCGTAGCGACGGCACTTTCGACACTTGGGACCGATGTAGCGGGCCATAGATCGGTCCTCCTAGTTCCGGGGGCGCCGGCGAGCGCGGCAGCCGTTGTGCGGGATGGGGGTGACGTCACGGATGGACGACACGCGCAGGCCGGAGGCCGACAGCGCGCGGACGGCAGCCTCGCGGCCGGGGCCGGGGCCCTTGACCGCGACCTCGACCTCGCGCATGCCGTTCTCCATCGCGACCTGGGCGGCCTTCTCCGCGGAGAGCTGCGCCGCGTACGGCGTGCTCTTCCGGGATCCCTTGAAGCCGACGACACCGCCGGAGCCCCACGCGACCACGTTCCCGTTGGGATCCGTGATCGTGACGATCGTGTTGTTGAACGTCGACGTCACGAACGCGCGACCGCGAGGAATGTTCTTCCGTTCGCGCCGCCTCGTCCGCGTGGCTGCCTGCGTCTGTCGTGCTCGACCCATAAAGGTCCGTCCCTAACTTCTGTCCGTTGTCGCGCGTCCCGTCATGGGACGCCGTCAATTGCGAATTACTTGGTGGCCTTCTTCTTGCCGGCCACCGTGCGGCGCGCCCCACGGCGCGTGCGCGCGTTGGTCTTGGTGCGCTGGCCGCGCACCGGGAGGCCGCGGCGGTGCCGCTGACCCCGGTAGCAGTTGATCTCGATCAGCCGCTGGATGTTGCCGCGCACGTTGCGCCGCAGGTCACCCTCGACGACGAGCTCACCCTCGACGACGGCGCGCAAACGCGACACCTCGTCCTCGGTCAGATCCCGCGCGAGCGTGGTCGGGCTGATCTTGGTCTGCTCGAGGACCTTCAGCGCCAGGGGGCGACCGATGCCGTAGACGTACGGCAACGAGAACGCCATCTGCTTGTCATTCGGAATGTCGACGCCGGCGATGCGTGGCATAGCCTGCTCCTAACCCTGACGCTGCTTGTGCTTCGCGGTGACACAGATCACACGGACCTGCCCGTGCCGACGGATGATCTGGCACTTGTCACAACGCTTCTTGACCGATGCTGACACCTTCATGGCGTCACTCCCCTGCACTGCCGTCCCGCGCTAGCGGAACCGGTAGGTGATCCGTCCCCGGCTCAGGTCATAGGGGCTGAGTTCGACCAGCACGCGGTCTCCGAGCAGGATGCGGATGTAGTTCATCCGCATGCGTCCCGAGATCCCGGCGAGGACGTGATGCCCGTTTGCCAGTTCGACATCGAACATGGCGTTGGGTCGTGCCTCGCGGATGGTCCCCTCGACCTCAATGACCTCCTTTTTTTCCTTCGGCTCGCGCGGTCCGCGTGCCGGTCCTCGTCCTCGTCCTCTGACCATGATGTTGCCCGCATCGCTAAGCGATGCGGGTCAGAACCTCCGGCCCGTGTTCGGTGATCGCCACCGTCTCTTCGAAGTGCGCCGACAGGCTGCCGTCGCTCATCACGACGGTCCAACCGTCGTCAGTCTCTTCAGTTGCCGGGCTGCCGACTGCGAACATCGGCTCCAGCGCCAGCACCATGCCGGCCATCAACTTGATGCCCGTGCCCGGCCGCCCGTAGTTCGGGATGTGCGGGTCCATGTGCATCTGCCGGCCGACGCCGTGCCCTCCGTAGCCCTGGATGATGCCGTACCCCTTGCCGTGCTCCCCGATCGCGGATGAGACGTCGCCGAGCCGGTTCCCCGGTCGCGCCGCCTCAATGCCCGCCCACAGCGCGCGCTCCGTCGCTTCCATCAGCCGGCGCGCCTCGTCCGAGACATCACCAACCGCGACCGTCGCCGCTGCGTCGCTCACGTAGCCCTGGTAGGTCACGCCGAGATCGATCTTGACGATGTCTCCCTCTTGCAGGACCCGCTCACCGGGGATGCCATGCACCAGCTCCTCGTTGACCGAGTAGCAGATGGCGCCCGGGTAGGGCGGCTTCCCCATCGGCGCGTACCCGACGAAGGTCGGCTCGCCACCACGTTCTGCAATCGCCTGCTTTGCCAGCCGGTCCAGCTCGAATCCCGTGACGCCCGGGCGCACCGCCTCGATGAGGAGGGCGCGCACCTCGGAGTTAATGCGGCCCGCCTGCCGCATCACCTCGAGCGCCTCTGGAGTCTTGAGCTCGACAGACATTTTATCCTACGCCCTTTGGCCGCCAGAGGGCACCTGTGCGAGCGCCTCAAGGAGCCGCGCAGTGATGTCCTCCATGCCGCCCATGCCGTCGATGGCGTGGAGCTTGCCCTGCTTGCCATAAAACTCGGCCAGCGCTTCGGTCCACGCCCGGTTCGTCTCGAGCCGAGCGTTCACGGTCGCAGGCTGGTCGTCCGCCCGCTGGGTCAGGGCCGCGCCGCACGCGTCGCACACCCCGGCCACCTTCGGCGGCTTCGTCTGCATGTGGTAGATGGCGCCGCAGTTCGGGCAGGACCAGCGACCCGTCAGTCGGGCAACCAGCTCCGCCTCGGGCACCTGGATGTAGAGCACCGCATCGATCTGCGCGCCCTGACCGGCGAGCGCCTTGTCGAGGGCCTCCGCCTGCGGAATCGTGCGCGGGAAGCCGTCGAGCATCAGCCCGACCGCGGCGTCCGGCTTCGCGATGCGCTCGAGCAGCATGCCGATGGTGACCTCGTCCGGGACGAGCGCGCCCTTCGACATGAACTCCTGCGCCTGGAGGCCCAGCGCCGTGCCGGCGGCGGCCGCCTCGCGGAACATGTCGCCCGTCGAGATGTGCAGCAGCCCCTGCCCCTCGGCGAGGATCTTCGCCTGCGTGCCCTTGCCGACGCCGGGGAGGCCAAGAAGGATGAGTCGCATCAGGAGATGAACCCTTCGTAGTTGCGCATGGTCATCTGCGCCTCGATCTGGCGCATGGTGTCGATCACGACACCCACGACGATGAGCAGGCCGGCGGCGCTGATCTGCAGCGACTGCACGTCGGTGAGCCGGGTCGCCAGGAACGGCAGGACCGCGACGCCACCGAGGAAGAGCGCGCCACCCCACGTGATCCGCACGAGCACCCGCGTGATGTAATCCTGCGTCGGACGGCCCGGACGGATGCCCGGGATGAAGCCGCCCTGCCGCTGGAGGTTCTCCGCGAGGTTCTGCTGCGAGAACACGACCATCGTGTAGAAGAAGGTGAAGCCGACCACGAGGATGAACGTCCCCGTCCAGTAGATCAGGCCGGTCGGCGAGAAGGCTGTCACCATGAACTCGCCGGCCTTCCGCAGCCACGCGACGTCCACCGTGGAGGCGATGAACTGCGAGAGCAGGGGCGGGACGATCATGATCGAGGTCGCGAAGATGAGCGGGATCATACCGGCGCTGTTCACGCGCAGCGGGATGTGCGACTGACCCTGCTGGCGGTAGAGGCGCCCGCCGCGGAACTGGGAGCGCGCGTACTGCACCGGGATGCGCCGCTGGGCCTCCTGGAAGATGACGATGAGCGCCACCACGACGACCGCGATGAACGCGAGCAGCAGGATCTGTCCCAGCGCCTGCGTCTTGCTGGCGAGGAACCCCTGGCCGACGAGCGACGGGATGCGAGACACGATGCCGCCGAGGATCAGGAGCGAGACGCCGTTGCCGATGCCGCGCTCCGAGATGAGCTCGCCGAGCCAGACGAGGAACATCGTCCCGGCGACCATCGAGAAGAGCGTGGCGATCGTCGGCAGCGCGTGGCCGCCGGTAAACCCGATGTCGGAGATGCCACCGAGGCGCTGGATCAGGAGCAGCTGGGCGTAGCCCTGGAACAGCGCCAGCGGCACGGTGACCCAGTGCGTGTACATCTGCAGCTTGTTCCGCCCGGCCTCGCCCTCCTGCTGGAGCGCCTGGAGCCGCGGGATGAGCGGAGTGCCGAGCTGCATCACGATGGTGGCTGTGATGTATGGATAGACGCCGAGGGCAGCCACGGACAGGTTCTGCAGCGCGCCACCGGAGAAGATGTTCAGGAACCCGAGGACGGCGTTGTTGGCGAACGTCTGCTGAAGCTCAGCAGCGTTCACGCCCGGCACCGGGACGTGGGCGACGAACCGGAAGATCAGCAACGCCCCGAGGGCAAAGAGCACCTTGCCCCGAACCTCGGGCTGCTGAAACGCGTCGATCCCCGCCTGCAAGAGGCGCGGTCGCGCGTTCCGGGTCGCCTGCGACGCCAGTGCCATCGACTACTCCCCCGCCGCCGGAGCGGCCGCTGCCGCGGGAGCCGCAGCCGCGGCCTTGCGGCGGTGGATGCGGTCGCGCACGAGGTGTTCCGCCGGCGCAATCTCCTCGAACGAGCCGCCGGCGGCCGTGATGGCCTCCTTGGCTGCGTCGGAGATGCGCGTTGCCTTAATCGTGACGGCGTGCGTGAGCTCGCCGCGGTTCAGGACCTTGAACGGCGACACGACGCTATCGATGAGCCGCTCGGCCGCGAGGGCCGCCGCGTCCACCGTCGCACCAGCGGCGAACCGCTCGTCGATCGTGCCGAGGTTGACCGCCTGGAACTCCACGCGGGTCGCGTTCCGGAAGCCGCGGAGGTGCGGGACGCGGCGAACCAGCGGAATCTGGCCGCCTTCGAAGCCGGGGCGCACGCCACCGCGGGCCTTCTGGCCCTTGCGGCCGCGCCCGCCGTACGTGCCCTGGCCGGAGCCGGGGCCCCGACCGACGCGCTTGCGGCTGTGCTTGGCACCCGCCGACTGTCGCAGGGTGTGCTGGTCCATTAGACCTCCTCGACCTGCAGCATGTGCTTCACCTTGTGCACCATGCCGCGAATGGCGGAGGTGTTCGGCTGCTCAATGGTCTCGTGGAGACGGTGCAGGCCCAGGGCCTTCACGGTCGCCTTCTGATCCTTGGCGTAGCCGATGCTCGACCGCACCCAGGTAATGCGCAGTGTGTCCGCCATGGCGATCCCCTTACGCCGCGCCCGCGGCAGCGATCGCGAGACGGCGCTCACGCGCGGCCCGCGGGTCCTGCAGCTTGCGCAGCCCCTCGATGGTGGCGCGCACGACGTTGATCGGGTTCGTCGAACCGTGCGTCTTCGTCAGCACGTCCGAGATGCCCGCCGCCTCCATGACCGCGCGCACCGCGCCACCGGCGATGAGGCCGGTACCGGGCGCTGCCGGGCGCATGAGGACGCGCGACGCCTTGTACTCGCTCCGCAGGTCGTGCGAGATGGTCGTGTCGTGCATCGAGATCTTGAACATCGAACGCCGCGCGATGACGCCGCCCTTGCGGATCGCCTCGGGCACCTCGTTGGCACGGCCGAAGCCGAAGCCCACGCGCCCAGCGCCGTCGCCGACGACCACGATCGCGGTGAACGAGAAGCGACGACCGCCCTTCACCACCGTGGCCACACGGTTGATGTAGACGACCTTCTCGATGAACTCGGGGCCATCGTCCTCGTCGCCGCGGCGCCGGTCACGGCGCGGTCCGCCGCGGTCGCCACCCGGGCCCATGCCCGGCGGCCCGCCGCGTCCGGGCCCACGCCCGCCGCCG
>CAIXBH010000200.1 GCA_903917615.1 uncultured Chloroflexota bacterium | reverse complement strand
TCGCCACCAGCGGTGGCACGCAGTTCGTGCTGCTGCTCGCCGCTGCCAGCGTGCTCTACTTCGGCATCATCCCGGCGCCGCTCATCGACGCCGCGCAGCGCGCCGCCTCGGTGCTCCTATAGCCGCCTACGCCATCGACCTGGAGATCGAGGTCGACGAGCCGACAGACGTCGACTTCGACGCCATCGGCGCGATGATCGACCAGGTGCTCACGGACGACGAGGTTGAGGACGGCGCGGGCCTCTCGATCGTGGTGGCCGACGACACGCTGCTTCACGAACTCAATCGCCTCCACCGTGGCGTCGACGCCCCGACGGATGTCCTCTCCTTCGGCGCCGAAGAGGGCGAGGAGTTTCCGCACTCTCCGGACGAGCCGCGCTACCTCGGCGACATCGCGATCTCCCTCGAGACGGTGCGGAAGAACGCCGCCGAGGCCGGCCTGACGCCGCAGCAGGAGGTCGCGCACGTCCTCGTGCACGGCGTCCTGCACCTCCTGGGCTACGACCACGAGACGCCCGACGAGGAAGCGGTCATGAACGGCCGCGAGGAGGCGCTCCTCGGCGCCGCCATCCACGCCTCGAGTGGCGGCGCGCACAGCGACTGACTTCGGCGGGGCGGTACACTGGCGCCGAAGGCGGGACCAGATGGCGGCCAGACGGACGGATCAGCCTGCGCACGACGACCGCATCGCGGTGGACCCGAACGTGCTCGTCGGGAAGCCGGTCGTCCGTGGCACGCGCATCTCGGTAGAACTCGTCCTTCGGCATCTCGCCGAGAACCCTGACCTGAATGATCTGTTCGCCGCGTATCCCCAGTCGAACCTCGACGACGTCAAGGCGTGCCTTGAGTATGCCCGCGCGCTGGTGGGCGGCGAAGATGTGTATCCGCGGTCGGCGGGCGCGGCCAGCGGCTGACCGATGGGATTCCTGCTCGACGAGGACGCGATGCCCCGCCCGTTCGATCTCGTGGTATTCGATATCGGCGGCGTCCTGGTGGAACTCGCGCGGTTCTGGGATGGCGCAGCCGAGCGTGCGGGATTGCCGTTTCCGGGTGCGAGCCGAGACGCGTTCGACGCGAGGGTGGCTGCGCTGCCTTCGCGAGACAGAGGCGCGGTCGATAGCGAGTCGTATTACGTACTGTTCGCCGAAGCGTCCGAGGGCGTGTACTCCGCTGCCGATGCTGCGCGTATCGACGCGGCAGAGCTGGTCGCCGAGCAACCCGGCATTGGGGGCGTATTCGACGTCCTGGATACCGTTGGCGTGGAGACTGTGTTGCTTTCGAACGTGAACGACGCGCACTGGGCGCGTTTCTTCGCCGTGCCCCGCGGGGACGAGGAGTTTCCGACGCTGCTGCGAGCGCGTCATCGGTTCGCAAGCTACATCCTCGGGATGATGAAGCCGGACCCTGCGGTCTACCGTCACATCGAAGCGACGACCGGCTTCGAAGCCAGTCGCATCCTCTACTTCGATGACTCGTCCAGGTACGTCACGGGGGCGCGCGGTCTGGGCTGGGCGGCCGAGGTGATCGACCCATCCGGAGACACGGCCGCTCAGATGCTCGGACATCTCCGCCGGCTTGGCGTCATCGACTAGCGGCTCCTGCCGCCCGCGGTTGGTACACTGGCGCCGTCGGTTGCGCTCGAACCTCCCCTCGGGCGCGCGGGGGTGCCGTCTTGGCATCGGAAGTCCTCTACCGGAAATGGCGGCCGGGCCGCTTTGCGGACGTCGTCGGGCAGGAGCCCGTCTCGACGACGCTGCGCCACGCCGTGGCCGCCGGGACTCCTGCCCACGCCTACCTCCTTACGGGGCCTCGAGGCACAGGCAAGACCAGCACCGGACGCATCCTCGCGAAGGCCGTGAACTGCACCGATCCGCAGGAAGGCGAGCCCTGCAACGTCTGCCAGTCGTGCGTCAGCTATGACGAGGGCCGCTCGCTCGACCTGATCGAGCTCGACGCCGCCTCGAACCGCGGCATCGACGAGATCCGCGACCTGCGCGAGAGCGCCGGCTACTCGCCGACCGCTGGGCGCTACAAGATCTACCTCATCGACGAGGTCCACATGCTGACGGACGCGGCGTTCAACGCGCTGCTCAAGACGCTCGAAGAGCCCCCGCCGCACGTCATCTTCGTCCTCGCGACCACGGAGCCCTACCGCATCCCCGCGACCATCCTGTCGCGCTGTCAGCGCTTCGACCTGCGCCTCATCCCGGTGACGACCATCGTCTCGCTGCTGGAGCGCATCGGCGCCGGCGAGGGCTTCGAGGTGGAGCAGGGCGGCTACGAGCTCGTCGCGCGGCAGGCCACCGGCTCCGCGCGCGACGCAGTGAACCTCCTGGACCAGCTCGTGGCCTACCACGGCGCCAACCTCTCGCTGGACGACGTGCGCGAGGGCCTCGGCCTCGTCATCGACAGCCGCGCCGCGGAACTGGCGCGCGCCGCGATCGGTCGCGACCTGAAGACCGGCCTGAGCATCCTCGCCGCCGCACGCGACGATGGGCTTGAGGTGCGCTCGTTCATCCGCGAGGTCGTCTCCGTGTTGCGCTCCGTGCTGCTGCTCAAAGCGGGCGCCGGCGACCAGCTCGCCCTCTCCGATGGTCAGCGCACAGAGCTCGAGGCGCTCGCGTCGACGGCCGGCGTCGCGGAGATCGCGACCTCCCTCGAGGCGCTGGGCGAGATCGACTTCGCCGGCGACGCCTACGACTCCCTTCCCGCCGAGATCGCCTTCGCCACGCTGGCGACCGGGACGCGTGGCCAGCCCGCCGCCG
>CAIXBH010000199.1 GCA_903917615.1 uncultured Chloroflexota bacterium | reverse complement strand
CTTCTTGCGCGCCTCGGCGCTCACGGCAAAGCCGTTGCGTCGGAAGTCGCGCAGCACGTGATCGAGGTAGCGACGCTCGATCGGCGCGAGCGCAGCCGCGTCCGCGCTCGATTCGTACTCGGCCAGCGTGGCGAAGACGTCCTCGCGGAACGTGATCGCGTTCGTGTACGTCGCAAGGCGGCGCTGCACCTCGCGCGCCTCGTTGCGGAGCGTGACGTCTGGCGCGACGTTCGAGAGGAACCCGTACCGCCCGCCGACGAGCGCGAGCATCGCGCGCACCTCGTCCAGCGGGAGCACCGTGTTCGCGAACGTGCGCTCCGAGGCGCCGACCTCGACCATCCGCGCGAGGATCGCGTCGGCGCGCGCCATCGCGTCGACGGCGCCGGTGCGAGCAGCCTCGGGCGTCACGGTCGTGTAGTCGAAGGGTGCTTCGTCGGCCACGGTGCGTGTCTCCTCGGCATCGCAGGGCCGGACGAGGTGCTCGTCTCGGCGACGCCTATACTCACTCGGGTCTCGCGTGGCGGGATCAACTATGCCAACGGACACCAGCGGGTGCGACTGCCTCGGACGCGGTGGGGAGCGGCTTCATGGAGATCAACGTACTGGCCTCGGGCGGATTTCGTGCGGCGTACGTCGCCCTGCTCCCGGGCTTCGAGGCGACCAGCGAGCACACCGTGGTGAGCAACTGGGGCGGCTCGATGGGCGCCGGGCCGAACTCGATCCCGACGCGGCTCCAGAACGGCGACATGTTTGACGTCGTGATCATGGCGAGCGACGGCCTCGATGAGCTGATCAAGCTCGGGAAGGTGCGCGAGGGCAGCCGCGTGGACCTCGCACGGTCGCTGGTCGGCGTCGCGGTGCGCGAGGGCGCCCCGAAGCCCGACCTCAGCTCGGGCGAGTCCGTGAAGCGCGCGCTCCTCGAGGCGCCCTCGATCGCGTTCTCCAACAGCGCGAGCGGCGTCTACCTGCTGCGGATGTTCGAGGAGATGGGCATCGGCGAGGAAATGCGCGCGAAGCGCGTCGAGAGCACGCAGCCCGGCCCCGTCGGCGCGATGGTCGCGCGCGGCGAGGCGGCCCTCGGCTTCCAGCAGGTGAGCGAACTGCTGCCGGTGCCCGGCATCGACTTCGTCGGCCCGCTGCCGGATGAGGTCCAGGAAGTCACGATCTTCGCGGCCGGCATCCCGACCAGCGCCCAGCAGCCTGAGGCTGCCCGGACCCTGATCGCCTACCTGTCCGCCCCGACCGCGGCGATGACAATCCGCAGCACCGGCATGGAACCCTGCTAGCCACGAACGGTGGGGACGAGGTGGTCGAGGGCGACGCCTCGATCACGTCGTAGCTAGCGCTGGATGCGGACGCCGGCCTCGGTGTCGAGGTCCACGGCGACCGTCGTCTCGCCGCGCAACCAGTCGACGAGGTCGCGACCGGCCAGCTCGCGGCGCCAGCCGGACAGCAGTGGCAGGTCGGGCTCGCGCGTCTTGTCGCCGGTGAGCCACCAGGCGATCAGCTCGTCCATGTCGCGCCGGGTGGCGACGAAACGCGGCGCGATCTCCGCCTCGCGGCAGCGTGCCTGCACGATCCCGCTGAGGATCGCGGGCCACGCCTG
>CAIXBH010000198.1 GCA_903917615.1 uncultured Chloroflexota bacterium | reverse complement strand
GTTCGGGCTCGCGAGCGGCATGCAGGCGATCGCGTTCATGGTCGGCCCGATGGCCGCTGCGGGGTTCGCCGCGGTCTCGCTGAACCTCGGCTTTGTCGTCCTCGGCGTGCTCTTCGTCTTGCTGGGACTGGCGATCCGCGCGCTGGTGCGCGAGCCGGCCGAAGCGCCCGTCGTCGACTAGTCGAGGCCTAGCCGGCCAGGCACTCCCCGGCGAGCGTCGAAATCGTGCGCGTGCGGTCGCGCATGCGGTCCGCATCGACGAAGCCGTTCGTCGTGAAGCCGACCGAGAGTCCCGTCACCGGATCGCCCCACGCGATCTGGCCGCCCGCGCCGCCGTGCCCGAAGGCGCGAGGCGATCCGTGGGTGCCGAAGCCGTGCTCCAGCGGATGGTCGCCAGCGACGACGACGCTGAGTCCGCGGTTCGCGGGCAGGCCGGATTCATCGACGTGCCGCGGCAACGTGTGCACGGTGGTCGCCATCGCGATCGTCTCCGGGCGGAGCGGCGTGAGTCCCCCGGACTCCGCGGGGGAGACGAGGCGCTGGTAGAAGAGCGCCATCGCCGCAGCCGAGGCCCAGCCGCCCGACCCGGGCGACCCGGCGCGCCGCTGGGACGCGCTATTCGAGCCGAGGCGCGTCTCGACGCTGCCGCCCGGGCCGCCGGCGGCGTCCGGCGCATCGACATAGCCCGCATAGACGACGTCAGCCGCGCGGTGGTGCTCCTCGTCCGGCAGGCCGACGAAGAGGTCCGTGACGCGCATCGGCTGCGTGAGCCGCTGGCGGATGTACTCGCGGAAATCGACGCCTGTCTTCCTCATGATGATCTCGACAAGCACCCAGTGCGCCGTGGTCGGGTGGTACTCGTAGCGCGAGCCCGGATCCCAGTTGAGCCACCAGCCGGCCATGCGCGCCACGCGCGCCTCGCGGTCCTCCCATAGCCGGGGATGCATCGGGGCGGCGGGGAAGCCGCAGGTGAAGGTGAGCACCTGCTCGACCGTGATCTCGTCTTTCCCGTGCCCGACGAACTCCGGAATGATCGCGGACACGCGCTCGTCGAGGCGGAGCAGGCCATCCTCGATCAGCGCCCACATCGCGACGCCCACGACGCCCTTCGTCGCGGAGAAGAGGCAGAACAGCGTGTCGTCCGTCGTCGCCCGCGTGACCCCGCCGGCGGTCACCGTCCCCCACGATCGAGGCGCGACAAGTCGGCCGTGCCGACCAAGCGCGACCTGCGCCGCAGGCAACCCGTCAGCGACCTCGCCGTCGATGAAGTCGTAGAGCCGTTGGATTCCGGCGGGGTCGAGGCCGATCTCGGCGGGGTTCGCGATGAAGCGCTGAGCGATCATGAAGCCTCCCTGAACGGACACGCGGCCGCCCGCGCCGCGCACAGTATGCGCGCCGCTGTCGATGCTGACTGGAGAGGCCGACTGTCACGCTCGACGCCGGGGCGTACCATCCGGCGATGGTCGAGCCCGCGGACGTCACCGCCCCCGAATCCACGGCCACCGTGGCCCGGCGACCGCTCTTCTACGGGTGGGTCATCATTGGCGTGGGGTTCTCCTCGCAGTTCTTCTTCGGCCTCTCGCAGCAGGCCTTCTCCACATACCTCGTCCCTCTCGGCGCGGAGTTCGGATGGAGCCGGGCGGTGCTCGCGGGGCCGCGGTCACTGACCCAGTCGCAGACAGCGCTGCTCGGCCCGCTCAACGGGTACCTCGTCGATCGCTTCGGCCCCCGCAAGATGATGATCGTCGGGGTGTTGCTGCTCGGCCTCGGCATGATCCTGTTCGGCCGCGTGCAGAACGTCCGCGACTACTACCTCGTCAATGTCGTGCTCGGTCTCGGCGCAAGTTTCGTCGGACTCCTTGTGATGTCGACCGCGCTCAACAGCTGGTGGCGGCGAAGGCGAACGATGGCCATCGCGATCTCCACGATGGGCTACGCGCTGGCGGGGATCATCGCCATTCCGGTCGTCGTCTGGGTCCAAACGAACTTCGGCTGGCGTGCAGCAGCGATGGCGTCCGGTGTGGCGATCTGGATCATCGGCCTGCCGACGGCGGCCTTCCTCCGACGGAGCCCGGAGGAGATGGGCCAGTTGCCTGACGGGGCGGCGCCAGGCGCCGTGGAGGCCCCCCGGAGCGGCGCGGCGACTCGCGGTGGAGACGGTCGCGTCGACTTCACCCTGCGCGAGGCAGCGCACACGAGCGCGTTCTGGACGATCAACATCGGCAGCGGACTGACCAACCTCGTCATCTCGGCAGTGACGGTGCATCTCTTCCTGCACCTGCAGAATGGCGTCGGGCTCTCGAGCGGCCAGGCGGTGCTGGCCTTCACCTTCATGAACGCGATGAACCTGCTCGCGCGGCTCCCCGGCGGATACCTCGGGGACCGCCTGCCGAAGAGCCTGCTGCTCGGCGGCGGGGCAGTCGCGACAGCCGTCTCCATGGTGTTGCTGGCCACTGCAACATCGCTCGGACCAGTGCTGGTGTTTGGCGCGCTGTATGGGCTCAGCTGGGGGATGCGCACCCCCATCCTCAATTCGCTGCCAGGCGACTACTTCGGGCGCGCGTCGTACGGGAAGATCATGGGTTCGATGCAGGCGAGCGCTTCGGTGCTCGGGGTCAGCGGGCCGGTGGTCGCGGGCCTCATCGCCGACGCACAGGGCAACTATCGCGATGTGATGCTGGGGCTGGCATTCGCTTCGCTCCTCGCCGCCGTCGCTCTGTTCTGGACACGCCCGCCTGACCTGCCGGCACGCCTCCGCGCCGAGGCCTGAGCGAGCCTCCCGCGCGTATCATCACCCCATGAGCATGCTGACGAACTCACCGGACGAGGGTGGCGCGACGGGCGAGATGCGCCACGCACTGCGTGCCGCCATGGCGCTGCAGGGCATCGGCCAGGTGGACCAGGCGATCCAGGCCGCCGAGAAGCTCGTCGAGCGCTGGCCGGAATTCGGGCAGGGGCTGTCATACCTCGGCCAGACGCTGATCACGCGCAAGCGGAAGTTCGCCGACGGGCTTGCGATGCTCGCGCGCGCCGTCGCGGCCGCGCCGGATGACCCGTACATCCTCTACACGTCCGGCTGGTGCGATGAGTTCGTCGCGGACGCGCTGGAGCGCCCAAAGGGCGCGCATCAGGACGTCCTCGAGACCGCGCCACAGCTCTACGCGCGCGCGCGCACCTCGATGCTCGCGGCCCTCGCGCTGGACCCCGACGAGAAACTGCGCGGCGACGTGGAGGACATCCTCGACGTGATCGCGAAGAAGACGGGCGAACCGTGGGACGAGGGGGAGTACGAACGTGCCGCACCTCGCCCTCGATGACGGGTTCCGCTTCTACTACGAGACGCACGGGCCCGCGATCAACAGCCCGGGCGCGGCGACGCCGATCCTGTTCGCGCACGGTGCAGGCGGCAATGCCATGTCGTGGTGGCAGCAGGTCCCGGCCTTCGCCGACCGCTACCCGATCATCACCTTCGACCACCGCGCGTTCGGCCGTTCCGTCGACATCGAAGACGGCCCCGGCCGCATCGCCTTCGGCGCGGACGTGCGCGCGCTCCTCGACTACCTCGAGGTCGACCGCGTCCACTTCATCGCGCACTCGATGGGGGGGCGCACCGCGTTCGCGCTCTTCTCGCGCGACCCGCAGCGCGTCGTGTCGTTCACGTACAGCGGCACGAACGGCGGCGTCGTCGACGACCGCTATCGCGCGCTGAAGCAGCGCCTCGAGGACGAAGGGGAGTTCGCCGGCTCATTGCTCAGCCGCGCGCTGAAGAAGGGCTATGCGGACGAGGAGCCCGTGAAGGCGCACCTCTATCGTCAGTTGCGCAGCATCAACCCGAAACGCCCCGCCGACTTCCTCGCGCAGAACCCACCGAGGCCGCGGAACGGCGCGGGTGGTTCCGCCGCGGCGCGCCTCGCAGCGAGCGGCCTGCCGATCCTCTGGATCGTGGGCGACGGCGACCGCGTGGTGCACCCCGACCTGATCCAGATCTCGCACGACCTCACGCCCGGCTCGTGGTTCCACGAGGTCCGCGACGCCGGCCACTCCACCTACTTCGAGCGCCCGGGCGACTGGAACGGCGCCGTCCGCCGCTTCCTCGACGCCGTCGAGGACGGCACGTGGCAGCCGCTGCGCCGGGACTAGGACGCGCTACGCCTTCGGCGCGTTCCACGGCGCGCGTGCCGAGATCGCGTCGGCGAGCTTGAGGTCGAGGTCCGTGATACCGCCGGCGTCGTGCGTGGAGAGTGCGATGCGGACGCGGTTGTAGACGTTCGTGAGCTCGGGGTGGTGGTTCGCGCGCTCCGCGAGGGCGCCTACCTGCGCGATGAAGCCGAGCGCCGCGACGAAGTCCACGAACTGGAAGTCGTGGACGATCGCCTCGCCCTCGTGCCGCCAGCCGGGGAGCTTCGCGAGGCCCTCGGCGATCTGCGCATCGGTCAGTCGGTCGGCCATGGGGCGCTCCATTCGTACCCTGGAAGCGTAGCGCGGTTGCGGGCGCATCGAGGGCACCCGACACTGGCACCAGCAGGTGCCGAGCGCGCCCCGCGCTCTCCCCACCCCCAGCCGCGCCCTCCCTCGTCGCGGGGGAGGGGATGGAGATGAGGAACCGCCCCATGACCATCCTCGAGACCTACGAAGCGATGCACGCGGGCTCGCGGGCATGGGCGGCGAAGGCCGTCGGCGTGTTCCCCTCCGGCGTGACGCACGACGCGCGTGCGTTCCAGCCCTTTCCCATCTACGTGGAGCGCGCCCTTGGCCCGCGCAAGTGGGACGTCGATGGCAACGAGTACGTCGACTACATCGGTGGCCACGGGGCGTTGCTGCTGGGGCACAACCGCCCCGAGGTGATGGCGGCCGTCCGCGGCGCACTCGAGCGCGGCACCCACTTCGGCTCCTCGCACGACCTCGAGGTGCTGTGGGGCCAGCAGGTGATCGACATGGTGCCCTGCGGCGAGCGCGTGCGCTTCACCTCCAGCGGCACCGAGGCCACGATGATGGCACTGCGCCTCGCGCGAGCCTACACGGGGCGTGAGAAGGTCGTGAAGTTCGACGAGCACTTCCACGGCTGGCACGACATCGTCGTCGGACGCCTCGGACCGGACGACGCGCGCCCCCACGCCGTGGGTGTGCCGGACGCGTTCTACGACTCGCTCACCATCGTGCAGCCGGACGACGTCGAAGGGCTGCGCGCGGCGCTCGCGGGGCGCGAGGTGGCCGCCGTGATCTGCGAGCCCACCGGCGCACACTGGGGCACCCACCCGATGTCCCCCGGCTATCTGCACACCATCCGCGAACTGACGCGCGAGACCGGCACCCTGTTCATCATGGACGAGGTCATTACCGGCTTCCGCATGTCCCCGGGCGGTGCGCAGCAGCGCTACGACGTGATGCCTGACCTGACCTCGCTCGCGAAGATCGTCGCCGGCGGCCTCCCGGGCGGCTGCGTCACCGGTCGTGGCGAGATCGTCGACTACCTCGAATTGCGCGAGGAAGACGCGGACTGGAACGCGCGCCAGCGCATCAGCCACCAGGGCACGTTCAACGCGAACCCCGCCTCGGCCGCCGCCGGCCTCGCGGCGCTGCGGCTCATCGCCGAGGGCGACGAGTGCGCGAAGGCAGACGCCGCGGCGGCTGCGCTGGTGCACGGCCTGAACGACCTCTTCGCGCGCGAGTCCGTGCCGGGCGGCGCCTGGGCGACCTCGAGCATGTGGCACATGAACCTCGGCACCACCCTCTCGCGCCCGAGCGATGTCGAGTGGGATGCGGCCGAAGAGCCGGAGGGCATCGCGCCGGCGCTGTTCCGGCCGTTGCGCTGGGCCCTCTACAACCACGGCGTCGACCTCATGGGGAACGGCGGCATGGTCTCGAGCAGTCACGGCGAGCGCGAGGTCGCGGACACCGTCGCGGCCTTTGCGGCGGCGATCGCCGATCTCCGGGCGGACGGCGCGCTGGGATAACACCGGGATAACCCGTCACACCAGCGCGACAACTGGCGTGTCGCCGCGGAAAATTCGCCCCGTTTCTGAACCTGTCGATAACGTTCGGAGTATTTGCTTCGCGTTATGACCTGTATCGGGGTTGCCTTCGCCGGTCGCGCTGACATACTCCCCGGGTGCAGTTGAAACTCATCCGAAGCCTCGCGCGCCCGGTCCGCCAGGCCTTCACCCTCTCGGCGTTGGGCCTCCTGCTTGCCATCGCAATCGGCGTGGGCGGGTACGCGATGACCGCTGCCAGCGGCCGCGACGGCATCTCCATCGCCTCCGCCACCTCCGCAACGACCCCGTCCGAGCTCAGCGCGCTCAGCGCGGTGGCCCGTCCGGCCTTCGCGGTCGAGGCGACCAGCGCGGCTGTCGCCGCCGCCCCGCTGCGTGACCAGGCGCTCCCGCAAGCCCGGGTGGCGGCAACAGATCCCCAGCCCGCGGACGGCATCGTCGTCGCGGCATCGGCGGCACGCCGGACCATCGACGCGCCGGCGAGTTCCACCCCCAAGCTCGCCCCGGGCGACCGCATCGGCGTGCCGGTGTCGTTCTACTACTGCGACCAGGGCGCGGGCTCGGCTGGCGATGGCGGCGGCTTCTGCGGCCGCATGCGGGATGGCTCGGTGGTCTACAACGGGGCCGCCGCGTGCGACGTGGCGTACCTCGGACAGCGCTTCCGCATCCAGGGCGACCCGCTGGAGCGCATCTACAAGTGCGCCGACACCGGAAGCGCCGTCCACGGCCTGCACCGGGACATCTGGTTCCAGAGCAGCGACCAGGGCTGGAGCTGGCAGCTGTCCGTCGGGCAGGCCGCTTCCATCGAGATCCTCCCCTAGCCCGAGGATCCGAGGTTCGTGTCACTTCTGACACAGTCCTGACAGCCCCATTTAACGGAACATTCACGCTCCTCTGACGTTCTTACCTTGTCAGAAGGGGCCAGGACGCCCATCATCATTTGTGACCGAACGCACAAAGATCTCGGCGGCAGGCGCGGCTCCTGCCAGCGCTCCGCCGGCTTATTAGGGATGGAAGTACCCGTGATCTCAGTCCAGTCCCGTGAAGAAGTCGACCTCCGCGCCAACGTCGGACGCCGCATCCGCGAGTGGCGCCTTCGCCGCGAGCTCTCGCAGGCCGAGGTCGCGCGCCGCGCCGGCATCACGCAGGCCTCGCTCTCGAACTACGAGAACGGCAAGCGCGACCTGCCGCTGTCGACCCTGATTGGCGTCGCTGGCGCCCTGAACGTGTCGATCGGCGAGCTCCTCGACCTGCCGGACATGATCGTGGTGCGGGACTCGCTCCTCGGCCGCGCGGTCGAGCAGCTCCAGACGCACGTGCCCCAGGGCACCGAGGCGTTCGCCGCCTCGTAGCAACGCACGCGCCTCGGCGCGTGGATGTGACCCTCACGAAGCCCCGGCCCGCGCCGGGGCTTCGTGTTGTCTGGCCACCAGTGCAACGTGGATAACCTGCGAGGCCGCCTACCCGGAATACCGGGGTGGGGCTCCCCCGAATGCGTATACTGAGGCTCCTGCGGCTCGTGCGACGGGGGTGACGGCATGGCAGACGAACGACCGGCTACGCTCGGCGCGCTCAAGGCTGCGGGAATCGAAGTCCTCCCTGTCCGGCAGGAACTCCGGAAGAACCTCATCGCGAAACTGCGCTCGGGCGAGACGCTCTTCCCGGGCATCGTTGGCTACGACGACACGGTCATCCCACAGCTCGAGAACGCCATCCTGTCCGGCCAGGACATCATCCTGCTGGGCGAGCGCGGCCAGGCGAAGTCCCGCATCATCCGCGCGCTCACCTCGCTCCTCGACGAATGGACGCCGATGCTCGCCGGCTGCGAGATTCCGGAGAACCCGTACGAACCGGTGACGGCGGCGGGCCGGCAGATCATCGCCGAGCAGGGCGACGGCGCGCCGATTACCTGGATGCACCGCGACGACCGCTACGGCGAGAAGCTCGCGACGCCGGACATCACCATTGCGGACCTCATCGGCGAGATCGACCCGATCAAGGTCGCGGAGGGGCGCTACCTCTCCGACGAGTTCACCATCCACTACGGGCTGATCCCGCACACCAACCGCGGCATCTTCGCGCTGAACGAGCTCCCGGACCTCGCGGAACGCATCCAGGTCGGACTCCTCAACGTCATGGAGGAGCGGGACGTCCAGATCCGCGGCCACAAGGTGCGGCTGCCGCTCGACGTGCTGGTCGTGGCCACCGCGAACCCCGAGGACTACACGAACCGCGGCCGCATCATCACGCCGCTAAAGGACCGCTACGGCTCGCAGATCCGCACGCACTACCCCCAGACCACCGAGGGTGAAGTCGCGATCATGGAGGCCGAAGGCACCCCGCCCATCAGCGCGGAGTTCCAGGTCATCGTGCCGGACTACATGAAGCAGATCGTTGCGGAGATCACCCGCCTGGCGCGGCGCTCTCCCGACGTGAACCAGCGCTCGGGCGTGTCGGTGCGTGCCTCGATCGCGGACTACGAGGCGCTCATCGCGAACGCGACGCGCCGCGCGATTCGACTCGGCGAGACCGTCGTCGTGCCCCGCATCTCTGACCTGGCCTTCATCACCCCCGCTCTGCAGGGGAAGGTGGAGTTCGAGACCGTCGAGGACGGCAAGGACGAGCAGATCCTCGAGCGCCTCATGCAGGGCGCCGTGATCGCGACGTTCAACCGGCTGCTGGGCGATGTCGACACCGAGACCGTCGTGGAGTCGTTCAAGAGCGGTCGCTGCGTGGAGACCGGCGAGGCGCGCCCCGCCGGCGACTACCAGCGGCTTCTGAAGGACATCGACGGCCTCGCACAGGTCGTCGGCGCCGTGACGAGCGACGAGCGCCCGCAGGTACAGGCGTCCGCGATCGAGTTCGTGCTCGAGGGACTGCACCTGAACAAGCGGCTCAACAAGGATCGTGTCGCGGGACGGTCGCTCTACCGCGGGTAGGGCTGCGCAGGTTGGGGCACGGGTCGTGACTGCGCCGAATCGAGGCTTCTCGTGGCGCTGACCTATCGCTACAGCGAGTGGGACGGGACCCAGGCGATCCCGGAGCTGGACGCGAGCGCCGTGCTCGATGCCCTCTCCGACGACCTGATGAACTTCGGCGACCTCCAGCACGCCATGCGGAACCTGATGCAGCGCGGAATGCGCAATCAGCAGGGCGACCGCTCGCAGGGCCTGCGCGACCTCCTCCAGCAGCTGCGCCAGCAGCGCCGACAGCGCCTGGATCAGTACGACCTCGGCGGCGTGATGAACGATCTCAAGCGCCAGCTCGAGGAGATCCTCGACATGGAGCGCCAGACGCTGCGCGATCGCCTGGAGCAGCAGCGCCGCGACCAGCAGGACGGCGACCAGGCGGGCCAGCCGGACGCATCCGACCCGTCACGCCAGCCGGGCGACGCCTCGCGCGATGGCCAGCAGGGCCAGTCCGGTGCCGACGGCGACCAGAGCGACAGCGGCCCAGCCGGCGAGAGCGAAGCGACCGGCGGCCAGGGTTCGCCGCAGCGCGCCGGTCAGCGCGGCCAGCAGGGCCAGCGGGGGCCCGGCCAGAGCGGACAGCCGCAGGCAGGCAGCCCCCAGAACGGCCAGCGCCGCTCGGGCGCCGGTCAGGGCAGCGACCTCGGCGCGGGCGACGACGAGACCTCCGAGCGCGGTGACCTCGCCTCGGGCTCCCCGGATCAGCAGCAGTTCGAGGAGATGCTCCGGCGCATCGCGGAGCGGAAGCAGCAGTTCCTCGATCAGCTGCCGCCGGACGCACCGGGACAGATGAAGGATCTGCAGAACTACGAGTTCCTCAACCCGGAAGCACAGCAGAAGTTCCAGGAGCTCACGCAGCAACTGCGCGAGGCCATGACCAACCGCTTCTTCGAGGATGTCTCGAAGATGGTGGAGGAGATGTCGCAGGGCGACATCCAGCGCATGAAGGACCTGGTCCGCGCGCTCAACGACATGCTCGCCCAGCGCATGCGCGGCGAGGAGCCGGACTTCGACCAGTTCATGCAGCAGTTCGGCGATATGTTCGGCGAGAACCCGCCGCAGTCGCTGGACGAGTTGATGGACCAGATGCAGCAGCAGATGTCCGCGATGCAGTCGCTCATGGACTCGCTGCCCGGCGACCAGCGTTCGCAACTGCAGCAGATGCTCTCGGACCGCCTCGGCGACCCTGAGCTCGAAGCCGAGCTGTCGGAGCTCGGACAGAACCTCGAGTTCCTCAATCCGTCGCGCGATCAGCCGGGCTCGTACCCGTTCCGCGGCGACGAGGAGATCGACCTGCAGGCGGCGATGCAGCTGATGAGCGAGATGCAGGACATCGATCAGCTCGAGCGCGACCTCGAGCGCGCGCAGTACACGGGGGATCTCGATAGCGTCGTCACGGAGCAGATGCGCGAACTCCTGGGCGACGACGCCGTCGACTCCTTCGACGAGCTCAAGCAGCTCCTCGATGTGCTCGAGGAGGCCGGCTACATCCGCCGCGAGGGCGACGAGTGGGAGCTCACGCCGCGGGGCACGCGGATGATCGGGCAGAACGCGCTGACGGAGATCTACCGGCAGTTGAAGCAGCAGGGGATCGGCAACCACCCCCTGCCGGAGAGCGGCCGCCACGGCGAGCGCCTCGACGACTCGAAGCCGTACGAGTTCGGCGATCCGTTCCACCTCGACATGAAGAAGACGATCATGAACGCGATCGAACGCGAGGGCGAAGGCGCCCCCGTGCACCTCGCACCGGACGACTTCGAGATCTTCCGCAGCGAGATGGTGACTACGACAACCACGGTGCTCATGGTCGACCTGTCGTGGTCGATGGCGCTGCGCGGCTCGTTCCAGGCCGCAAAGAAGGTGGCGCTGGCGCTGCAGAACCTGATCAAGGCGCAGTACCCACGCGACAGCCTCTACGTGATCGGCTTCTCCGCGTACGCGCGGGAGCTGAAGCCGCAGGAGTTGCCATACGTCCGCTGGGACGAGTCTGTGCTTGGCACAAACATGCACCACGCCCTGCTGCTCGCGGAGCGGCTGCTCGCGAAGCATCGCGTGGGATCGCGGCAGATCCTGATGATCTCGGATGGCGAACCGACGGCGCACCTCGAGCGCGGACGCTCCCAGTTCGCGTACCCGCCGAGCCCGGTGACCATCCGCGAGACCCTGAAGGCCGTGAAACGGGTCACGCAGCAGGACATCACGATCAACACCTTCATGCTGGACCGGAACTACTACCTCAAGGAGTTCGTGAACCAGCTGGCGAAGATCAACGGCGGTCGCGTCTTCTACACGACGCCGGACCGCCTCGGCGAGTACATCCTTGTCGACTACGTGCAGCACAAGCGGAAGCGCATCGACACGCGCTAAGCCGCGTGAGTGGGGACCGCCGACCCTTCCCGGCCGCCGGTATCTCAGGCGACAATGCGCAGGCGCGGAAGCTGGCTTCCCGCGCGCCTCAGGAACCGCGGTGCCTCTTCGGGCGGACAAGGGCTGACGTGCGGCGACTGATCGTCCTCGGTGCGCTGCTCGTCGCGGTGATCTGCCTCGGCGCGGCCTGGTACGGGTTCGTGGAGCAGTTCAGCACCGTCGATGCGTTCTACCAGGCCATCACCACGCTCTCGACCGTCGGCTTCCAGGAGGTGCACCCCCTCGATCAGGGCGGGCGCATCTTCACGATGTTCTACATCCTGGGCGGCGTTGGTCTGCTGTTCTACACCGCGACGACTGCTGTCGAGACGATCGTCCTGGAGCAGTTCGCCGACCGCTTCGGTCTCCTGCAACGAGCGCGAAGGGTGCGCAAGATGGAACGTCACTTCATCATCTGCGGCTTCGGCCGCGTCGGTCGCGAGGTCGCCGAGGAGCTCAACGAGCGGCACGAGGCCTACGTCATCGTCGACCGCAACGAGGCGACCCTTGCGCGGTCCAACGGGCGAGACGTCGGCGTCGTCCACGGCGACGCGACGGAGGAGGCGACGCTGCGGGCCGCCGGCATCGAACGCGCGCGCGGCATCATCGCTGCCGCGGACTCCGATGTGGAGAACACCTACATCGTGCTGACGGCGCGGGCGTTGAACCCGGACCTGTTCATCGTGGCCCGCGCGGGCACAGACTCGGCGGATGCGCGCATGCGCTCTGCCGGCGCCGACCGCGTCGTGTCCCCGTATCGCATCGGCGGTCGCCGCATGGCGCTCAGCGCCGTCCAGCCGATGCTCGTCGAGGTCTTCGACACGCTGACCGGTCAGCGCGGTGGGGACGACGGAAACGTGCTCTGCGAGATCGTGGTCGAGGATGACGCCGCGACCCTGACGGGACAGACGCTGGCGGAGGCATTCCCACCCGACAGCGGCCTGCAGGTCCTCGGCATCGCGCGCGCGGGCGGCGCGCTCGAAGTTGGACCGCGCGGCGGCGCCACGCTACAGCTCGGCGACCGGCTGATGCTGTTCGGGGACCGCGAGGCGATCGCGCGGCTGTCGCCCGCGACGGTGTCGCGCCGCTAGATCCAGACGTTCGGCGCGGCCTGCCAGAAGAGCTGGACGAGCACGCCGCCCGTGTAGCGCGGGTGGATGAACGCCTCGCGCCACTGGACACCGTCGGTCTCGCCGTACCGCTCACCAAAGAGGGGGACGGCGTTGAGCGCGCAGGCGTTCAGCGCACGGGCCCAGTCACCGACCTCGAACGCGACGTGGTGCATCCCCGGCCCGCGGCGTTCAAGGAAGCGCTGGATGTACGAGGCCTGAGTAGACGGCTGAATCGCCTCGAAGCGCAGCGGGAAGCGACTCGACTCCAGGACGCGGGTCGCGAAGCCGGTCTCCAGCCCGTCCCCGGGCGAGCGGTAGATGGTCTGAGTGCCCAGGACGCGCTCGTACCAATCGCCGAGCTCATCGATGCTCGCGTCCGCGTGAGACAGGTGATTCACGGCGATGATGCCGATCGTCCGCTCGTCCTGATCCTCGGACGGGTCGATCACGCGGCGCGGGGTGTCCGGCTCGCCACTCTCGATCTGGTACAGGAACCCGTGCCCGTCCGTACTCGGGTGGATGTAGAACGTCGCGTCAGACTCGACGGGCTCGCCCTCGGCCAACCCCCACGGCGTCACGCCGTCCTCGCGCAGCGCGTCGATGGCCGCAACGGCGTCGGGCACGCGCAGCGACAGGTGGTGCAGCCCCGCTCCGTGCGGCCCACCGAGGAAGCGATACAGGTACGACCCCGCGCCGCTCGGCGCGAGGATCTCCCACTGCAGTCCGTCGCCCCCCGGGATGTCGAGGGTCGCGCCGATGTAGCCCTCGTTGCTCGCGAACTTCTGCGCGAGCCGGAACCCGAAGAGGCCTTCGAGCTGGGCAATCGGGGTGTCGAGCTCGTGCGCCGCGACCGCGATGTGCTCCATGCGAACGATGTCGATCAACCGGCGCTCCTGACGTGCTCCAACGATTCTAGCCCGGCGCGCCGTTGCGCCCACTCGCAACGCGGGGCATGGCAACGACGGCAGCCGCTGCGAGCAGCCTCCGCTAGCATCAGCAGGATGCCCAGCGACCCCACCTCCCCCGTCCCCCGCACCGCCGCGGTGATCATCAACCCTGCTGCGCGCGGGGCCGTGACCGTCGACGGGCTCCGCGAGGCCGCCCGAGGTCTCGAGGCGCGCGGCTGGGCATTGACCATCGAAGAGGCCGACAGCGCGGCGTCCACGCGGACGCTCGCGGCCGAGCACGCCCGCCGGCAGGTGGACGCGATCCTGATGTGCGGGGGCGACGGTGGCCTCCTCCACGTCCTGAACGGGCTTCGCGACGCCGGTCCGACGTCGGCCGCGGTCGGGATCATCCCCGCCGGCACCGGCAACGTGTGGGCGCGCGAGGCACGGATTCCGCGGGACCCCGCGGGCGCGCTCGGACTGTTGGAGACGGGGGCCCGCCGCCGCGTGGATCTCGGCGTGCTGCGCCTCGGTGCGGACGGCCCGCCGACGCGCTACCTCCTCGTGTGCGGGGTGGGGCTGGACGCGGCGATCGTCGGCGCCGTCGAACGCCGGACGCGCATCAAGCGGATCCTCGGGCGTGTCGCCTTCGGTCTCCCCGCGCTGGTCGCGGGCGTGACCTGGCCGGCCGCCCCGACACGCGTCGAGGTCGACTCCGACGAGCGCCCGCACCCGCAGATGCTGATGACGCTCATCGCGAACACGCGCCGATACGGGGGCGTGGTGCCCATCGCGGGAGCGGCACGCGCAGACAGCGGCAGCCTCGAGGTCGTGACGTTCGACGACGCGACGAACGCACGGCTGTTGCACCGCGCCGCGCTCGTGCTGGAGAGCGTCCGCGGCGGCCTCGACCATCGACCGGTCGATGGCATCGCCTACCGGCGAGGCGAGTGCGTGGTCGTGACGCCGACGCGGACGCTGCCGGTGCAGGCGGACGGTGACGTCATCGGCACATGTGGCCCGGACGCGCCGCTCTTCGTCGACGTGGAGCCGAACGCGGTGACGATGATCGTCGGCCGCGGACACAACCCGCTCTGGGATGCCGCACGCCCGTCCGGGCGCTAGAACAAGAATCAGGCGCTAGAGCGGGATCAACGCGCCATCGAGCAGACGATACCGGCGTGCGCCCGGCAGCAGCTCGGGCCCCGGGCGGTCCTCGTCCGGGGTGGTGATGATCACCTGGTCGACCCCGTAGGCCACGCTCAGGATGCGTTCGCGCCTGCCGGCATCCAGCTCCGACAGGATGTCATCGAGCAGGAGTACCGGCGCCTCGCCCGTCCGCTTCGTCGACAGTGCGACCTCCGCCAGTCGCAGGGCGAGCGCGGCGCTGCGCTGCTGACCGCGCGACGCGGACGGCCCCGCCGGGTGGCCGTCGATGAGGAAGCGCAGGTCGTCGCGGTGCGGCCCGATGCGGGTCACCCCGCGGCGCACGTCCTCCGCGCGCCCCGCCTCGAACGCGGCGCGAAGGCGCTCCTGCAGGTCATGCTCGCGGATCGCCGCGACCACCTCGGGCGGGACGCCGGGGACGTACCCGATCTCGAGCGGCTCCGGGGCGCCCTCCACGAGTTCGGTGTACCGAAGTGCCGCATCTGCGGCGAGCGCACGCACCGCCTCATCGCGACGCGCGAGGATCAGCGCGCCCGCAGCCGAAAGCTCGTCGTCCCAGAAGTCGAGCTGGTCGAGGGCACGCGAGTGGCGCTCCTGCAGGCGACGCAGCAGGCTGTTGCGCTGCTCCAGCACCCGCGCGTAACGCTGCAGCGCGCGCAGGTATGCCGGGTCGAGCTGCGAAATGGTGACATCGAGGTAGCGCCGGCGGTTCGCGGGCGCGCCATCGATGATCGCGAGGTCGTCTACCGCGAAGGTCACGACACGCAACTGGCCGATGAGGTCGCTCGCCCGTCGCGCGACCCCGTTCACGCGGAACCGCTTCGAAGCGCGTGTCGGCGGCACCCCGGGCACGGCGACGGAGGCGATCACCGCCACCTCCAGCGAGCGCGGACCTGATGCGGTGCGCACGTCGGCCTCGATGCGGGCGGCCGGCATCAAGTCCTCGCCGATCGCGTCCCACGCGATCAGGTCGAGGTCAGAGCCACCCCGCAGCCCGCGGGTGGTCGCGAGCATCTCGATCGCCTCGAGGAGGTTGGTCTTGCCCGCGCCGTTCTCACCCGCGATCACCGTGATCCCCGGTGCGAGGTCGATGGAGAGGTTGCGGAACGAACGGACGTTGGTGAGGGCGAGGTGCGCCAGGTGCATGTGGCGGGATTATCGCACGCGGCGCAGGCCGCCCCGTAGAGCGGCGGTCATCCGACGCGCTCGCGCGACGCGCGCACTTCGACCATGAAACACGCGCCGCCGTGCTCGGCGGACTCCACCCAGATGCGACCGTCCTGCTGGTCGATCAGCTGGCGCGCGACGGCGAGGCCGAGGCCGGATCCCGGCACCCCCGCGCCGTCCGTGCGCGGCACCCGGTAATACGGTTCGAAGATGCGCTCGCGCTCCTCCGGCGGGATGCCCGGGCCGGAGTCCTCGACCTCGAGGCGCACATGACCATCACCGGTGGGTCGCGCGCGGAGGACCACCGAGCCGCCTGGCGGTGCGTGCCGGTTCGCGTTGGAGAGCAGGCTCATCACGACCTGCTCCAGCAGGCGCTGATCCGCCACCGCGTGCAGGGGGTGCTCGGGCACCTCGAGGACGAGCGATTGCTCACGCAGGAGGAACGCAGGGCGAAGGACCGCGTCCGCCGAGCGCAGCAACTCGACGACGTCGAGTTCGGTCGTGTGCACCTCGTGCGCCTGCCGGCCGGCGCGCCCCAGGTCGATCAGGTCCGCGACGAGACTGTTGAGCCGGCCCACGCCAAGCGTCAGCGAAGTGACAAGGCTCTCCGCGCCCGCATCCATCGAACCGCGGTCGAGGAGCAACAGCTCCGCAAACGCCTGAATGGAGGTGAGGGGCGTGCGGATCTCGTGGGATATCGCCGCGATGAACTCCCGCCGGCGCTGGTCCTGCCCTTCGAGGTCGAGTTCGCGCCGATAGGCCGCCTCGTAGAGCGCAGCATGCTCAAGCGCGGCGCTGAGCTGGTCGGCGATGGCCGCCAGCACGGAGGTGTCCTGCAGCACACCCTCACGTCGCGCGACGAGGATCACCAGGCCGATGACGTTGTCCGACCGCACCAGCGGGATGCGCGCGACCCACGGACGCTTCCCGAACGTGTTGCCCAGCGGCGCCACCCACGGCGGGGGATCCTCCTCGCGGCGCACCACCGGCTGGCCGCTGCCGACGAGGTGGAGCGGCGACGCACGGAGCACCCAGCCCTCCGGGTACCCGGCGGCGGCCACCACCCGCAGCACCTCGTCCTCCTCGTCGGCGACGGCGATGACGCCAGCCTGGCCCACGCCCGCGGACACAAGGAGCGTCAGCGCCTCCGTGGCGGTGTCGCGAATGTTGCGAGGTTCCTGCAGCACCCGGAGCAGCAGCTCCTGCCCGGCATGACGCTGCCGCTCATCCGTGAGCGAGCCGATGTACCAGGCAGCGGGGACGAAGAAGAGCGCGGCCATGCCGGCGTCGGCGAGCGCGAAGCGAGGGTCGAACTCGCCAACGAGCGCATAGCTGACGGCGAGGTGCGTCCCGGCCAGCACGAAGACGAGGATCAACGTCGCGAACCAGAGGATCGTGCCGCGGCGGCGCACGCGTGCGAACACGGAGGCGCTCACAGGCAGCGCCGCCCGACGAGCAGCGAGAGTGCGCACCGCGCGCCCGTCCAGTGCCTCACATCAGCCTCCCGCAGCAGCCCCCGCCGCGGGTATCGATCTCGTCTTCAGCTATCCGAAGACGACGAGCATCGTGCGATCACCCTCGTCCGCCTCGCGGACGTGCGCGGGCTGGCCAACGGCCTCCGCCAGCGCAGCGGCGATCTGGTCGGAGTCTACGTCCGCGGAGAGCTCCACACGCAGGCGTGCCTCTCCCTGCGCGTACGCCTCCACGGTTGCCTGCCGCACGGACACGAGGCGCGCGAGCGCGTCCTGTACGCGCATCAGGCCCTGGAAGCCGGCGATCGGCGTGGCGCGGAGCATGACCGCGCCGTCGGCGGGCGTAAAGGTCGCCAGGGGGCCCGCACCATTCCGAGGTGCGCTCGGCGCGGGCGCTGCGGGAGCCGCTTCGATGCGCGGCGGCGCCTCGCGCGGCGGGACGTCGATGGGGGTCTCTCGAGGTGGGGTCGCGCGCACGATCGGCGGCTCCGGTGCGGGGGGAGGAGGCGGCGGGGGCGGCGCGGGACGCGCTGGCGCGGGCTGCCGGGTCTGGGCCGGAGGCGGCATGTAGCCGGACGGCGCCGAAGCGCGCACCGGAGGCACGGCGGAGGACGGAAGGTCGGCAGGAGCGGGCGGTGGGACCGCCTGGCGGGGGGACGGGGCGACACGAGGTGCCGTACGGCCGCCCTCGTCGCGCGGCGTCACTCCGAAGCGGTCGTTAAGGAGCGTCTCGATCCGGTCGAGGCGATCCTGCACGTCGTGGACCGTGTGGATCAGTTCCTGCATGGAGCGCCGGAGCGACTCTGAGCCACCCTCCGGCTCGACGACGTCGCGGCGGCTACGGGTCAGGAGGCTGTTCGCGCGCTCCATCGATTCGTCGAGGAGCCGCTGCGCGCGCTGGCGCGCGTCCGCAAGCAGCGTTGCCGCTTCGTCAACAGACCCATCGCCGACTGACGCGTCCACAGCGACGGTGTCGAGGGCGCTCGCAGCGCGGCTGACATCGTCCAGGCGGACGCTGCGCGTCTCGGTACCGTCACCGAGCGCCGCGATCAGCGAACCGAGCGCACGAAGGATCGCGCCGGTGCCCTGCTCGGAGCCGCGACCGGACGTCATCGCGTGACCTTGGAGGTCACCGCCGCTGAGCGCCGGACGAACTTGTAGCCGACGCCACGCTCGTTGACGATCATCGCCTCGCCCTGCGGGTCATCGCCCAGCTTCCGGCGCAGGTGCTGAATGTGCACTTTCAGGTAGTCGGTCTCGTCCATGTACTCGCGGCCCCACACCTTGGCGAGCAGGGTGCGGAAGGTGAGCACGCGGTTCTCGTTCCGTGTGAGGTGGTAGAGCAGCCCGTACTCGATCGGGGTCAGCTTCACCTCTTGCCCGTCCACGGTGACCGTGCGGCTCTCGTAGTCGATGTAGAGCGGCGGCCCCTCGCGCGTCGGCGCCTGCGACTCCGCACGGCGGAGCACGGCGCGCACCCGCGCGAGCAGTTCGATGTGCGAGAAGGGCTTGGTCACGTAGTCGTCGGCGCCGAGCTCGAGGCCGCGCACCTTGTCGACCTCTTCGTGGCGGGCCGTCAGCATGACGATCGGCACGTCCGAGATCGCGCGGATGCGCTCACACACCTCGAACCCGTCAATGTCGGGGAGGCCGACGTCGAGCAGGATGAGGTCGGGCGACAGGCTCGAGGCGGCTTCGACGCCGGCCTCGCCCGTGGCGACGCTCAGAACCTCGGCCTCCGGCCAGCGGAGACCGAACGTCAGGCGAACGATCTCGGAGATGTCCGCTTCGTCGTCAATCACGAGTACGCGCATGGTGGCAAGTGTACGGGGACGCGCACCGTTGTGCAGCAGGCGGCTCGGAAGCCGCCGTGACGTCCTCCCTCCTCCGTCCTTCCTGTAATCTTCGACGGGATCTGCCCCGGCGAGCAGGGTGAGCCACCCGGCCGAGGGATGGAAGGGGACTCCATGGCGGACACGCTGCGCATCGGCCTCATCGGCGCCGGGGCAAACACCCGGCTGCGCCACATCCCCGGGTTCCAGGCCCTCGACGGGGTCGAGGTCGTGGCGGTCTGCAACCGCACCGACCAGAGCGGCCACCGGATCGCCGACGAGTTCGGCATCGACCGGGTCGAAACCGACCCGGAGGCGCTGTTCGGCTCCCCCGACATCGACGCGATCTGCATCGGCACCTGGCCGTACCGGCACCGCGAGTTCGTTGTCCGGGCACTCGCGGCCGGGAAGCACGTCCTGACCGAGGCGCGCATGGCCATGGATGCGACCGAGGCCCGCGAGATGCTCGCAGCGGCGCAGGCCCGGCCGGACCTCGTGGCACAGATCGTCCCCGGCCCGTTCGATCTGAAGTCGTACCAGACGGTCCAGCGACTGATCCGCGACGGCGCGCTCGGCGCGATCCGCGAGGTGCACGTCTCCGCGCTGAGCGGCGCGGCCCTCAACCCCGACACGCCGCTGCACTGGCGCGAACAGCGCCAGTTCTCGGGAACGAACGTGATGACCTTCGGCATCTACGTCGAGATCGTCACGCGCTGGCTCGGTCCCACCCGGCGCGTCCTCGCCGACGGCGCGGTCTTCGTCGACAGCCGAATCGACGCGGCAAGCGGGGAGCGACGATCGATCGACGTCCCCGACAGCCTCGGGGTGTTCGCGCAACTCGAGAGCGGCGCGCGAGTGACCTACCGCTTCGGCAGCACGCTGCACGCACCCCCCGCTGGCGCGGCGAGCAACGGCATCTCCGTGTACGGCGAGCGCGGAACGCTGCACTGGGCGGCCAACGACACGATGCAGTTCGCGCCGCTGGGACAGGACGCGCAGCCGCTCGAGCCCGACGCGGGCACGGCCGAGGAGTGGCGTGTCGAGGCCGACTTCGTCGACTCGATCCGCAACGGCGCGCCGGTGCGCCTGACCAACTTCGAGGATGGCCTCGCCTACATGCGCGTCACCGAGGCAGCCGACCGCTCTCGCGCGACGGGTCGCGCGGTGGACATCGCCGATGTCTAGTCGAGGCGCTCGATGAGCCGCGGCGTGTTCGTGCGCTTCGACGATCCGTACGACAACTGGTCGATGCGCACGCTGTTCCTGCGCTTCGTCATCAACCTCGCTGGCCTGTTCATCGCGAGCCGCATCGTGCCGGGTCTGGTCATCGGCGACTGGCAATCCCTGGTGGCGGGGACGGCGATCTTCGCGATCGTGAACATGCTGCTGCGGCCGCTCGCGACGTTCCTGTCGTGCTGCCTGATCGTCGCCACCTTCGGGTTCTTCGTGCTGATCATCAACTCGGTGCTGCTCGCGGCGACGGCGTGGGTCGCGGGGCAACTCGGGCTGGCGTTCTCCATCGCCGGCTCCTGGTCGGCGTTCTTCGGCGCGCTGGTGATCTCGTGCGTCTCGCTGCTGGCGACGATCCTCGTCCGCGGCAGCGTCCGTCGCATGTAGAGGCGGTGCACGCGCGCCCGTGCGACGCGACGCCGTGCTCGCTTGACCAGCGCTACGCCTCGTCCGCCGCGGTGCCGGTGGCGACG
>CAIXBH010000197.1 GCA_903917615.1 uncultured Chloroflexota bacterium | reverse complement strand
GGCGGGCTGTCGCTGCCGCCGCCGAGGATCTTCTTGAGCAAACCGCGAATCGGTGTCATCGGCGATCTCCGCCGATGACCCAGAGGGTCAAACAGGTCATTTGTGTTCCGTTGTGTGTCGAGTTCCGCGCCGTTGCGTCGCGGTCTGGGGAGACATTGCCAATAGTCTAGCAATTCGGTCGTGTTTGCGCGAATCAGTGTGCACCCGCGGGTGCAGTTACCCGGCGGCCCGCTCCAGGACCGGGGTCGCCTCGCGCCGGTCGTCGCGGAGCTCATCGCCGGCGCGGCGCACGAGCAGCACAAAGATGAACGCGCCGCCGATGGTGATGATGCCGGCCTGGAAGAACACGGAGGCGATGCCGAAGGCGTCCTTCGTGAACGCACCGAGGAGCGAGCCGAGCAGGAACCCGATCGCGTTCCCCATCGAGTTGATGCTCATCAGCGCCCCCATGCCGGTGCGCCGCCCGATCTGCACGAAGATCGCCTGCTGCGCGGGCGTGGCGAGCGATTCCGCCAGCCCGGCGAGGATCAGCGCCAGCAGCACCCAGGGCGCCATCGTCACCGCCGCGCCGAGGATCGAGGCATCCACGAGCCACCGCGGCCAGAGCGGGACGGAGAACTGCGCGGCGCCGGAGGCGCACAGCCCGATGACGACCAGCACCACGCGGTTGCTGCGGTCCGCGAGCGGCCCGGTGAGCGGCTGGAACGCGGCGTTGATCAGCGCGCGGCTCGCGAGCAGCATCCCCACGAACAGCGCGCTGTTCGTGCCGAGCCCTGCGGGATCGATGACGTAGACCGCGAGCCACACCGAGGCGGAGCCCCAGCCCATCGAGACGAGCAGCACGAGGAGCGTCGCGGCCTGGACGCCCGGGCGGCGAATCAGCGTCCAGAAGCCGGGGAGCGCGCTGCCGTCCGGCTCCGTCCGCCGCGCCGCCGACACACCTCGAGGCTCGGCGGGGAGCAGCACCCCCGTCATCAGTGCGGTGCCCGCGAGGATCGCCGCCATCGTGCCGAAGGCCGCGTTCGCGCCGAAGGCGTCGCGCAGGCCGCCGCCAAAGAGGGGCCCGATACCGAATCCCGCCGTCTGCGCGACGGAGAAGAACCCCATGAAGCGCCCCTCGGCCCCATGCGGGGCGAGCCGTCCGACGTACGCCAGCGCCATGGGGAAGACGCCGGCCGCCCCGACGCCGGAGAGGACGCGGAAGAAGATCACGAGTTGCCACGTGGGGGCGAAGAGATACCCCACCGCACCGATCGCGTAGATCGTGAACCCGATGACGATGAAGCGCTTCGGTCCGAACACGTCGCCCAGCCGCCCGACGAACGGTGCGCAGAGGATCTGGGCGATGGTGAGCCCGGAGAACGACAGCGCGACGGCGACCGCGGGGCCGCCCAGATCGTCCTGCACATGCACAGGCAGCAGCGGCGACACCATCGAGATGCCGACCATCGCCACGAGCATGGCAATCCACAGGACGATGAATCCGCGCGACAGCATCGGTGTTGGGACCCCTCGCGCGTCACGGTAGCAGCACGCGAAGGACGTGCGCCCTGTTCGGTTGGCCCCGGTCCCGCCGGGAGCGCGAGGGGGCGCAGCCCCCTCGCATGATCTTCTGGTTCCTCTGTCCCCTCCCGTTTCAGGAGGGGACGGGGTGGGCCGCGTGCGGCCAGCGGACGTTGCTTCCCCGCTCCCCGGAAGGGGGTCGAGGTTCGCGCTAGCGGAACACGACCGTGCGGTTCTCGTGGACGAAGACGCGGTCCTCGATGTGCCACTGCACCGCGCGCGCGAGGACGCTGCGCTCGACTTCGCGGCCGAGGTGCACGAGGTCCGCGCGGCTGTCACGGTGCGTCACGCGCACCACGTCCTGCTCGATGATCGGTCCCTCGTCGAGCTGCTCCGTGGCGTAGTGCGCCGTCGCGCCGATGATCTTCACGCCGCGCTCGAACGCGCGCCCGTAGGGGTCGGCTCCGGCGAACGCCGGGAGGAACGAGTGGTGGATGTTGATGATCCGTGCGGGGTACTCGGCGATGAAGTCGCCGCTGAGGATCTGCATGTAGCGCGCGAGCACGACCAGTTCGACGTTCGCGTCGCGCAGGAGCGCGCGCACCGCGGCCTCCTGCTGCGCCTTCGTCGAGGCTGTGACCGGCAGCACGTGGTACGCGATGCCGAACGCCTCGACGTCCGCGCGCAGCGTCTCGTGGTTTGCGATCACGAGGGGGATGTCGATCAGCAACTCGCCGCGCCGCCAGCGCCACAGCAGTTCGAGGAGGCAATGGTCGGTGTTCGATGCGAGGATGGCGACGCGCGGCCGGTGCACCGCGGCAAGCCGCCACTCCATCTCGAAGCGCTCGCCGATCTCGCGCCCGAATGCCGCGCCGACCGCCTCGACGGGCGCGTCGAGCCCATCCGTCTGGAACTCGACGCGCAGGAAGAAGCGCCCCTCGCCGCCGTTCGTCGAGTACTGGTCCGCCTGCACGATGTTCGCGCCGTGCGCGAACAGGAACGTCGACACGGCCGCGACGATGCCCGGCCGGTCAGGGCACTGCACGAGCAGCCGCGCGATCGTCGGGGCGCCAGGAGACGTCGTCATGTGTCGATGGTACGTGCGCAGTCCCATACGTAGGACGATCGGCCCGTGGCTGCGGGCGGCTGGCCCCGTACACTTGAGTCGATGAACGAGCAGCAGCCCATCGCGCCGCGCAGCGTGCCTCAGCGGCAGCCGAGGCTCCTCGACCGTATCGGGGGGCGCGCGGTGATCGAGCGCATCGTCGACGACTTCTACGACCGCGTAGAGGAGGACGCCGAGTTGCGGGCGATCTTCCCCGATGACCTCGAGGCCGGGCGCGAGAAGCAGAAGCTGTTCTTCGAGCAGTGGCTGGGCGGCGAGCCGCGCTACAGCGAGCAGTACGGTCACCCTCGGCTGCGGATGCGCCACTTCCCCTTCGTCATCGATCAGCGGCTCGCGGGCCTCTGGTTGCGTCACATGGTCGAGGCGTTCCGCGCCGTCGGCGTCGGCGAGGCGGAGATCATGGAGGTCTTCGCGGACCTCGGTCCGCTCGCGCACCACATGGTCAATGCGGATCAGGACGTCCCCCGCGCGCCGATCGGCGACGCGTTCCTCACGTAAGCGGCTGGTAGGTTCCAGTCGTTCGAAGGTCGTTCAGCGCCGTGGTCCCGTGGAGTGTTCGTTCGTCGCGCCAAAAGCGCTGCCCGGGCTTCAGCATCAAATCGTCCGCGAAACTATCGAGAACCCGAGCTGCCTCGGTGAGATCCCAACCGAAGAGTGCGAAGTAGTTCCAGGTCGGTCTGCAGAACCATTCGAAGCCGCTCATTACGAGCCACTGGAAGCCCACGATCGTCATTTCCTGCTCTATGGCCCCAAGTGTCGAAGATAGTTGTTCGGGCAGGCGGTGGTAGCCCAAGCTGATGAGTGCCCACGATCGACCATGTTCGATCGCGGAGAGCAGCTTCCATTCGAACTCCGCGTCGAAAGTGTCTCTGATCAGCTTCGTGTCTGACGGGGGAACGTGGCCTATCCAATCTCGTTTCCGCGGGTCTCGCACCGTGTGCAATCCAAGCCGCCTGCCCGTCTCGCGCACTTGTTCTTCTCGGGAGGCTGGATGGAATTCCTCAGGTGTAATGATTGCGATCCCTTGAGAGTCGCCTGCGGCCCGCCCTTGTCGCTGCGAAGCAGTGCGAGCCAGAGATGCAGACTCTCGAATGTCCGACCACCGCGCGTTGAGCGATCGCTCAATTCGGTCGACCGTTCCGATATTCGGATCAACCAGCCAAGAGGATCGGGCGCTGAGTAGCAGGACCCGTCGGAGGGCACCCCACGGAGCGAGCGTTTGCACGGGTTCGTCCAGCGTTCGCTTCATCGCGATTAGGTGGTCAGCTGCGGCGGTGAGCACCGGGACCGCCATGTGTACTGCGGTCTTGTGGGGCCTGAAGTTCGGGGATCGAATGAACTTCGATATCGGCCCGCGAGCCCGGCGCGGGGAGCATTTGGTGTTCTTTGCCGATCGCAAACAATGTCTTCGGCAAGGCATCTAGCGATATCAGGAGTCTCCGGATTTGGTCAGCAGCCTTGGCGTCTACTTCCAACCCGGAGCCATCCTCTCGCGGCCTACCGCTGCCTCGACCGAGGCTCGCCGGGGAGCGGCTTGCGGGCGATGTGCATCGCCACCGTCCCGAACATCAGCAGGCGCACCTGAGTGACCTCGAAGCCGAGGCCGGTGAGGTGAGCGGTGAACTGCCGCGGCGTGAGGAAGTGGTCAACTGACACCGGCAGGTAGCTGAACGCGCTGGCGTGGCCCGACACCCAGCGGCCGAGGCGCGGCACCACCTGGGTGAAATGGAATCGCGCGAACGGCCGCTGCCAGCCCGCGTCCATCCGGGGGATCTCGAGGACCGCGAGGCGGCCGCCCGGTCGCAGCACGCGCAGCGCCTCGCGGAGCGCGTCGTCCAGTTCAGGAATGTTGCGCACGACGAACGCAGAGCACCAGACGTCTGCGCTGCCGTCCGCCAGCGGCAGTCGCGTCGCGTCGCCGAGGGCGAAGCCGGCGCCGACCCCAGTGACCTGCGTCGCCGACTTGGACCGCGCGCGCGCGAGCATGGGCCGCGCGACGTCGAGGCCGATGACCCGCGCTGCGCCCGCCTCGAGGCACGCGAACGCGAGGTCGCCCGTGCCGCTGCCGGCGTCCACCACCGTGTCACCTGCGTGGACGACGGCCTGCGCGGCCAGACGGCGCCAGCGCAGGTCCTGGCCCAGCGTCATGAGCCGGTTGATCAGGTCATAGCGCGCGGAGATCGCTCCGAACATCTCGCGCACGTAGGCGGCGCGGTCTGCGCCTGCCTCGAAGAGCTGACCGGGGTCGTTCGTCGTCATTGCACCGAGGGTACGCGCGGGCGGCGCTAGCGGCTTCGCCATTCGCCGCGGGGCGGGGGGTAGACTCCCCGGGAATCGAGGCGACGCATGACCGCCACCGTGACCGCGCTCTACCGCTATCCCGTGAAGGGGTTCACGCCCGAGCCCCGCGAGCGCCTCGATGTCCTCGCGAGCGGCCGGATCGCGGGTGACCGGGTGCTCGCGTTCCTCCTCGGCGACGCACCCGAGGCGCCGCAGGTCGTCGAGGGTGATGGCTGGTGGCCTAAGACCAGCATGCTCGCGCTGGTCAACACGCCGGCGCTCGCGCGCCTCACCCTGCTCTACGACGAGGCAGCACGCCGCATGGTCATCACGGACGGTCCGCGCGTGCTCGTCGATGCCGCGCTCGACGACGCGGGCCGCGTGCGGGCCGCGGAGGCCGTGGGCGCCTGGGCGGCGGGGCAACCCGAGCAGCCCGACCTCGACCGGCGGGGGCGGCTGCCGCTGCGCCTGATCGGGGATGGCGTCACAGCGCGGTACCAGGACGGCAATCTCGGCCGGGTCAGCCTGCATGGGCGAGGAAGCCTGCGCGCGCTTGGCGCAGCGCTCGACGACGAGTCGCTCGATGAGCGGCGCTTCCGATCGAACATCGTGCTCGACGGCCTCGAACCGTGGGAGGAGTTCGCCTGGGCGGGGCGCGCGTTGCGGATCGGTGGCGTGACGTTCGATGTACTTGCGCCCGCGAAGCGCTGCCTTGCCACGCACGCGAGCCCGACCGAGGGGGTGCGCGACCGCGATGTCATGCAGACCCTCGTGCGTGAGTTCCAGCAGGACGCACCGTCGTTCGCGATCATGATGCTGCCGCGCGAGGGCGGCTCCGTGAGCCTCG
>CAIXBH010000196.1 GCA_903917615.1 uncultured Chloroflexota bacterium | reverse complement strand
CAGCAACGTCGTCGACATCACCAACTACGTCATGCTCGAGGTCGGCCAGCCGCTACATGCTTTTGATCTGGATAAAGTCAGGGGAACAGTCGGCGTGCGCCTGGCGCGCGATGGCGAAGCGCTGCGCACGCTCGACGGCGTCGACCGCGCGCTGACGCCGGACACGCTGCTGATCACCGACGACAGCGGCCCGATCGCGCTCGCCGGCGTCATGGGCGGCGAATCGACAGAAGTTACGAGCACCACCACTCGAGTTCTTCTCGAGGCCGCGCGCTTCGACCCGGTGAGCATCCGCCGCACGTCGTTCCGTCTCGCGCTGCGCTCGGAGGCCTCGTCGCGCTTCGAGCGCGGCCTGTCGCCGGAGCTCGCCGCGCACGCATCGAGGCGCTCGACGAAGCTCTTCGTCGAGCTGTGCGGGGGCACCGCGCGTGCCGGCGCCGTCGACGAGTACCCGGTGCCAGCGCGCGCCGTCGAGGTGACGCTGTCGCGCGCACGCCTCGACACGCTGATCGGCGTGCACGTCCCGACACCCGAGGTCGAGGCGATCCTCAAGACGCTCGGTTTCGAAGTCAGCGTGGGGGGATCCCCCCCACCCCAACCCTCCCCCGCCGGGGGAGAGGGGGAAATCTTCAGCGTGCGCGCGCCGTGGTGGCGCACTGACGTGTCGATCGACGACGACATCGTCGAGGAGGTCGTGCGCCTCGCTGGGTACGACCGCCTGCCCGCGACCGGCATCGTCGGCGCGATCCCCGCGTGGGAGCCGTCGGCGCTCCTCGACCTGCGCGAGCGGCTGCGCGACGCGCTCGCCAGCGCCGGTCTGCAGGAGGTCATCACCTACTCGCTCACGACGGACGAGGTGCTGGCGCGGGTGATCGAGCCCGATGTGCTCGCCGCGATGCGGCCGCTGCGCCTGCGCAACACGCTCTCCGCGGACCGCGAGGTGATCCGCCCCACACTCCGTCACTCCATCCTCGAGTCCGTTGAGCGCAGCATCCGCGCGGGCGCGCCCTCGATCGCGATCTTTGAGGCCGCGCGCGCGTTCATCCCGCACCACGACGGCGCACTGCCCGAGGAGCGCGAGCAGATCGCCGGCGCGATCACGGGCGTCGAGCTCGACCGCTGGGGCCGCGCGAGCGACCGCCGCCTCGACTTCTACGACGCGAAGGGCGCCCTCGACGCGGCGCTCGCCGCCCTCGGTGTCGAGGTCTCCTACGCGCCCGGCGACGAGTACGGCCTGCTCGGCGGCCACGCCGCCACGCTTTCTGCCCCTTCCCCCCTTGCTGGGGAGGGTCGGGGTGGAGGGGCTCCGGAGCTGCAAGCGTTCGGCGTCCTCGGCGAGGTGCACCCCTCGACGCTGTCCGCGTTCGACGTCGATCAGCCGGTGGTGCTCTTCGAGATCGACCTCGCGCGCCTGCTCGAGGTGCTGCCGTCGCGCGCGACCGCGCACGGCGTGCCTCGCTTCCCTGCGGTCGAGCAGGACCTCGCGCTCGTCGTGGACGAGTCCGTCAGCGCGGGCGCGATCCGCGCGGTGATCGAGGGGTCACCCCTCGTCTCCGGCGCGACCGTGTTCGACGTCTTCCGCGGCGGCAGCGTCCCCGCTGGCAAGAAGTCCGTCGCGCTGTCGATCCGCTACCAGGCTCCGAATCGCACCCTCACCTCCGAGGACGCGAACAAGGAGCAGGCGAAGCTCCTCGTGCGCCTCGCACGCGACCTTGGTGCGGAGCAACGGGGTTAGGGCGACTTGGGCCGCTGAATGACCTCCCAAGTCTGTGGATGGTATCCGCGGGAGTCCGGTTCGACCGCCCTATAAAGCACCGGTTTGTGATCCTTGCACGACCAGCGCCAAATGCTGGAATAAGAAGTGAGATACGAAGGAGGATCACCGTCTGGCCCGGTCTGGCACGACGCGGTTATCTCCGGCAGAAGAGGGAGTTTATCTGGGAACAATTTCGCACAGCCCGCTCGCCCCGCCATTGGCAGAACGCAGGCGAGAACGCGACCGCCGTCACACCGCCAGTCGAATGGCATTCCCGGTGCGATCGCCACCGAGGGATAAAGAACCGCCGCAAGCTGGGGAGGTTGCTTGACTCCTTGCCAGCGCGGATCGATCTGCGGATCGTCGACTGTTCCGGCCATCTCACAAAACGTGAACCGATCGAAGTCGGCGGGCCCGGACGGTGTAGTCGCAGTTGCCGACACGGTCGGTAGCGCGGTCGAGGTAGATGCTGACCCTCGCGATCCGACGCAGGCGCACGCCAAACCCATTACAACCAGACTGAAAGCGACGACGCGTCTCATCCCGCGCAACATAGCAAGAGGCCGCCCGATGGGCGGCCTCTTCGTGTGCTTTCGTGGGCCTCGAGGCTAGGCGGCGAGGGCGGCCTTCGCCTGGCCGACGAGTGCGCCGAAGGCGCTGGCGTCGCGGACGGCGAGCTCGGCGAGCATCTTCCGGTTGAGGTCGATGCCGGCCTTCTTGAGGCCGTCGATGAACTTGCCGTAAGGGAGGCCGTGCTCGTGGGCGGCCGCGTTGATGCGGACGATCCACAGGCGGCGGAAGTCACCCTTGCGGTCCTTGCGGTGCACCGTGGCGTACCGCAGGGCGTGGATCATCGACTGGTGCGCGACCTTGATATTGGTGCGGCGCTTGCCGTGGTGGCCCTTGGTGAGCTCGAAGATCTTGCGGTGACGGTTGCGCGTCTGGACGCGGGAGCGGACTCGGGCCATCTCAATACCTCATCGAATGATCGGCGCTCGAAGACGCCGGCTGGGGCGGGCTCGCGGGCAAGTTAGTCCTTGCCGTAGGGCAGGTTGACGTTCAGCGTGCGCGACACGGTCTTGTCGGCCGCGATGTTGGAGCGCAGCGCGCGCATGACGGAGCGCGAGCGCTTCGCGCGCTTCGGGTTGGGGTGGCGGATCATCGCCTTGCCCGTGCCGGTCAGGTGCACGCGCTTCGCGGTTCCCTTGTGGGTCTTCATCTTCGGCACAGCGGGAACCTCTCAGCGGACGTGTCTTGCGACGTGTCTCGACGAAACTAGGAGGCGACCCCGCCGGGGGCGCCTCGGGACGGACTACTCGGCGGCGGCCGCTGCCGGAGCGGTGGCTGCCGTGGCGGCTGCGCGCGATGCCTCGCGGGCTTTCACCTGCGTGGCGGCGGCGGCCTTCTTGCTCGGGTCGAGGGTCATCGACATGAATCGACCCTCGATCATGGGCGACCGCTCCAGGTCCGCGATGTCCTTCAGCTGGTCGTAGAAGCCGGTCAGGAGCTCCTGTGCCACCTCCGGGTGCGTGATCTCACGCGCTCGGAACATGACGGAGACCCGAACCTTGTCGCCTTCTGCGAGCAGTTTGCGGGCGGTGCGAATCTTGAAGTCGCGGTCGTGCGTGTCGATCTTGACCCGCATCCGGACTTCACGCAACTCGACCTGCTTCGAGCCGCGGCGGGAGTCCCGCTCGCGCTTCGACTGCTCGTACTTGAACTTGCCGTAGTCCATGATCTTGCAGACGGGCGGGCTCGCGGTCGGGGCGATCTCGACCAGGTCGAGGTTGGCCGCCTCGGCCATACGCAGCGCGTCCAGCGTGGGCACGACGCCCAACTGCTCCTCGTCCTTGATCAGGCGAACCTGAGGGACCCGGATCTGCTCGTTGATGCGCAATTCCTTGGGAATCGATCACTCCTCGGACTCGGCGCTTCGCGTCTGCGAAGGCTAGGACACTGGACATACTAGCAGAACAGGCGTGTCGAGGCGCGCTTCTCGCGCTCTCGACTCGGTTCCGGAGGCAGACAAGGCCCCGTTGCCGTGGTGATGCGAGGGGCGGCCCATCCCCCTCCCCCTTCCCGGCGCGGGAAGGGGGAGTCAAACCATGAATGGGGGCGCTGCGCGCCTAAAACCCCAGCCCGTGCGTGCGGCGTCGGGGCCCGTGCGCTTGTTTCAGGGGGACATCCGGAGGCGGATCAGCACGCGTTCGGTCGAGGCGGTGCGAGGGGCGGCCCATCCCCCCGGCCCCCTTCCCGGCGCGGGAAGGGGGAGACAAACCAAGAGATGGGGGCGCGCCGCGCCCCCAAACCCCCTGGCGGAACTGTGCACGCGGCGTCGGGAGCGGCGCGAGTGATTCCGCGCGGCGTTCTGCATCCGGGGTGGCCCCCCGCTACCTCGGACCGCTCGGCGGACGAGGCCGCGCTACTCCTCGTCGGGGGTGTATTCGACGAGGAGGTCGCTCTTCTCGACACGGACGCCACGCTCGACGGGGACGGCGGTCACGGTGCCCGCAAGGGGCGACTGGACCTCGTTCTGCATCTTCATCGCCTCGATGACCACGACGACGTCATGGGCCTCGACGTGGTCGCCGACGGCTACGCGGATGTCGACGGCGACGCCGGCGAGCGGGGCGAGGATCTGGCCGAGCGGGTCGCTCGACCCGGCGCCGTTCCTCGGGCGGCCCGCAGCGCCGCCGGGGCGGACGAGGAACGATCGGCCCTCGACGATGACGCGGAGGAACCGGCCTTCTCGCGTGACATAAACAGGGATGGGCTCGCCACCGCGCATGATCGTCAGCAGGGCGGGCGCGGTGACCGACGGGGCCGCGATCTCGACGGGGGCGCCGCCGTCGACCGACACGCGCAGGCCGCCGCCGACCGCGTCGACGGAGACCGAGTACGGCTCGTCGTCTATCTGGAAGTCGTGCCGCGTCGCCACCCGCTGGCTCCTTCCTCGTTCACGAGTCCGCGTCGAGTCAGCCCGCGTGCCGACGCCACCCAGCGGGTGCGCGGGCGCACGGTCGAGGTCTGCGAGACGCCGTGCGCCACCGCGCCGGCCGCAGCGAGCGCGACCGCAGCTGCTGGGCCATCGAGCAGTCCGGGCATGGTGAACGACCGCTCGAGCCAGCCCGTGTCGAATGCCCCGCGCTGGAAGTCGGGATCCTCGAACAGGGCGAGGTGGAACGGGATGTTGGTCTGGGGGCCGGCGACGATCAGGCCGCGCAGCGCCACGCGCATCCGCGCGATCGCCTCGTCCCTCGTCTCGCCCCACACGATGAGCTTGCCGAGGAGCGAGTCGTAGAACACCGGGATGTCGAGGCCGGCAAACAGCATCGTGTCGAAGCGCACGTGCTCGCCCTCGGGGAAGCGCACGAAGTCGACGAGGCCAACGGCGGGGGCGAAGTTCGCGAAGGGGTCCTCGCCGTTGATGCGGCACTCGATCGCCCAGCCGTGCGGCTCGAGGGGGCCATCGAGCGGTGGCAGCGGCCGGCCGTCGGCGATCCCGATCTGCAGCGCGACGAGGTCGATGTTGCCGTTCACCAGCTCCGTGACCGGGTGCTCCACCTGGAGCCGCGCGTTCACCTCGAGGAAGTAGAAGTTGCCGTTCGCGTCGAGCAGGAACTCGACCGTGCCGGCATTCCGATAGCCGCACGTCCGTGCGGCAGCGACGGCGGCGTCGCACAGCCGCTTGCGGATCTCTGGCGTCACCGCGACCGACGGCGCCTCCTCGACGAGCTTCTGGTTGCGGCGCTGGATCGAGCACTCGCGCTCGCCGTAGGCGCGCACGTTGCCGTAGTTGTCACCGAAGATCT
>CAIXBH010000195.1 GCA_903917615.1 uncultured Chloroflexota bacterium | reverse complement strand
CAGCGTGAGCTCGTCGCCCGGCTGTGCGCGATAGAGACCGTAGAACGGGGCCTGCATGTGCGCCCACGTCTCGTGGGCTGAGAACACCGCGTTTCCCGGCACGCCGGGCCGGTCGTAGGTGAAGTACCAACCCACCCCGTAGGACTCGTCGTGCGGCGTGTCCATCGCCCCATCCACGATGCCGATGTCCTCGATGTAGTGATCGAGGTCGAACTTCGGCGCGACGATGCGGGCGACGTTGCTGCCGCTCGCCGCGTGGCTGGCCGTGTCCGGCGGTGGCGGCGGCAGCGCCCCGTGTGATTGCGTGAACACGGCCCCGGAGGCGGCTGCCGCCGCCTGGTCGGTGGTGGTGCGGGGCACGCCGAGCAGCGTCACCGGCACGACGCCGAGGATGCTTGGGAATGCGGCTGCGAAGGTCTTCACGACGAAGGGCGGACCGCTCACCATCATGAGGCGAGGGGTGCCGGTCGCGTCCGTGACCCACGCCCCCTTCGCGCCGGCTGCTGCGGTTGCGGTCTCCAGCTGCGCGGCGGTGCCGCCGGTGTATGCGGTCAGCGCGAAGCCCTGGTCGCTGAAGACGGGGGCAGTGGTGAAGCTCCCGGCCGGTCCCTCGGCACGCGCGGTGTTGGCGCCGAGGCAGCACCACACGAGCGCCGCAGCGGCTGTGAGATACGCGCGGCTCCTGATGCTCAACGGTGTTCCTTCCGAACCGCATGATTATGCGCCGATGATCAGCGCGGAGATACGCGCCCCGTCACTTCCAGCACGCATCGCACGGTTATCGGCGGAGGGACACGCCGACCGCAGACGCAAAGCCTGTGGGGAACGCCGACCGGAACGCGGCGTTCGCGAACGCTGGTCCGCGCACGATCAGCAGCCGGTACGTGCCGCCCGGGTCCTGCGCCCAGATCCCCGTCGCACCGATCGTCGAGGCAGCCGCCTCGAGTTGATCGATGGTGCCGCCGTTGTACACCACGAGCGCCTGGCCGCTCGGGCCGAACACCGGCGCGGCAGCGAAGGTGCCCTGAGCGGGCGGGGGTGGTGTGACGGCGCCGGCGTGCAGGTAGTTACTCGCGACCCAGCCGGTGGTGCCGCTCGCCGAAACGAGCTGCCAGCGGAAGCCGTCGGACACGCTCGAACCATCGAGGACCGTGACCTGGCTGCCGGCGGCCAGGCAGGTGCGCGGCGCGCCGGTGAGGCCGGGCTGCGCGCGGAGGTTGAGGCAGTCACCGTCGCTCGCAATGGTCGCGAGCGAGCCCGGCGGGCCCAGCACCGGGGACGGGATGACCGCCGTCCGGTCGGCCGCAGTGCAGGCGTAGTTCCCGTCGTACTGCCCCACGATGTACTGCACGAGCTGCACCTGTCCGCCTGCGAAACCGCGCGGACAGAAGGTAGGTGCGAGCGCGGCGCTCGGCGCCGTCGTCACCCACACGGGTAGTCCGGGCGTGTAGTTCCCGGCGATCTCCGCCCACTGGCTCGGAGTGGAGTAGATGCCGACGGTGGCGCCCTGTGCTTTGAGGTAGTCGATTGCGGCACCGATGACGATTGCGTTCATCGACGTGTCGGTTGACCAGCTGCTCATCGTTTCGATATCGAGCCACCACGAGGACGCCGTCACCCGCTGCGAGGTGGCGTAGGCGAGCGCGTCCTGCGCGGCCTTGTACCCGAAGTTGTAGGCCAGGCATGCCTGGTCATTCGGCTGGCACGTACCTCGAGGGCCCGTCAGCGCCTGGTCCGCGCTGGTGCCGACCGGCGACTTCAGGTTCATGTACAGCGCCGGTTGGCGTCCGCTCAGCAACGCCCACGTGTACTCGCTGCTGAGGCAGGGGTTGTGATTGAACGCCTTGCCGCCGGTCGCTCCCACGATCGCGAATGAGAATGGGAGCGGCGGGCGGGCGATGTCGCATTCCGGGAACGACAGGTCGTACCCCGTCGTGCCCGGCGGGAACAGGTCAGCCGCGAGGGCGGTGCCGGTGAAGGCGAACAGCGGCAGGGCGAGGAACAGCAACAGGCCAGCGAGCTTGTGACGCAAACGAATTCTCGATCCGGCCCCGCGGGAAGTCCTTCCAGTATGCGGGGACGACCACCCACATCCAACCCTCGTGCGGCAAATCGCCGCTCGGCCTGTCGCCCGGCGACTATCCCGCCTTGATGAGCGAAAGCACGGCCTGCGGCGCGCTGTTCGCCTGCGAGAGCACGGAGACTCCCGCCTGCCGCATGATCTGCTGCGTGACCATCTCCGAAGACACCCTGGCGATGTCCGCATCGGCGAGCTGCGACTGTGCCGCGCTCAGGTCCTGAATCGCGACATTGCTCGAGCTCACGGCGGAGTTGATCTGGTTCTGGCTGGCGCCGAGCCGCGAGCGGAACGTCGAGACCTGAGCCATGGCGGCGTCGATGGACTGCAACAGCGCGTCTGCCTTCGTGGTCGTCGACACGGCGGCGGTCGAAGGCACGAGCGTGGCCAGGTCCTGCCCGGCGCCCATACCGAGTGCCGACGCGCGCATGTCGGCGAACGATAGCGAGATGTTATCGCCCACGTTCGCGCCGACGCGCCACGTGGCCTGTGCGTTCGCCGACGTATCGACCGTGGTCGTGTCGAACGCGGTCGCGATCGCGGCGGCCCCGACATTTCCGGCGGCGTTGTCGTGAGCAAGGTTGATGGTCACCCCCAGGGTGGAGAACGCCAGCGCCTGCGTTGCGTTCTGTCCCATCGCGTTGACCGTGACGGTCTCGGTCCGCGTGACCGCGCCCGACGTCAGCGACAGCGTCAGGGCGCTACCAGATGCGGTCAGGGTGTACGTGCTGTTGCCCTGTGCCTGGCCTGCCTCGATCGAAGACACGGTCACATGTGCGCCGTTCGCCGTTGCATCGACGGCGTTCGCCGTCCCCGTCCCGGCATCCGCGACGGCGAGCGAGCCGTCCAGCAGATGTTGGCCGTTGAAACTGGTCGCCGAGACCACGCTATCGATCCTCGAGCGCAGGGCGACCAGCTCCTCGCCGATCGCGAGGCGATCGCCGCTGGACAGCGTGCTATCGCTTGCCTGCACGGTGAGCGATCGCATGCGCTGGAGGATGTTGGTGGTCTCCGACAGTCCGCCTTCGGCGGTCTGGACCATCGCGACGCCGTCCTGCGCGTTGCTGACGCCCTGCTGTCTGGCGTTGATCTGAGACTTCATTCGCTCGCTGATCTCGAGGCTTGCCGAGTCGTCGGCAGCGCTGTTGATGCGCAGCCCCGATGACATCTGCGCGAGGGTCTTGCCCATGCGGGCGTCGGTGATCGAGAGGCGTCGCGCCGCCTCCATGGCGGCGAGGTTGGTCGTGATGATGAGGGCCACTGTGGCCTGCCTCCTCGTCCATGGCATGGACCGCTGTCGCGTCCGGGATGCCCGAGGGCGTTCCCTGTCAGTCGTCTGCAAGGATGATCGGAGGGGATT
>CAIXBH010000194.1 GCA_903917615.1 uncultured Chloroflexota bacterium | reverse complement strand
GGTGTGCGAGGTGCCGTCCCGGCGCAGCGTGATCATCGCGGCCGCGTGGTTGCGTTCGAGGAACGCTCGCGCCTTCTCGTCGAGTTCGCTGAATTGCATCGTTGGCCTTTCGTTGCGGGCGCGGACTACTTCACGAGGGTAACAGTGGTGGGCGCGCTGAACCCGACCGCGAAGTTCTGGTTGAAGACGGCGTTCACGAACGTCGGCGCACCTGGAATGAGCGCCACGAACACCCCGGAAGAATCCTGCACCCATGCGGAACGCGCGCCGGCGGTGGTCGCGGCATCCTCGAGCTGACTGACGCTGCCGCTGAAGACGACCTGGCTCACGCCAGCCGCCGAGTATGTTGGCGCCGAGTTGAACGCGCCTGGGACGGTGAGCGGCAGGCCGCGTCCGGGGATGAACTGTCCCGACCGGAAGGTCACGCCTTCCCGCGTGACCTTCCCATCGAGGGTGAAGGCGATCCGGTCGCCGTCTGCGGCCGCGCTCGCCGGGATACTGATTGACCAGTTCCCGCTCGCGTCGACTGTGGTCGTGCCGACTGAAACGCCCTTGTTGAACGCCTCGACGACCTGCCCGGGCCGCAGCCCGACGCCGTAGGCGAGGAATGGCAGCGGGTCCGCACGCGCCGGCGACGGTGCCGATACCGCGAGGAGCAATGCGAGCGCGGCCACGACGGCATACGCCGTCGTGGATCCGCTGGCAGCCGTGGTCTGCCTCTCTGCCCGCATCGAGGTCGTCCTCACCGGCGCGACTGCTGAGTCCGCGTTACTGCGTCAGGCTGATGCTGGTCGGCACGGTGAATCCGTTCGCGAACGCGGTGTTGAACGCCGCGTTCACGAAGTCCGGCGCGCCCGGGATGAAGACGATGAAGGCGCCTGCGGCATTCTGCGCCCAGACGCCCTTGGCGCCGGAGTCCGTCGCGGCTTTCTGGAGCTGCTGCACCGTGCCGCCGTTGAACACGACCTGCGCGACGCCGCTTGCCGCGAACACCGGCTTGGCAGCGAAGGTGCCGGGGCCGGTCTGGGCCGGTGCCGGGGTGGATGTCGGGACCGGAGTTGGCGTGGCGCCCGCGGCGACCGTGAGCTTCAGGCCCGGCGGGGTGGAGAACTGTCCCGACTGGAACGTGATGCTCTCGTTCGCGGCCACGCCGTCGATGGCAAACGTGATCTTGTCCCCGTTGGTCGCCTTTGCGGCGGGGATGTCCAGCAGCCAGTTGCCAGTGCCGTCGACGGTCGTCTTGCCGACCGATGTGGCGCCCTTGAAGGCCTCGACGACCTGGCCCGTCTTCAGGCCGGGGCCGAAGGCGCGGTAGGGGAGGTCATCGGCGTAGGCGCTGCGTGTCGCGAAGGAGGTGGCGAGCAGGGTGAACGCGAGGACTGCAGCAACTGCCGCAGCGATCCGGGTGGTGCGGGACATCGGTCTTCCGTTCCTAGGCTTGCCGCAAAGTGGACGCCGAGATGCTACACGAGCGGGATCGCCGGTGGGGCTCCCGCCGACTCAAATGGGGGCGGCGTGTTCGGCGCCGAGATCGCGTCCACCTCCGCCATCTCCTCCGGCGAGAGCCGCCACGCGGTCGTCGCGGCCACGTTTTCCTGCAACTGCGCGACGCTGGTCGTGCCGGCGATGACGCTGCTCACGAACGACTTCGAGGCGAGCCAGGAGAGCGCTAACTCCAGCATCGAGTGGTCGTGCGCCGTCGCGTAGGCGGTGAGCTGCTCGATGAGCTCGAAGTTGCGATCCACCAGCAGCGCGCGCGCCTGGGGCGCGGTCGCCAGTCTGGTGCCCTCGGGCGCCGGGGCACCGCGCTCGTACTTTCCGGTGAGCATCCCGCGCGCGAGCGGGGCGTAGGGGATGAACCCCATGCCGTAGTGCCGCACCGCCGGAATCACCTCAGCCTCCACGCGCCGGTCGAGGAGCGAGTACTGGTTCTCGGCGCTCGCGAGCGGGACGAGATGCGCGTCGCGCGCCGTCCATGAGGCGTCGGCAATCCGCCACGCCTCGTAGTTCGAGCAGCCGATGTACCGGACCTTGCCTGCGCGTACCAGGTCGTCGAGGGCGCGCATCGTCTCGTCCTGCGGCGTGTACGGATCCGGGACGTGCACCTGGTAGAGGTCGATGTAATCCGTCTGGAGGCGCCGCAGCGAATCCTCGACGGCCTGCATGATGTAGCGGCGTGAGCCCCCGTTGCGCATCGGGCCGTCGCCCATGCGGTTACCGAACTTGGTGGTCAGCACCACCTCGTGGCGGCGGCCCTGCAGCGCGCGGCCGAGGTACTCCTCGGACTTGCCGCGTCCGCCGTAGATGTCTGCCTCATCGAAGAAGTTGATGCCGAGGTCGAGCGCGGCGCTGACGATGTTCGCGGTCCCCTCGACGTCGAGGCGGCCCCCGAACTGGTTCGTGCCGAGGCCCGCGAGCGAGACCTGCAGGCCAGAGTTGCCGAGGTAGCGATATTCCACGGGGCGTCCCTTCTGCCGTGCCCCCGCAGGGCGCACGTTCGACGCCTCGATGCTACCCGCCGGCCGGGCACGCACAACGTCGGCACACTAGCGCGGGCGGCGTCGCGGTCCGAAGAGCCCGAAGAATGGCGAGCCCGTCCCGATGAGGAAGCCGAATGCGTACCAGTTCCCGTCACGAGCCGCGTCGAAGAACGGGTACTGCGCCCACCTGCCGAACACGTGGGCGAGGAGGATCACCCAGCCCGTCGCGCCATTCCAGATGCCCCAGAGGATGTCTTGCCACCACATGCGGGACTCCTTGCCGTCCGAGGCGCATTCGGGCCGGGGACAGACGAAGGGCCGAGACGTTCTCGGCCCTTCGCTCCATCCTACGCGCGGGTGTGGCTATTCCTTCCAGGAGAGCAGCGTGTACTCAATGCCGTACGGGTATGCCGCCGGCACCTGCCAGTTCTGCAGCTTCGCGTTGTACGTGGCGTAGGTGTTGCCGCCGGTCATGTGCGCCATCGACATCACGTTGTCCAGAATGTGCTTCTGGATGTCGCGGGCCTTCGCCACCGCCGCGGTGTCGTCCAGCGTCGCCTTGAGGTCGTCGAGTCGTTTCGCGACGTCCGGGTCGTTGAGGCCGGAGCCGTTGCGCGCGCCGCCTGGCATGTACGGGAGCAGCAGGTAGTCCAGCGGCTCGCCGCCCAGCGAGTAGCCGAAGAGACAGATGTCCTCGAACTGGTTGTTGTAGCCCTTGGGCAAGAAGATCGTGTAGTCCTCGGTCTTGTAGGTGGCCTTGATGCCGAGGTTCTTCTCGATCTGTCCGGCGAGCAGCTCCGCCTCCGGTGCGGCCGTGGTGCTCTGCGCCTTCGGGCGGATGTAGTACTCGTTTGAGGTACTCGGCTTGCCGGCGGCGGCCCACAGTTTCGCGGCCTCGGCCGGGTCGTACTTGTAGGCGTTGAACTCGCGCAGCTCCTTGTCGCTGTATGCCCACTTGCCGAAGCCGGTAGGGATCGGGCCGACCATCTGTCCGTCGCCCTGGTAGATCTGGTCGATGTCCGCCTGGCGGTCGAACGCCTTCGAGATCGCCATGCGCGCGCGGATGTCCTTCCACTTCGGGTTGCGCATGTTGAACCACAGGCCGTTACAGCCGATGTTCACGTCCTGATATGACTTCACGGACGGGCCGTCGGCGGTCTTCAGTTCGGACTTCGTCACGCCGCCGGTGGTGAGCGCATCGGCCTGGTTCGTCTTGATCGCCGCGATGCGCGTCGCCGGATCGGTGATCACCTTGATCTGGTACTTGTTGTAGTAGATCTTCGCGGCGTCGATGAAGTCCGGGTTCTTGTGCAGCTGCGAGCCTTCGCCCTGCAGGAACTGGTCGTGAATGAACGGCCCCGGGCCCACGGCCTTCGTCTTCATGTCCTCCGGCTTGAGCTCCGGCGGCAGGATCCACGACGGCTCTGCAGCGAGCGCCGACATGGCGTAGCGCGACGGGCTCTTCAGCGTGATCGCCACCGTGTAGTTGTCCGGTGTCTCGATCTTCGAGATGTCCGAGTAGCGCGCCTTGAACGTGCTCTTCGGATCGTTCATGTAGCGGTCGAGGGATGACTTCACGTCGGCGGCCACGAACTCGCGACCGTTCACCGGCGCGAGGTTCTGGTACTTCACCCCCTTGCGGAGCTTGAACGTGACCTTGGTGCCGTCGCCGTTCCACTCCCAGCCCTCGACGGCGTAGGACGCGGCCTGCTTCGTGTCTCCGTTGTCGTTCGCGCGGACGACGTTGATCAGCCGCGGGTAGACGAGGCTGATCCGCTCTGGCGTGGTGCGGACCTGCGAGTCGAGTGGGTCGAGGCTCGGCGCGTCGCGCGTCTGGATCATCACCAGCGCGTCACTGACCTTCGGCTGCTTCGCACCCGCCGCCGGCGCCCCCGTTGCGCCCGAAGAGGCCGCTGGCGTCGCCTTCGGCGCGCCGGATGACCCACCGCAACCGATGAGCGCCGCGCCGGCGAGTCCCGCGCCTGCGATCGATGCGCCGCGCAGCAGCGCGCGTCGGCCGACGGTGTTCCGTTGCCAGTAATCCGCCTGGTGCTCCATGTAGCCCCTCCTGTGCGTGCCGGCACGTACCCCACGGCTGGCGACCGGAGGATAGAGGGATTAGAAGTGCGTCACAACGAGCGTGATGTTCCGGGTGCGGTGCGGATGTCGGTCAGCGCGTGGCGGTTGGGGTGGCCTCAGGGGAAGCCTGTGCCTCCGACGCGTCGTGGACGACGCTCGGGAACCACAGCACGGCGATCAGTCCCGCGACCGCGGCGACTGCCATCACGAAGAACGAGGAGTGCACGGCGTGCGTCAGGCCGCTCTGCAGTGCCGCGAGTACATCGGGGGGAATCGAGCCGCGCGTGGCCGGGTCGAGGAGCCCGCTCGCGTTCGTGCCGCCGGCGGCGTCGCGGTACCGGTCGAGGACCGGCTGCATCCGCCCCGTCATGATCGCGCCCATGATCGCCACTCCGACGCTGCCGCCGATGCTCCGGAAGAACACGAGGGACGCGGTCGCGACACCGCGGTCGCGCCAGCTCACCGAGTTCTGCACCGAGATGGTGAAGGCCACCGTGGAGAAGCCGAATCCGAAGCCGAGGCAGGCCATGCACAGCGCCTCGAACACGGGGCTGCTGTCCCGGCCCAGGACGAGGAAACCGGCCTGCGCGGCCAGTGCGATCACCATGCCCAGGAGCGCGGTGCGGCGGTAGCCCGCGCTCAGCACGAGGCGTCCGCCGATGCCGGCGCCGATCGGCCAGCCGATGAACATGAATGGGAGCACGAAGCCCACCGTGCCCACCGTGCCGCCCTGCCCGCCCTGCACGAAGATCGGGATGAACGACTGTCCGCCCGACTGTCCGACACCGACGGCGACGTTGCCGAGCGCGGCGATCGCCAGCACAGGCACTGCGAATAGCCGCGGCGCCATGATCGGCTCCGGAACCCGCGTCTCGTTCCACACGAACAGGCCGAGGAGCACCGCGGACGCGAGCAGGAGCCCGCCGCTGGATTCGAGGTTGATGCCGCTGGTGCGGTTCGTCGGCGAGAGCGCGAACAGCAGCGCGAGGATGCCGGCGCCGAGCAGCGCGATCCCGACGTAATCGATCTTGTGGGAGTGCACCTCGACCGTCTCGTGGTACCGCGACACCAGCAGGTAGATCGCGAGCGCACCGATAGGGATCTCGACGAGCGGGACGAACCGCCATGACAGGTAGGTGGTGATCGCGGTCGCGAGGGCGGGGCCGATGATGCTCGAGCAGAACCACGCGCTCGCGAAGACCCACTGGATGCGCGCCCGCTGCGCCGTCGGGATCGCGTCCCCCATGATGGTCATGACCGTCGGCTGCACGAAGCCCGTCGCGACGGCGATGATCACGCGACACGCGATCAGTTGGCCCACGTTTTGCACGAGGCATGACGCGAGAGCGCCGACCATGAACAACCCGATGCCGATCACATAGATCGGCTTGCGCCCGTACAGGTCTGCCAGCTTCCCGGAGATCGGGATCGAGATGGTGAGCGCGAGCAGGTACGCGGCGAAGACCCACGCGTAGAGCGCCAGGCCGTCGAGTGCACCGATGACCGTCGGCAGCGCGGTCGCGATGAGTGTGGCGTCCAGGGCGGGAAGGACGTTGCCGATCCACAGGGCGGCCAGCAGGAAGTAGTAGGCGCGGCCGGTCATCGAGAGCCCTTCAGGCGAAGCGGACGGGGCGAGGGTTCAGTATGCGTGTGGATACGCCCGGGGGGTAGCGCGCCGATCCAGGTGCGTGGGACGTGCCCGCCTCGCGGCCGGATCCGGCTGCTAATGCGCGTGCTCGTGGTCGTGGGTGTGCGACTCGATGGCCTCAGCAGGCTCGGCTTCGAGGTGGCGCGCTGGCGGGCGGAGCCACCTCATGCGCGAGGGCGGCCAGTAG
>CAIXBH010000193.1 GCA_903917615.1 uncultured Chloroflexota bacterium | reverse complement strand
TGCAGGGCGAGCTCGAGCGGACGCTTGAGGCGTTCCCCGCGGTGCAGCACGCGCGGGTGCACGTGGTGCTCCCCGAGAAGTCACTGTTCCGTGACGACCAGCAGCCGGCGACGGCATCGGTCGTGCTGGCGCTCCGCACGGGACGGGCGTTGCAGGAGAACGAGGTCAGCGGCATGGCCCACCTCGTCTCCGGCGCGGTGGAGGGGCTGACGAAGGATCACATCACGATCCTCAACGCCAACGGCCAGATGATCTTCGACGGCTCGGCCCAGGGCTCGGACGGCTTCGGCAACGCCTCCACGCAGCTCGGTCTGCAGGCGAACTACGAGCACGCCGTCGAACAGAGTGTGCAGTCGATGCTCGACCGGACGCTGGGTCCCTCCAAGGCCGCCGTGAACGTGCGTGCCACGCTCAACTTCGACAAGATCGAGACGCAGACGGAGACGTACAAGAATCCCGCCGAGAACGGCGTGCCGCGCTCCACGAAGACGGTGAGCGAGGCATACACGACCGGTACCGGGTCGACCGCCGGCGCGGTGCCGGGCGCGCAGTCCAACGTCCCCGGCGCGAACGCCAACCTGCCCGCGGGGGCGGCGACGCCTGCCGCGAACGGCGCGACGAACTACCAGCGCAGCGAGAACACATCCAACTTCGAGCTCGACAAGACCTTCACGAAGCAGGTGGCGGCTGCCGGCGGCGTGAAGCGCGTCTCCATCTCGTTGCTGCTCGACGATTCAATCGCTGAGGACCAGGCAACGAAGCTGCAGGACAGCGTGGCCGCCGCGGTTGGCTTCGACAAGCAGCGTGGGGACTCGATCGTCCTGACGCGCGTGCCCTTCGACAAGAGCGTCCTGAACGACGCCACGAAGTCCTTCAAGTCGCAGGCGCTGCAGGACACGATCTTCAGCTACGTCCGCATGTTGCTCCCGTTGCTGATGCTCGCGCTGGGGTTCGTCTTCTTCCGCATGTTGATCCGCTCGGTGAACACGCGCGCAGTGCGCTCGTACGGCGTCGCCGCAGAGGGCGCGCCGATGGGCGGCGGCGGCATGATGCTGCTGCCCGAGGGGATGCCCCAGAGCGCCCTCGGTGCCGCGAGCGCGCTGCGAGCCCTGCCCGCGCCCGAGCTGACGGCGGAGGACATCCGCCGCAGCGAACTCGAGCAGTCCGTGCAGCGGATGGCGCACGCCACGCCAGAAGCGGTCGCGGGTGTCGTCCAGTCGTGGCTCCGGGAAGACTAGCGAGGTCGTATGGCAGCTGCCGCGTCTCCGAAGTCAGCGCACCAGTTCGCGGATGTCCGCGGTCGCAAGCGCGCGGCCGCGCTGCTGATCGCGCTTGGCCCAGAGCTCGCCGCTGAGGTCCTCCGGCAGATGCCGGACGACGACATCGGGCAGCTCACCTGGGAGATCGTGGGCATCGGCTCGCTCTCAGCCGTCGAGCGCGAGGACATTCTGAGCCACTTCTACGAGACGGCGATGGGGCGCGACTTCGTGTCCGTCGGTGGCCTCGACTACGCGCAGGAGATGCTGGAGAAGGCCGTCGGCAAGGAGCGCGCTGGCGAGATCACGTCGCGGCTCGGCAAGCACGCCGGCTCGAAGCCGTTCACGTTCCTGCAGCAGGTCGATTCCAAGGACCTGGTGAACTTCCTGCAGGGCGAGCACCCGCAGGTCATCGCCCTCATCCTCGCCTACCTCCCGACGGAGAAGGCATCGGAGGTGCTCTCCAATCTGCCCGAGGAGATCCAGCCGGAGGTGTCCGTCCGCGTTGCGATGATGGAGCGGACCTCGCCCGAGGTGCTCGAGGACGTCGAGACGGTCATCCGCGCGCGACTCGGCAGCATCTTCTCGCCGCGTGCCGAGCTGACGAAGGCGGGCGGCATCGACTCCGTCGTCGAGTTGCTGCGCCGCGTCGACCTGGTCACCGAGCGCGTCATCCTCGAAGGCCTGGAGCGCACCGATCCGGAAACGGCGAACGAGGTGCGCAAGCGCATGTTCGTCTTCGAGAACCTGACCCTCCTCGACGACCGCGCGATCCAGCGCGTGCTGCGCGAGGTGGACGGCAAGGATCTCGGCCTGGCGCTCAAGGGCGCGACCGACGAGGTCAAGACGAAGATCCTGCACAACATGTCGGAGCGCGCATCGAAGATGCTCGAGGACGACATCGCCGCGCTCGGCCCGGTGCGTATGACGCAGGTCGAGGAAGCGCAGGGCCGTGTTGTCGCGGTGATCCGACGCCTGGAGGAGGCGGAGGAGATCTTCGTCATGCGTGGTGGAGACGACGATCTCCTTGTCTAGCGTGCGCCCGGGTGCCTTCCTGCGCGGCGCGCGTCGCGGCAACGAGGTATCCATCGACCTCGAGGGTGGGCGGAGCGTGGATGTCATGCTCTCCGGCCTCGGGGACGCCAGCCCCGGCGAGACCCTCGATGCGAGCTCGATCGTGGAGCGCGCGCAGCGGCGCGCGGACGAGCTGGTGCGCGAGGCGGCGCTCGCGGCGGCGGGCATCGAGCAGGACGCCTACGCCGAGGGTCTGAACGCCGGACGCCGGCAGGGCGCGCTCGAGGCGCGCCTCGAGCTCCTCGATGCGCTCACGCTGGTGCAGCGCGTCGCCTCTGAGGCGAAGGCGATGCAGGATGCGCTCTACGCGGACGCGGAGCCCGAGATCGTGGAGCTCGTCATCGCGACGTGCGAGACGATCCTCGGCGACGGCGCCGCGCTGGACCCTGATCTCGTGCATGAGACCGTGCGCCGCGCGCTGCTCCGCGCCGGGTCGCAGAACGTGCTGCGCGTGCGCGTCGCGCCGGAGCAGCAGGGCCTCGTGGCAGCACGCCTCGCCGAGGAGCACGGCGAGCCGCTGCCGTTCCAGGTGATTGCCGACGGCGTGATCCGTGCGGGTGGCTGTCTCGTCGACACGCAATCCGGTCGTGTGGACGCGCGGCTGGACGTCCAGTTCGCGGCCGTTGCCGAGATGCTGCGCGCTGCGCTCCCGGTCCGGCCGGACGACGGGCTCTCCGATGCCCGCTGAGGTTGCCAGCAGACACGCGCTCGATCTCGGGCGCTATCGCGAGCTCCTCGGCTCTCTCACGCCGATGCGCGTCGAGGGCTGCGTGGCTCAGGTCGTCGGGCTGATCGCGGAGGTGGAGGGCATCCCCGGCCGCCTCGGCGAGATGTGCAGCATCGCGAGTGCGAATGGTGCACCGATCGAGGCTGAGATCGTCGGGTTTCGCGGAGAGCGGACCCTCGTGATGCCGCTTGGCGAGCTGCGCGGCGTGCAGGCCGGCTCCCTCGTCGAGTCGACGGGCGGACTGCTGACGGTGCCGGCGGGCGAAGCTGTCCTCGGCCGCGTGCTGGACGGGATGGGCCGCCCGATCGACGGCCGTGGCCCCGTGCTCGCCGCGCGCCGCCAGCCTCGGACCGGCGCGTCACCGCACGTCCTCCAGCGGAGCACGATCACGGAGCCGTTGACCACGGGCGTGCGCGCCATCGACGGGCTGCTGACGTGTGGCCTCGGCCAGCGCATCGGCATCTTCGCCGGGTCCGGCGTCGGCAAGAGCACGGTGCTTGCGATGATCGCGCGCCATGCGTCCACCGACGTGAACGTGATCGCGCTGATCGGCGAGCGCGGCCGCGAGGTGCGCGAGTTCATCGAGCGCGACCTCGGCGAGGAGGGTCTCGCGCGCAGCGTGGTCGTGGTCTCGACATCGGACGAGCCGGCGCCGTTGCGACTGAACGCGGCATGGGTCGCCACGACGATCGCGGAAGAGTTCCGCGCGCTGGGCCGCAACGTCACGCTGATGATGGACTCGGTCACGCGCTTCGCGATGGCGCAGCGCGAGATCGGGCTGTCGCTCGGTGAGCCGCCGGCGACGAAGGGGTACACGCCCTCGGTGTTCGCCCAGCTGTCACGGCTCCTCGAGCGGGCCGGGACGGGCGCGGACGGATCGATCACGGCGTTCTACACGGTGCTCGTCGAGGCCGATGACCTGACGGAGCCCGTCACGGACACCGTGCGCGGCACGCTGGACGGGCACATCGTGCTCTCCCGTGCGTTGGCCGCGCAGAACCACTACCCGGCGATCGATGTGCTGCAGAGCGTGTCCCGTGTGATGCCCGCCGTCACGTCGCCGGAGCACCGGGCCAACGCCGGCCGCATGCGCGAGTTGATGGCGCGCTTCGAGCGATCGCGCGACCTCGTGCAGATCGGCGCGTACCAGCAGGGCAGCGATGCAGCGCTGGACGAGGCGATCGCACTCGTCCCGGGCATCGAGGCGTTTCTGCGCCAGTCGCCGGCGGAGTACGACGGGCTCGACGACACGATTGAGAAGCTGCGCGATGCGGTCAACGCGTACGCGCCGGAGGCGGTGGGCTGATGCCCGCGTTCCGCCTGCAGGCACTGCTCGACTACCGCCTCCAGTTGGAGGAACAGCAGATGCTGCGCCTCGCCACGGTCGAGGCAGAACGTGCCGCGGCTCAGCGTGCGCTGGACGACTGGCACGCGCGTCGCGAGGAGCAGTGCCGCCGCCTGGACCAGCTCGGGGCGGAGACCGCCCTCGATCCGTACCGGCTGCGCGAGGCCGTGGACAACCTCGGACACCTCGAAGCCGCGATCGCGCGGCAGGGCGAGGCGGTACGCGAAGTGGACGAGCGGGTGGCGCAGGAGCGTGCCGTCCTGATGGGCTGCGTGCGCGATCGGCGCGTGCTGGAGCGCCTGCGTGATCAGCACGCGGAGCAGGTGCGCGTAGCCGCCGATCGTGCGGAGGCTCGGCGCGCAGATGAGTTGTCGACGATGCGCTTTGGCCGGTTCACCGGCAGCGCAGTGGAAGCGGAAGGGGTTTAGTCATGCTCATGAACCTGTTCGGGAGTTCGTCGCTCTCGGCCGCAGAGCGGGCGCTGACGGGACTGAGCCGGCGGCAGGCGACGATCGCGTCCAACATCGCGAACATCGACACGCCCGGCTATCAGCGCAAGTCAGTCGCGTTTGAGGACACACTCCGTGCGTCGCTCGGGCTGGGCGGCGAAGCCACGCAGGATGTGTCACTGCGATCCACCGATCCCCACCACATGGTCGACACGGACAGCAGCGGCGGACTCGGGATCGGCGCGCCCGGATCGGGCGACGGTTCTGTCCGCGATCTCGTTGCGTCCCGGAACGACAACAACACCGTCAGCGTTGATGAAGAGATGACGCAGCTCGTGGACACGCAGATGCGCTACCAGGCGCTCTCGCAGTCGCTCGGCAGTCGCATCAGCACGCTGCGCACGGTCATTCGAGGGTAGTAGTCGCGTCCGCTGCGGCGGGCGGCAGGGAGGGTGCCATGGGGCTCTTCGACAGTCTGCGGATCTCGGCCAGCGCGTTGATGGCGCAGCGGCTGCGCATGGACATCGTGGCGAACAACGTCGCGAACGTGAACACCACGCGGGGCGTGGACGGCAAGCCGTACCACCGCCAGACGGTGACGTTCCGCGAGCAGAACGCCGGTCCCTCGTTCGGCGACCTCCTCGGCACGGCGCGGGGCGAGACGTCGCCGGCCGGCGTGTCTGTGGCGGGCATCCAGCAGGACACGGCGCCTTCGCGCAAGGTGCACCAGCCCGACCACCCGGACGCGGACGCGAACGGCGACATCTTCCTGCCGAACATCGACATGGTGTCGGAGATGACCGACCTGACGGACGCGAGTCGCGCCTACGACGCCTCCGTCACGGTGCTGAACACCACGAAGTCGATCGCGCAGAGCGCGCTGAACATCGGCCGCGCGTAGCACGTCGCGCCCGTGACGCGACGAGCCTGGTAGGGGAGCACACACGATGAACATCGGTGCCATCAACAGCATGAACAACATCGCGCAGACGCTGGGCAACGTGAGCAACCTCCCGGGCCCCGGAGCGATTGGTGCGGGCGGAACGGCACCAGACCAAGGTGCTCAGAACGGTGGCAACGCGTTCGCGCAGCTGCTCTCGGACCTCGGCAACTCCTCGAAGTCCGCGGACGGTGCGGTGAACGACCTCGCGACTGGCGGCGGCGCGGACCTGCACGACGTCGTGCTGTCGACGCAGTTCGAGTCGCTCGCGTTCGACCTCGCCGTGCAGGTTCGTAATCGTTTGGTCGAGGTCTATTCAGAGGTTTTCCGGATGCAGGTGTAGCGCGAAAGCGCGCACTGTCTAACCCGTCGCTCCATCCGCAATGCGATGGGGGATCGAGCGCCACCTCGCGGACGAGCGTGGCGTCGACGGGAGAACGGATGTCGTGACCGCAGCCATTGCACCAGGCCCGCTCGCGGGACTGGCGTCACCTGCGACGAACGCACCGCCCACCCAACCTGGACAGTTGGGGACCGGACAGCCGGTCACGGGCCACACGTTCGCCGATGCCGTAGCCGCCATCTCCGATGCGGCGCCGGTAACAGGGGGCGAACCGAACGCCCCGCCGGGCGCACCGGCGACCAGCACCAACCCGGCGAGTCCCGCCGACCTTCTGCTCCTGATCGCGGGCGTCATGGCCCGACTCAAGGGCGGGGTCGCAGGCACCGGGGACGGGAAGACGAACGACACCCCCTTGCCGGACCGCCCTGCGGGGGCGGGGGTGGAGCAGACCAACACGGGCGCCATGGAGGCGTTGATGGGGCAGCTCCTGCTGATGCGCGCGAACCCTGAGCCGCTTCCCGGCTCCGGTACCGCCGCGTCCGGTGTGGAGGCGGTTACATCGGCGTCGGGTTCTGGTGCCGGAGACGCTGCCAAGTTGCTCGAGGAGATCGCGCAGATGCTGCAGGCCGGACCCGCTCCGGCTCCCGCAGCGCCAGCGGGCGCCTCGCGCGTGACGGAGGCAGCGACAGCGGCCATCGAGACAAAGACGTCGACCGCGGAGGCGTCGGCCACCGTTGCGACGGTGGCGCCCACCGTCGCGCAACTCGTTGCGAGCGAGCCGGCACCGGCAGCGGTGCCGGCGGCGGCGGTGACCGTCTCGGCAGCTGCAACTGCGCAGCCGACGAGGTCCGAGGACGCGCGCGACGTGTCCACGACCGCGAACGCCGTGGCGCCGATTCCGGTGGCGGCCACACAGGCCTCGACCGCGCGGCCGGCCGAGTCGGTTTCAGAGATCCGTGAGCGCGTCGCTCGGGGTCGCGAGACCGAGCCGACGACGGCAGCGACCGTGCCGAACACGGTGCCGGCGGCGGCGCCGCAGGCGGAGAACGTGCCCGCGGTTGCGTCGACCTCGCGCGGCGAGGCGTCGGGGCCGGTGACCGTGCAGATCGCGAACACCGTCCAGTCCGCGGTGCTGCACGGCGAGCACGAGGTACGGATGGTGCTGAACCCACCGGAACTCGGTCGGGTGGAAATCAAGATCACGCAGGGTGACACCGGTGTCAGCGTGCAGATGCACGCCGAGCAGGCCGGCGCCCACGACCTCATCCAGCAGCAACTCCCGCTGCTGCATCAGGCGCTGGAGTCACGCGATGTGCGTGTCGACCGGCTCCAGGTGTCGCACGCGGGGCAGAGCGATGCATCGCAGTCGTTCCTCGACTCGCGCGGTTTCGCCAACCAGCAGCAGCAGCAGCGCGACGACGCGCCGGAGTGGTCGCCGCTGGCGTCCTTCGGCGTGACGCCCGCGGCGCCGGCACGCGATGCCGTGCGTTCGAGGATCGCCTCGGACGGCGGCCTCGACGTGATGGCGTAGGAATCGGAGGGGTTCGATGACGTCCATCAACAGCCTGGCGAATACCGGGAAGTCGCTCCTGGACGTGACGGCCCCTCCGGCCCAGCGCACGACCGGGGCGAGCATGACCCAGTCGGACTTCCTGAACATCATGATCCAGCAGATGAAGAGCCAGAACCCGCTGGACGCCTCGTCGTCCGACAGCTCGGCCTTCTTCTCGCAGATGGTGCAGTTCCAGCAGTTGTCCGCGATGACCTCCATGCAGCAGGCGATCCAGACCCTGACGCAGGTGGGTCAGCTGTCGAACGCGACAGCGCTGATCGGCAAGACGGTGACGGCGAATGCGGCCTCGGGGAACGACCCGGTGACCGGACTGCCGAAGCCCGCCCAGGTGGTGAAGGGCGCCGTGCAGAGTGTGACGTTCGATGCGACGAACGGCGCTGCGCTCCACCTGGACAACAACCTTTCGGTCGCGGCGAGCGCCGTGTTGAAGGTCGAGTAGATGGTGGACGCGCTCGACTCGATGCGGCTCGCGGCGGCCGGCGGGATTCCCGCCGACGCGCCGCTCCGCGCCCCGTCGAGTGGCGGTGACAACGGATTCGGGATCCTGTTCTCGAAGCACGCCGCGAAGCGGATCGAGCAGCGCGGACTGGATCTCGGCGACGACCGCATGGCACGCCTCGACAAGGCGATGGGTCAGGCGCAGGCGAAGGGCTCGAAGGACTCTCTGATCCTGCTGGATGACCTGGCGCTCGTGGTGAGCGTGCAGAACCGGACGGTGGTGACCGCCATGGACGAGGAGAGCAGCAAGGAACACGTGTTCACGAATATCGATTCGGTGGTGATCGCGCCGAAGTAGCGCGAGACACGACGCAAACGGGCGGCTGGACCTCTCCAGGGGCCGCCCACCACTGGCCAGTCATCCCTCGACACGGGATGGCGTAGAGGGTGCCCGGCCTCGAGGTTTCGCCTCGCGGTCGATGGCCCCCGGAGAGCGACAGTACCGGCCATGATGAAGGCACTCTTCGCAGCCATCGCGGGGCTGCAGAACCACATCACGATGATGGATGTGGTGGGCAACAACATCGCGAACGTCAACACGCAGGGCTTCAAGGCGAGCCGCGTGACGTTCCAGGACATGCTCACGCAGACGATCTCCGGCGCGAGCGCGCCGACCGAGAACCGCGGCGGCACGAACCCGCAGCAGGTGGGCCTCGGTATGAAGATCGGCGGCATCGACGTCCTGCAGACGCAGGGCTCGCTGCAGGCGACGGGCCGCAACACGGACTTCGCCATCCAGGGGACGGGCTTCTTCATCGTCCGCGACGGCGCGCAGACCTACTACACCCGAGACGGCGGCTTCGACGTCGCGGTGACGGGGGAGATGGTGAACCCGACCACCGGCTTCAAGGTCCAGGGGTGGCAGGCCGACACCAACGGCAATATCGACACCAACAAGCCGCTCGGCTCGATCGTCATCCCGCTGGGCCAGGCGATCGCGGCGCAGCCGACCACGGCGGTGACCATGCAGGGCAACCTGAACTCGTCAGCCGTCTCCGCCCCGGTGGCCGACTCGTTCAGCTCCACCCTGGATGTGTACGACTCCCTCGGCGCGGCACACCCCGTCGTGCTGAAGTACACGAAGACGGCGAACCCGAACGAGTGGGACGTCAGCGCTACGTCGACCGATCCCGCCGTGAACACGTTGACCGTCGATACGGGCGCGGGCGGGACGAAGGTCACCTTCGACGTCACCGGTCACCGGATGACGCCGCCGCTGGGCACGAAGATGTCCATCGCAGTCGACCTCACGACGGCCTCCGGTGCCGGCACCACCGGCACGACGGCGTTCACGACGGTGATCGATCAGGACTCGGTGACGCAGTTCGCTGGTCCGGGCGCCATCGCGCCGACGTTCAACAACGGCTTCTCGGCCGGCTCGCTTGTCTCATTCTCCGTTGGCCCGGGCGGCGACATCACCGGCATCTTCTCCAACGGCACGACGCGTGCCCTGGGGCAGATGGCGCTGGCGAACTTCACCAACCCGGCCGGTCTGCAGCGCGCCGGGTCGAACAACTTCCAGGCCACCTCGAACTCAGGTGTCCCGAACGTGGGCACGCCGGGGACGGGCGGTCGAGGCTCGGTGGGCGCTGGCGTCCTCGAGGGTTCGAACACCGACCTCGCACGCGAGTTCACCAACGTGGTCATCGCGCAGCGCGGCTTCCAGGCGTCGAGCAAGATCATCTCCACCGCGGACCAGATGCTCGAGGGTCTGGTCAACCTCATCCGGTAATCGTTCGGCAGGACGGGGTACGCCCTGCGCCCCGTCCTGCCGATGATCCGGGACGAGCGATCTCGAGGGCGGCGCATGCCGTCCTCGTTGCGCTTCCGATGTAGCTGAGGGGTGTGTGGTCCGTGGCGGCCTCACTTCCGGACTCATATCGGCGTCTGGCGCAGTACGCGGCCCGATTCGCGGCCGGCGAGACTGTGTACGAGCAGGGCTCCGTTCCGGGGCGCTGCTACGTGGTGCTGCGCGGGAACATCGACTTCGAAGTCGTGAACGAAACCGGCGAGACCGAGGTGGTCGCGTCGGCCCAGGAGGGCGAGCTCATCGGGCACGTCGCGGCGTTCACGGGCCGGCCGACCTCCGCTACGGCGCGGGCGAAGGATCCGGTCATCTTGCTTGCGGTCCCCGTGCAGGAACTGGTGACGGCGTTCCGCGAGGCGCCTGAGCTGGCGATTCAACTCATCCACGCGTTCGCCGATGCGCAGGCCGGCCCGGTCCCCTGGCGGTTTCCGGCGGTCGAGGACGCTGCCGTCGACGCGGCCGTCGTCGCGGAGCCGGGTTCGGACACGGATATCAGTACCGCTGCACACGCCAGCGGCGCTTCGCTTCCGGTTGTGGGCGACTTTGACCCCACCTTCTTCTTCGTCGACTCGATCGAGTGTCCGGTCTCGCACACGGTGTTTGACTACCTGCGGGTCCGCACGAGCGCGGTGCGACCGATCTCGCGCGACTCCGACTTCTTCATCCGCTACCGCTCGCTGGACCCGACGTACTACTCGATCATCGTCTGCCCGACGTGTGGCTACGCCGCCTATCGCGAGGATTTCGACGATGTGACGGAAGAGGAGTGCGTGGCGCTGCGAGCCGCGGCTCCCGAACGCCAGTCCGACCTGGTCTCGAACGTTGCGGGCGTGCGGTCGACCGACGACACGGAGCACGTGGTCCGCCTCGCGCTCGCCTGCTACGCCCGCCGGCGTCCGAACGAGCGCCGTCGTGCGGCGCTGTTGCACCGCCTCGCATGGATCGAGCGGGAGCGAGGCAATGAGGCAGCCGAACTCGGGCTGCTCTCGGAGGCGCGCGACACCTACCGCCTCGCGTTCGAGCGCGACACGAACATCTCCGACGAAGGTGCGATGCGCGCCGCGTACCTGATCGGCGACCTGACGCTGCGCCTCGGCGATGCGGTGCAGGCGGCGCGATGGTTCGAGATCACCACGCGCTCGCCGGAGGCGAGGAACCAGTCCGGCCTGGTGCGGATGGCGCGTGACCGGCTGTACGACGCGCACCTGCTGATCACCGAGGCCGCAGGGCGGCGGTCGGCATGACGTTCGCCGGCGCCGTGACGGCCGGTGCCCGGCCGGCAGCACGATCGCGCCGCGCGCTGCGGGCTCCTCGGGGCTGGCCGCTCCTGCTGGTCGCGTGTGCGGCACTCGCCGTAGCGGGCGGCACGCGCGCGAACCGCAGCGAAGTCCTCGGGCCTCCACCAGCGCGGCTGCTGATCGCCGATCTCCGCGGGCGTGCGCTTGTCGTCGTGGACACCGGCGACCCGTCGTCGCCGCGCCGTATCCCACTGCCGGGCGGGCCGCACGAGATGGTGTCGCTCCCGGGAGGGCGCGTTGCGGTGTCGCTGGAGCAGACGGGGGCCATCGCCGTCGTCGACGTCGTGACCGGTGCGGTGGTCCGCACGCTCGAAGTTGGCGGCCTTCCTCACGGCCTCGCGCTGATCAACCACACATTGTTCGTCACTGACCGCGCGACCGACCGGCTGCGGCGCTTCGACACCGAAGACTGGCGCGAGGAGGCGTCCACGCCTGCCGGCGCGTGGCCGCATGCGCTCGCGCAGATGCCGGGCGGCGGGCTGGCCGTCGCGAACGCGGCGGATGACACCGTCAACATCGGCGGGCATGCGGTCGCGGTCTCGCACGTACCGGAGACGATCGCGGTCGCACATGACGGACGGGTGGCGACTGCGGGTTCGCTCGGTGGCGCCGTACAGGTGTTCTCGCGGACCGGTGCGCCGGTGTCGTGGCACGAGGTGGGCGGTCGGCCCGTGCGCGTCCTGTTCTCGCCCGATGGGAGCACGCTCGCCATCGCGCTGTCCGCGGACGGCGCCGTTGCGCTGATCGCCAGCGATGGGGTGCGTCGTGTGGACGTGGGCGGCGTGCCGGATGGTCTCGCATTCTCGCCAGACGGCCGCTGGCTCTACGCAGGTGACGACGCCGGCGGCATCGTGACGGCGATCGACGTGGGACGCGGCGCCACCGTCTCCCGGCTCGCGACGGGGCAGAGTGCCGGTGCGATCCTCGAGCTTCCGCGCGACCGATAGCGGCGTCTCGTGCATCCGGCGCAGCGGCAACGGGCGTATCCCCGTGCGACAATACGGCCTCGTCCGCCGGGCCCCGGGGAGGCCTGCGGCGCCGGAGGGAGTCCCGCGTTGCTGATCGAGGGAACCTGCACGCACGGCGGCGGCTTCCTCCGCCGCGCGTGCGGCGCACAGCCGGTGGGACAGTGCGTGTACTGCGGACAGCCCTTCTGCGACCGCCACGGCGATCTGTGGCCCGAGTTCCACGAAGTGTGCGCACGTCCCGCCTGCCAGGCGAAGTACGCGGACGTCCAGCAGCACCGGACCTGGATCGAGGAGCACCGCGGCTTCAATCGCGTCTCAGTGTGCGCCGAGGACGAGTGCCAGGAGCGGATGCAGCATTCGTGCCAGCGCTGCCAGCTCCGGTTCTGCGATGAGCACCTCCACGTGCGCCAGGTGATGGAGCGGCGGGAGTCGCCGCCACGCGAGGTGAGCCTGCTGCTGTGTGCTCATTGCACCGTGCGTCGCCGCATCTGGGACTAGTCCGCTTTCCCGCGACTATCTGTCCTTCGCACCCCGTTCTCGCCCTCGAACCGTGTCTGCCATCATCGGTGTTGCCTCGCGTGGTCGTGTTGCGCTGGGCGAGTCCATGTCTCACGCGCCCGCCGCCGTGTGTTGCTGCACGTGATCACTCGTTGACGAAACATGCGCCATGCCCGGTCAGATCGGCTCGTTCGCGGCAGATCTTGCGTGTCGCGTCGAAAAATCTTTTTGCGAGGACGATGGTGTTCGGCAGTCGCGAATCGCGGCTGAGGGCGGGAGTGCAACGCGTTGAGTGAACGTCGTCACTCGCCGCCGCTCGCGAGTTGCGACACATCCACGTAGCGCGGACGCGGCGAGCACGACGGCGCCACATCTGGCTGGATGCCACGGAACATCAGTCAAACACTGGTGATTCTGGACACCGCATCCTGCTGTTGTCGAAGACGTATCGCGCGCGATGTGATGTGACATGCAATGCGTGTTCGATCCTCACGGCATCGCATCGCGCACTCGATCGCATCGTGTAGCGCGTTCGATCGGCCGCCGATGGCGCGATCTTCGCGCACGCGTGCCGCGAAAAATTTTTGTGCGAGATGCTTGACATGCCTTGTTGGTAAGTTCATCCGTGTTAGCCTTTTGTCAACAACCGGGGCCCCAGTCCGTGTGAGGTGAATGACATGGTTGCTGCACGAAAGCCTGCTGCGAAGCCCGCTGCGAAGCGCGCAGTCGCAAAGCCCGCCGCGAAGCCCGCTGCAAAGCGCGCGACGGCGAAGCCCGCTGCAAAGCGCGCGGCGGCGAAGCCCGCTGCGAAGCGCGCGACGGCGAAGCCCGCCGCGAAGCGCGCGACGGCGAAGCCCGCCGCGAAGCGCGCGACGGCGAAGCCCGCTGCGAAGCGCGCGACGGCGAAGCCCGCTGCAAAGCGCGCGACGGCGAAGCCCGCT
>CAIXBH010000192.1 GCA_903917615.1 uncultured Chloroflexota bacterium | reverse complement strand
GAGGTCGAGCAGCGCGACGAGGTCGGGGATGTACTCGCTTATCCCGTAGTACCCGCCCTTGGTCCACTCGGAGTCGCCATGACCGCGCAGGTCAGGGGCGATGACGCGGTAGTCGTCGCAGAACGCCTCGGCGATGCGATCCCAGGAGCGGGCGGCGTCGCGGTTGCCGTGCACGAGCAGCAGCGGGGGCTTCCCCGCATCCCCCCACACCCAGTAGGAGAGGCGCAGTCGCTGGGACTGGTAGAAGTGCTGCCACGGTTCCGCCATCGAGGTCTCCTTCGTGAGTCGCGCGAGGTTACACCATCGGCGGGCCGGTGCCGTCGCTTGCCCCCGGCGACGCCGCTCCGTACCGTCCTGCGCATGACGAATGACGCACACCCCTCGATGGATGCCGAAGCGCTGGCCGCACTGCCCGAGTACGTGCGCGGTCTGCTGGATCCCGCCGCCTACCCCGTTGTGCCCGCTGAGGTCCAGCTGGTGCAGACGCACATCTCCTACGTCTTCCTCGCGGGCGAGGTGGTCTACAAGACCAAGAAGCCGGTCGACTTCGGCTTCATCGAGCAGATGTCGCTCGAGACGCGCGAACGCTTCTGTCGCGCCGAGGTCACGCTGAACCGGCGCCTCGCGCCGGATGTCTACCTCGGGGTCGTGCCGGTGCTGCGTCGGACCGACGGTCGCGTAGTCGTCGAGCCCGCCGACGGACAGGGTGAGGTCATCGAGTGGGCGGTGAAGATGCGCCGCCTGCCGGACGGCCGCACGCTCGACCGGCTGATCGAGGCCGGCGAGGAGCCCGCCGACATCCTCGAGCGCCTCGTCGCGGCGCTCGTGCCCTTCCACACGGCCGCCGCCGTCGTGCCGAACGACCCGTCGTTTGCCGGCGCGCCCGCGGAGCGCGCGTGGTGGGCGCGCGAGTACAGCGAGGCCGCGGGGTTCATCGGCTCCACGTGGGAGCCCGACGACGCTGCAGCCACGAAGGCCGCCATCGATGCGACGCTCGAGCGCGAAGCCGCGCTCCTCGACGAGCGGCTCGCGGACGGGCGGGTGATCGAGGGGCACGGCGACCTGCAGGCGAAGCACGTCTACGTGCTCGGACCGGAGCCGCGTGACCTCGTGGTGGTGGACTGCATCGAGTTCACGGAGTGGTTCCACCTGCGCTACGCGGACGTGAACAACGACGTCGCCTTCCTCTCGATGGACCTTGAGGCGCTGGGACACGAGGAGATGGGCGACGAGTTCGCCGGACGCTACCTCGCCGCAACCGCGGACGAGACCTTCGCCGTGCTGCACCCGATGCACCGGACCACGCGCGCGTTCGTGCGCGGCAAGGTGGAGTCCATCGGTGCCCACGCGCAGGAGATCGCGCCCGCGCAACGCGCGGCCCTCGCGGCTTCAGCGGCGCGCTACTTCAAGCTCGCGGCGCAGTACGACCGCCGACGCACCGGCCCCGCGGTAATCGTGATGAGCGGGCTCTCGGGCACCGGAAAGTCACTGATCGGCGCGACGCTCGCGGCGCGCATCGGAGCGGCCTACGTCTCTTCTGACGCGACGCGCAAGCGCCTCGCCGGCCTCGACATCCACGCGAGCGGGAACGCCTCGCTATACACGCCGGAGATGACCGCGCGCGTCTACGAAGAGATGCGCCACCGAGCCGAGGAACACCTCGCGCACGGTCGCCCCGTCGTGCTCGACGCTACCCACGCGACGGCGGCGCAGCGCGCCAGCGCGCTGGGCGTCGCGCGGGCCGCGGGCGTCCCCGGGGTGATCATCGACCTGCGGCTCACCGACGACGCGGCGCTCGCGCGCATCGTGAACCGCGCGGCGAACCCGCTGCGCACCTCCGATGCCGACACCCGCGTCTACCGCGAACAGGTGGACCACTTCGAGCGGGTCACGCCCGCCGAGGGGCCCGTGCTCGCCTTCGACTCCTCGCAGCCGCCTGCGGGACTCGCGAAGGAGATCGCGGAATATCTGCAGTCCACGGCGCAGCGGGCCTGAATTGAGGCTGGCCGCTGACAGGCGGCTGACGTAGGGCGGCGCCCACGCGCGTTTCCGGTGGACGCCGGAAGCGCGCGCGTAAGACGATGCGCGCGTGACTGCACCGCCCCGCCGCCACCCCACGCTGCCCAGCTGGCCCTGGGGCGTCCCGGCGCTTGTGCTGCTGCTCCCGCTGCTGCTCTGGCCGCTAGCCGCGACGATCGGTCTCGCCATCGCCCCTGAGCGGGTCGCGCTCCCGATCCCGGGGCAGGAGATGCTGCTCGCGCGACTCCTCGCAACCGTTGGGCAGGCCGCCCTGTCCACGCTCCTCGCGCTCGCCATCGGCCTGCCAGCGGCCTACGTCTTCGCGCAGATTCGGTTCCCCGGGCGTGGCCTCGTGCGCTTCATCGCCACCCTGCCGCTCGTCCTACCGACCATCGTGATCGCGATCGCGTTCGAGGAATACATCGGCCCAGATTGCTGGCTGGAAGCGCTGGTGGCGGGTGCGGGTTTGCCCCCGCTCAACCTGCCCGGCACCCTGTGGGCGGTCGTACTCGCCCACGCGTTCGTCGGGGTCGCCATCGTGATCCAGCCTGTCGCAGATGCGTGGGCGCACCTCGACCGCGAGCAGGAAGAGGCGGCGCGGCTCCTGGGTGCGACGCGACTGGAGGTGTTTCGCGAGATTACGTGGCCGCTGCTGCGGCGCGCCGTGACCTCGGCGACCGTGCTGTCGTTCATGTTCGCGTTCACGTCGTTCGCCATCGTGCTCATCCTCGGCGCGGTGCAGTACGAGACGCTGGAGGTCTCGATCTTCCGTCTGGCGCTACAGCCCGGGCCGCCCACACAGGCGGCCCTCCTGTCGCTGCTCCAGTTCGGCACGGCGGTGATCGTGCTGCTTCCGAGTGCGCCGCCGCGTGCGGACACCGCCGTGCGCCGGCGCGAGGAGGCCGGGCGCACGCTGCGCCGCAGTTCATGGTCGGCGCGCTTCCTCACGCTGGTTGTGATCTTCTGCATCGCAGCGCTGATCGTCGCGCCGCTCGCGTCGCTTGCTTACGAGGCGCTCACGAAGGATGGCGTACTGACGCTGTCGAACTTCCGCGGGCTGGTCGAGGGCGACCCCCCTGGCACATCCCGCACGCTGGATGCGATCGCATCGAGCATTTCGCTTGCGGTCGGGTCCGCTGCGCTCGCGCTTGTCCTCGGCGTGACCACGGCGATGACGGTGGCGCCTGCATTCGGGCGCGCGACGCGCGTGCTGCAGGTTGCGCTCTTGCTGCCGCTGGCGGTGCCACCCAACGCGCTCGCGCTCGGGTACCTGCTGACGTTCCAGAGCGGCGGCTCGATCTTCGGCGTGCCGTGGCTGGTGCTGCTGGCGCACGCCGTCATCGCCACGCCCGTGGCGCTGCGCGCGGTCCTGCCGGCGGCACGTGCGCTCAACCAGCACCGCGTCGAGGCAGCGGTCCTGCTTGGCGCGCCTCCGCCCGAGGCGTGGTGGAGCGTGGCATTGCCGCGCATGCGGCGCGAGATCGCGATCGGTGCGCTCCTCGCGGCGTGCGTTTCGCTCGGGCAGCTCGGTGCGACCCTCCTGCTGCGCGGCGGCACCTTCAGCACCATCCCGATCGAGATCTACGAGGCGGTCACGCAGTCGGGGCCGGAGGAGAACAGCCGCGCGGTGGCACTCGCCGCCATCCTCGGCGCCATCGCCGTGGTAGCGTTTGTGGGCATCGAGTGGCTTCGCCCCCACGACCGCGGCGAACTGTAGGGACCGGCGATGGCGACGCTCGAAGTCCGCTCGATCACGCGCCGCTTCGGCCCCGGGGCGCCCGCGCTCGACGCCGTCTCGTTCACCGTGCGGGACGGCCGAATCGCAGCGGTGCTCGGCGGGGACGGCGCAGGGAAGACCGCACTCGCCCGCATCATCGCCGGCCTCGAGCGGCCGGACGCGGGCGACGTGCTGCTCGATGACGCCTCCCTGCTCGCGCTCCCGCCGCGCGCGCGTGGCATCGGACTGCTGTTCGACGACCTCGCGCTGTTCTCCAACCTCCGGGTGCGCGCCAACGTCGAGTTCGGCCTGCGGATGTTCGGCTGGCCGCGCGCCGAGCGGGAACGTCGCGTCGATCAACTGATCGAGGCGGTCGGCCTGTCGCGGGAGGACGGCCGGCGAGCGGTGGACGAACTCAGCAATCTGGGCCGCTACCGCGTCGCCATCGCGCGCATGCTCGCGCCGCAGCCATCGGCGCTCCTCCTCGACGATCCGCTGGGCACGATCGACGAGCCGCACCGCGCCGCGATGCGCATCGAAATGCGGGCGATCCTCACGACGGTGGGCGCGACCACCGTGCTGGCGAGCGCGGACCTGCGCGACGCGGTCGCGATCGCGGATGACCTGATCGTGCTGCATGAGGGCCGCGTGCTGCAGACGGGCCCCGTCAGCGTCGTGCTCGGCGAGCCGATTAGCGCCGAGGTGGCCGAACTCGCCGGATACGTCACCCTGCTCGTTGGGCCGGTGATCCGGAACCGGGTCGAGGAACCCGGCGTCGGCGTCATCGAGCTGCCGGGGATCCCACCGGCCGGGGAGGCGGCGCGCGTGATGGCGCACCCGTCCGTCCTCCTCGGTGTGCCCGCGGAATCCGGTGGACACAGTGGGCTGACCGGCATCGTCCTCCGCGCGCGGGCGATCGGCCCGGCGTGGCTCGTCGACATCGCGCTCGGCGACCGGGTGGTCGAGGCGCGGTGGGAGTGGGACCTCGTACCGCCGCGTGCCGGTTCGCGGCTGGGGATCGTTGCCCGTCCGGGCACATTGCGCGTGTTTGTCGTCGCGCCGCGACAGGCTGCATCGAGCCGACAGGCCGCCGCCCCGCCGCCCCCGCAGCAGCCGACGGCGCCGCCCAGCGAACCGACGCGTGAGCCAGAGCCGCCCGCCCGCGCGGCGGCACAGCACCCTCCGGAGCGCCCGGTTGAGGATGTCCCGGCCACCCCGGCCGAGACGGCGCAGAGGGCTGACGACGTGCTGCCGGCGTCCGCGACCCCGCCGAGCCGTGCACAGCGCCATGTGCCTCCTTCTGCTGCTCCTCGGGAGCAGCGGCACCGCGGCATGCCGCTCGACTAGCTCGCCCGCACCGCCGCCCGCACGGGAACGAGGCGCCCTCGACGCGCGCGGCCGCAGGCTCGTAGGCTCTCGTCATGGCCTTCGCTTCCCTCGACCGACTGGTGCACCGCGACCCCGAGCGGCGCGCGCTCCGCGCCCTGGCCGCGCGCGTCGCGAAGCTGCCCGCGCGACGGAACCCGGAGGTGTCGCTGCAGGTCGTCGCCGACCTCGCGCGCGAGCTCACGCGAGCGCGGTACGCGGCGCTCGCGATCACCGACCGAGAGGACCGGACGGAGGGCTTCGTGACCTCGGGCCTGCCGGCGGAGGCGCTGCTGCGTCTGCGCACGCCGCCGCAGGGGCACGGCCCGCTCGGATCGCTGCGCGAGGATGGTCGCCCCATCCGCTTCGAG
>CAIXBH010000191.1 GCA_903917615.1 uncultured Chloroflexota bacterium | reverse complement strand
GGGCAAGTCCTCGCTGGGGCGCCTCGGGCTGCTCGTGCACGCGACGGCCGGGTTCGTCGACCCGGGCTGGCACGGCAACCTGACGCTGGAGCTCTCGAACGTGGCGACCCTGCCGATCCGGTTGTTCTTCGGCATGAAGATCGCCCAGCTGTCGTTCCAGGACCTCAGCACTGCAGCCGACCGGCCCTACGGGCACCCGGAACTGCAGTCGCACTACCAGGGCCAGACGCTGCCGACCGCCAGCCGCGTGTTCCGCGACTTCCGTCCCGCGAACGAGCGCGCCTGACCTGATGCCGCCCTCCGCGTTCATGCTGCAGGCTCTTGAGGAGGCTGCGCGCGCGCTGGGCGCCGTCTCGCCGAACCCGGCCGTGGGCGCGGTCCTCGTGCGCGACGGACACATCGTCGGACAAGGGCACACGCAGCCGCCGGGGCAGGCCCACGCGGAGGTGATGGCGCTGCGCGATGCCGGTGAGGCGGCGCGCGGAGCGACGCTGTACTGCACCCTGGAGCCCTGCGCGCACCAGGGCCGCACGCCCCCGTGCACAAACGCGCTGATCGCGGCGGGCGTCGCGCGCGTCGTGTATGCCATCGACGACCCGGATCCACGCGTCGCCGGGAGCGGGGCGGAGACGCTTCGTGCCGCGGGCATGGCGGTCGAGGCCGGTGACGGCGCCGCAGAGTCGGCGCTGCTCCTCGAGGGCTACCTGCACCAGCGCCGGACGGGGCGGCCGTTCGTCGTGGTGAAGTACGCGGCCAGCCTCGACGGGCGCATCGCCGCCGCCTCGGGGGATGCCCGCTGGGTGTCCGGTGAGCCGGCGCGCGAGTGGTCACACGGGCTGCGGACGCGGGTCGATGCGATCCTCGTGGGCTCCGGCACCGTGCTGACGGACGACCCCGAACTGACTGCCCGGCCGATCACCCCGACCGGGGCGCACCAGCCGCTCCGCGTGGTGCTGGACGCCCGCGGGCGGACGCCGGCCACCGCACGAGTGCTGACCGGCGCGCCGACCCTTGTGGCGACCACTGCGGCCTCCCCCTCGACCTGGCGGACCGGGCTGACCGCCGCAGGCGCGGAGGTCGAGGTGCTTCCGGCGGCGACCGGCGGGGTGGGCGTCGACCTCACTGCATTGCTGAGTCTCCTCGGGGCGCACGGAATCCTCACCCTGCTGGTCGAGGGAGGCGGGACGGTGCTCGGGGCCCTGTTCGACGAACGTCTCGTCAATCGCGTTTATGCTGTGATCGCGCCGGTGGTCATCGGCGCGGTGGACGCCCCGGCTGCGGTGGCCGGGCGCGGCGCGACCCTGATGCGCGAGGCCCCTCGGCTGCGCGACGTCACCGTCGAGCGGCTCGGCGACGACACCCTCATCGGCGGGGTGCCGGTCTGGCCCGCATAGCGCCACGACGCGTCAGCGCCGGTTGAGTGATGGGCAGCGATTCGTGTTCACGGGCATCGTCGAAGAGATCGGCACAGTGACCCGCCGCGAGGGCGGGGAGTTCGTGATCGCGTGCTCCGCGATCCTCGACGACTCGAAGCTCGGCGACTCGATCGCCGTGAACGGCGTCGACCTCACCGTACGAAGCATGGACGCGGCATCGATGACCTTCGACGTGATGGCGGAGACGTACCGGCGCTCCAACCTTGGCACTCTGGCGGCGGGCGACCTGGTGAACCTCGAGCGCTCAGTGACGGGCGCCACGCGCCTCTCCGGGCACATCGTGCGGGGCGTCGTAGAGACGACGTGCCGGCTGGTGAGCCTCGTGCCAGAGGGGGACGCGATCATCGCGACGTACGCAGTCCCGGACGACCACCTGCGTTACATCGTGATGAAGGGCCCCGTCTGCGTGGACGGCGTGTCGCTCACGGTGATGGGGCGCGACGCGAGCGCGAACACCTTCTCGGTCTCGCTGGTCCAGTACACACAGGAGCACACGACGCTCACGCGGCGAACGCCGGGCGACGCGATCAACCTCGAAACCGACATCTTTGCGCGCTACGTGGAGCAGATCCTCGAGGCACGGACCGATCTCGCGGCAGCGGTAGGGGGCACACGATGACCACACGGAAGCCTGCTGCGAAGTCGCCGGCCGCGCCTACGCCGAAGCCGGCAGCGAAGCCAGCACCGAAGCCGCGACCGCGCTCGACGGTCCGCGCCACCGTCGAGGAGGCGATCGAGGAGCTGCGCGCGGGACGCGTGATCATCATCACGGATCACGAGGATCGCGAGAACGAGGGCGACGTCGTCATCGCGGCGCAGTTCTGCACACCGGAAGTGGTCACCTTCTTCGCGCGGTACGCGAAGGGGCTCATCTGCGTGCCACTGAGCGAGGAGCGTGCGGACGCCCTCGACCTGCCGCCGATGACGAGCCACAACACCGCACCGCTCGGCACCGCATTCACCATCAGCGTGGAGGCCGCGCAGGGCGTGACCACCGGCATCTCCGCAGCCGACCGGGCGCGCACCATCCAGGCGCTCGCGGATCCCAACGCGGGCCCACATGACTTCACGCGCCCCGGCCACATCTTCCCGCTGCGCGCACGTGATGGCGGCGTCCTCGTGCGTGCCGGCCAGACCGAGGCCTCCGTCGACCTCTGCCGCCTCGCCGGCCTCGAGCCCGTCGCGGTGGTATGCGAGGTGATGAAGGACGATGGCACGATGGCCCGGATGCCGGACCTCGAGCGCTTCAGCAAGAAGCACGGGCTGAAGATCGTCACCACCGCGGACCTCATCGCCTACCGCATGGCACACGAGCGCCTCGTCGAACGCGTCGAAGAGGTCCAGCTGCCGACGCGGTACGGCGACTTCCGTGCAATCGGGTACAAGACCCTCATCGACAACCACGAGCACGTCGCCATCGTGATGGGCGACCTCGAAGGCGAGGAGCCGATCCTCGTGCGGGTGCACGACCGCTGCGTCACCGGCGACGTCTTCGGCTCGATGCGCTGCGACTGCGGCGAGCAGCTCGACGCGGCGATGCAGCGCATCGCGTCCGAGGGGCGCGGCGTGATCGTGTACATGGATCAGGAGGGGCGCGGCATCGGCCTGCACAACAAGCTGCGCGCCTACCACCTGCAGGAGCAGGGCCTCGACACCGTCGAGGCGAACCTCGCGCTGGGGCTGCCTGCGGAGAACCGCGAATACGGCGTCGGCGCCCAGATCCTCGTGGACCTCGGCGTGCGACGGATGCGGCTCATGACGAACAACCCGCTGAAGATCCGCGACCTGGACACGTTCGGTGCGCTGCGCGGCGCCGGCCTCGACGGCTACGGACTCGCGGTCGTCGAGCGCGTCTCGCTGGAGGTCCCTGCGAACGCGCACAACATCCGCTACCTGGAGACCAAGCGCGACAAGATGGGGCATCTCCTCGACCAGACGCTGCCCGGAACCAAGACGCCGAGGACGAGGGGATAACGCATGCCGAACGTGCACGGGAATGGTGATGTCGACGCGAGCGGGATGCGCGCCGCAATCGTGGTCGCGATGTTCAACGATCAGTTCACGAAGCGGCTGTGCGACGGCGCCGTGAGCACGGCGAAGGAACTTGGCGTCCAGGACGACGACATTGACGTCTTCTGGGTGCCGGGGGCATTCGAGCTCCCGCTGATGGCGCAGGAACTCGCCGTGACCGGGGCGTACGATGCGATCGCCTGCCTCGGAGCGGTGGTGCGCGGCGAAACGCCGCACTTCAACTTCGTCGCCGGGGAGGCCGCGCGCGGCATCATGGAGGTCGCCCGCGAGACCGGCGTGCCGGTGGGCTTCGGTGTGATAACCGCCGATACCCTCGCGCAGGCCGAGGCACGCGCCGGTGGCGCGGTGGCGAACCGGGGCAGCGAGGCGATGTACGCCGCGCTGCACACGGCGGCGCTGCTTCGCGGCATCGAGGCGTCCGTGGAGGAGGATCCCGCATGAGCGGCATGCCCGGTGGCTCGCACCGTGAGGACGTCGACCGCATCGTCGAAGGCGCCGTGCACATCGGCATGGAAGAGGCGATCCGCCTCGCGCACGAGGCGGTCGAGCGCTTCCCCGACCTGAAGAAGAAGCACATGTTCATCGCCGGGGGGGCCGCCCTTTCCTCCGCGCTGCTCATCGGCGCCGCGATGGCGATCACCCGGCGCATCCGCAACGGCCAGACCGCGCAGGAAGCCGCCGACGACGTCACCGAAGAAGAGCTGGACGGCGTCCACTTGCTGGAACGCCGCCGCCGCCCCCACGCCGATGAGGCACCCGCCGAAGCCGAGGCACCCACAGAACCGGCCGCCGACGCACCGCCGGAAGCGCACGCGGCAGACGAGCCCGCGTAGCTCCCCGCACCGGCTCGACCGCCCGGTCGTGTAGTGTCGCGGCAATCGCGGATCGGGATCGGAGACATCGATGACCGTCGTCACGCTGACCGGCCACCTGGGTTCGATGGGCACGATCGCCTCACAGGTCGCGGAGCGCCTCGGCTACACACTGGCTGACCGCGAGCTGCTCCTCGAGGCAGCGCAGGCGCTGGGGTGGAGCGAGGCGGACGCGCAGGCATTCGACGAGCGGACCGGGAGTCACGGGCTCGCGGGGCTGCTCGAAGACGTCATGCGCCAGGCAGCCATCGCGGGCATGGACAGTTCAGGCTTCGGCGAGTTGGTGGGCAGCAGCTACCAGGACACCGCCGCACCCGAGATGCGCCCGCGCGACCGCCAGTACATCGAAGTCATCAGCGCCCTGATCAACGGGCTCGCGCAGCGCGGCGACACCATCATCGTCGGACGCGGCGCGCAGGCGCTCCTCGCCGGCCACGAGGGTGTCGTGCACGTGCGGGTGGTCTGCGAGCTGGGCGAGCGCGTTGCGCGCATCGCGCGACGCGACGGCACGAGCCTCGAAGCCACCCGGACGCGGGTGGAGGACTCAGACAAGCAGCGCGAGGCGTGGCACCAGAAGTACTTCAAGATCGACTACCGGTCGCCGTACCTGTACCACCTGGTCGTGAACAGCGGCTGGCTATCAGACGAGCTTGCGGCCGACCTGATCGTGGAACTCGCCCGCACGCGCGAGCCGCGGCGTGAGGGCTCCACGGCTCGAGGCTAGCAAGCAGCCACACTGCGAGAGCTCGGCGAGATGCAGAAGGGCCCCTCCTGAGAGGGGCCCTTCTCTGTGTTCACGCTGGGGCGCAGGACCGGCCCCGCCGCCCACCTGCCAGGGCGCGTGCCGGGGGTCGCCTCGCGAGTGATCAGGTCGAGGACGACCTAGTAGCGACCACCGCCGCCACGGCCGCCACGGTCGTCGCGGCCGCCGTGTCG
>CAIXBH010000190.1 GCA_903917615.1 uncultured Chloroflexota bacterium | reverse complement strand
GAGCGTGCCGCCCCAGGTGCCCCGCAGTTGCAGCCTCCCAGGACGGATGGAGATCGAGATGACGAGCGGCGCACCTCGCGACCCCGTCCGCACGCTGGCCGACGAACGTGGGCAGGCGGTGGTCGAGTTCGGCGTGATGCTGATGATGTTCATGACGCTGATCCTCGGCGCGCTGGAGTTCGGGCGCGCATGGAACGCGTCATCGATCGTCACTCAGGCGTCGCGCGAGGGTGCGCGAGTTGCCGCCGTGTCATGCACGCTCAATGCGTCATGCAGCACGTCCGTCACGACGAGCGTGCAGAACGCGCTGACCGGCCTCGACCTGCACGCGGCGCACTGGAGCGTGACTGCGGGGCCTTACGTCTCGGGTAGCCCCGTCACGGTGAACGTCACCTACACGGTGACCCCGGCCTCGCCCTTCGTTGCGGCACTACTGCCCGGTGGCGTCTTCGCGATCGCAGGCTCCACGACGATGAGGCTCGAATGAACGCACGAGACGCGTAGCGCAGGTCGAATCATGCGGCACATGTTCAACAGACCACTCATCCTCTCCGCGCTTCTCGCCCTCCTCGGCGGTGCGGCCACCTTCGTTGCGCTCACGGACGCGCGCCGAGGCAGTGCGCCGGCGGGCGCGACCGCGTCCGTGGTCGTCGCCGCCCGGACGCTGCCCGTTGGGCAGCGCATCGCGTCCGGCGACCTCGAGGTACGCCAGGTGCCGGCGTCCGCTGTCGCGCCGGACGCGGCCCGTTCACTCTTGGAGGCGGACGGGCGATACGCGACCTTCCCGATGGTGAAGGGCGAGACGCTGCTGCGCGCGAAGCTCGCGGACCAGCCGCCCGGCTCGAACCTCGCGACGCTCATCCCCGCGGATCGCGTCGCCGTCTCGGTCGCCGTGAGCGACGTCGTGAGCACCGGTGGGTTCATCGCACCGGGCGATCGCGTTGATGTCCTGGGGGTGGTCTCGCGGGAAGCGGGCGACTCGGCCGAGGTGGTGCTGCGCGACGTCACGGTGCTCGCGGTCGCGAACAAGGTGATCGGCGCCGCCGATCCACCGCCTCCGGCGAAGGCATCCGCGCGCGACAACCCGCGCTCGCTCGATGGCACGGTGACGCTCGCGGTGACGGTCGGAGAGGCGGCACGCCTCGTGCAGGTGGACGAGATCGGGAAACTGCGTCTCGTCCTGCGGCCGCGCGTAGATGGCGCGCGCGCGTCGCAGTAACAGCGGCAGGGAGGCACAACGATGGGGCGCAACTACCAGGTGCTGCTGGTCGATCCGGATGTCGATCACCGCGCGCAACTGAAGCAGCTGCTCGGCTCGCTCGCGACCGGCGTCGTTGGCGAGGCGTCCTACGGCATCGAGGCCTCGCGCCTCGCGGCCGAATTGCAGCCCGACGTCGTCCTCGTCCACGTCGAGGAGCCGCTGGCGGTCGCGCTGCGCACGCTGGAGGTGGTCCAGCGCGCCGCGCCGCGGGCCACGCCGCTCGTCGTATCGCGTCTCACCGATGCGGATGTCGTGCAGCGTGTGATGCTCGCGGGCGCGCGCGGGTTCGTCACGTTGCCGACGAGCGCAGACCTGCTGGATCGCACGTTGCGCACCGCCCGCGATCGCCACAGCGAGTCGCTCGACCGCGCGCTGTCGTCCGACCCTCCCGACGCCGCGTGCGTCGCGGGCACGATCATCACCGTGTTCGGCCCGAAGGGCGGCGTCGGCAAGACGACGCTTGCCACGAACCTCGCCATCGCCGTCGCTGGCAGCACCGGCGCCCGCGTGGCCCTCGTGGATGTCGATGCCTACTTCGGCGACGTGGCGATCACGATGGGGATCGAGGCCGAGCACACGCTGCCCGATCTCCTCGATGCCCTCGCGGCAGGTCAGCAGGTGGATCTCGGCACATACCTCGTGCGGCACCCCAGTGGCCTGTACGTCCTGCCAGCGCGCCACACCGGCAACGTCGAGGCGACGCCGCGGGCTGAGGCGATCGCCTCGCTCCTGCGCCGACTCGCAGGTTCGTTCGACTTCCTGATCGTGGACACGCCGGGCACCTTTGGCCCGCAGGTCGCGGCGGCCCTCGATGAATCGACGACCGCGCTTCTGGTCACGAGCGCTGACATGGCGAGTGTGAAAGACGCGCGCATGTCGCTGACCAGCCTGCAGCGCGATGGCTTCGACGAGGATCGGCTGAAGCTCGTCGTGAACCACGCGACCAACGCGAACTCCGTCACGGATGCGGACCTCGCGCGGGCGGTCGGCTACGACATCTTCTGGACGTTCCCGCACGACAAGGCGGTCCCGAACTCGACGCAGCGGGGCGAGCCGCTCGTGCTCCACCAGCCGCGTGCGCGTATGGCCGTCGAGGTGCAGGCGCTTGCCGCGCACCTCGGTGGGGCCGCTCCGGCGCGCGACGAAGGCGCCGCCTTCGGCTGGTTCCGGCGCAGGAAGTAGGCGGGAGAGCAGATGCTACGTCAGTTCTTCGAGTCCGCCGAAGCGCCCACCCCGCCAGCGCCCACCGACACAGACGCGGCTCCCCCCCGCGCGACCGGCGAGGGAGGCGTATCCCTCCCGTCTGCCCCGCCGGTCTTCGTCGAACCGCCGCCCCTCCCGGCGGCGCTGCAGCGCACGCGCGTGCTCGTGCACGAGCAGCTGATCGAAGACCTCGATCAGGCGCGCCTCGCGGCGATGTCGCCGGAGGATGCGCGGCGCGCGTTGCGCGAGGATGCCGGCGCGATCCTCGCGGTGCAGCAACCACAGGGCCTCGGCGAGTTCCGCCAGACGCTCATCGACGAGGTGGTCGATGACGTCCTCGGCCTGGGGCCCCTCGACCCGCTGCTGCGCGACGATTCCGTGTCCGAGGTGATGGTGAACGGCCCGCACAGCATCTGGGTCGAGCGCGCCGGCCGCCTGTACCGCTCGTCGAGGCAGTTTCGCGACGACGATCACCTCGCCCGCGTCATCGAGCGGATCGTGGGGCCGCTCGGTCGACATGTCGACGAGGCATCGCCGATGGTGGATGCACGCCTTCCAGATGGCTCGCGCGTGAACATCGTGGTGCCACCCGCTTCGCCGCGCGGCGCGACGATCACGCTGCGGAAGTTCGCCCGGCAGCGCCTGACGGACGCGGACCTCGTGCGCGTCGGCACGCTCACACCGGGCTCCACCGAGTTCTTGCGCGCGTGTGTGGCTGCGGGCCTCAACGTGCTGGTCGCGGGCGGGACGGGCACCGGGAAGACCACGCTGCTCAATGTGCTGTCGTCCTTCATCGACGAATCGGAGCGCATCGTCACCATCGAGGACCCCCTCGAGCTGCAGTTGCAGCAGCCGCATGTGGTCTCGCTCGAAGCGCGCCCTGCGGGCATCGAGGGGACGCGCCAGATCACGCAGCGCGACCTCGTGCGGAACGCGCTGCGGATGCGCCCTGACCGCGTCATCGTCGGAGAGGTGCGCGGTGGCGAGGCCTTCGACATGTTGCAGGCGATGAACACCGGTCACGATGGGTCGATTGGCACGGTGCACGCGAACACGCCCCGCGATGCCCTCAGCCGCGTCGAGAACATGGTGCTCATGGCCGGACTTGAGCTTCCGGATGTCGCGATCCGCGAGCAGATCGCCTCTGCGATCCAGCTCGTCGTGCAGATGAACCGGCTGCCGGACGGCAGCCGGCGGGTCACGCACATCACCGAGGTGGCCGGCATGGAGGGACACACGCTGACGCTGCAGGATCTCTTCCTCTACGAGGACCGCGGGCGCGACGCGGAGGGGCGCCTCACCGGCGCGCTCGTCGCCACCGGACTGCAGCCGCATTTCAGCGACCGTTTCGAGCGCGCCGGCATTCCATTGCCGGTCCATCTGCTGCGCACGTCGCGCTGGGAGCAGATCGCATGAGGCCGGACGTCGCGTTGTCCATCTTCGCTGCCGTCCTGGTCGCGCTGTCGTGCTTCCTCGCGGCGCGGGGCATCGACGCCGCGCTCGGCGCGGAGCGGCGGCAGGCGCGCGCGCGTCTCGATGCCCTCTCGGCCGATGCGGATACACCATCCTCGACATCCGGCCAGCGCCGGGCTGCCCCGCGGTTCCGACGGAACGGGCGGCTGGCGGCGCGGCTGCGGGCGGACCTTCGCCGGGCCGGTCTCGCGTGGACGGTGCTCGACTACGTCGCGATCGCCGCCCTCGCGGGCGCGGGGTGCGGTCTCGCGACCAGCATCGCGACGGGTTCGCTTCCCCTGGCGACGCTCGCAGGCCTTGTCGCCGCAGGTGTACCGCCGTACCTCGTGCAGCGGCGCGTCGCGACACGCGCGGCGCAGTTGAACGGGCAGGTCGTCCAGACGATCGAGTTGATCGCGTCATCGTTGCGCTCCGGGTTCGGGTTCATGCAGAGCATCGAGTTCGCCGCGCGCGAGCAGAGCGAGCCCATCGCGGGTGAGTTGCGGGCGATGATCCGCGAGACCGAGCTCGGGGTGAGCGTGGACGAAGCGCTGGAGCGCCTGCTCGCCCGCACGCGCGATGCAGACCTCGAACTCGTGGTGTCCGCCGTGCTCGTGCAGCGTCGCGTGGGCGGCGACCTCGGTGAGGTCCTCGGCAACATCGCGGCGATGATCCACGACCGCACGCACATTCGCGGGCAGATCCGCACGCTGACCGCCCAGGCGCGCATGTCCGCGTGGATCGTCGGACTGCTGCCGGTGGGCCTCGGCGGGGTGATGACGCTCCTCCAGCCGTCGCACATGGCGATCCTGATCCAGGAGCCGCTCGGCCGGCTGCTCGTCCTCGGCGCGCTCGTGCTGCAGATCGTGGGTTTCGCTGTCGTGCGGCGGATCGCGGCGATCGACTACTAGGGAGGCACGATGTCCGTTGTTGCCGCGGTCTGCCTCGGTCTCGCACTCATGACGGCGTGTTACGCGCTGCTGTCCCGCGAGGCGCGGACTACGGCCGATCGCCTCGCGCATATCGCGGGCACGGATGGGCTCGGCTCGGCTGCCCCGGGGCTGCGGGACCGCGTCGTGCGCCCGCTCGCCGGGGGCTTCGTCGAGGCCGCCACGGCGCTGCTTCCAGGGCGCCTCGGTCGGGTGATCGAGGCGCGGCTCGCGGCTGCCGGACAGCCGATGACGCCCGGCACCTTCCTTGTGCTGATGGTCGTTGGCCCGCTCGCGTCCGTGCTGCTGACGATGCCACTGCTGGCCGGCGCCTCCACCGGCGGCCCGCTGCTTGTGCTCGCCTGCGGCGCGCTCGGCGTCGCATCGCCGCTCGTCTGGCTCTCCGGCCGCGTCACGCGCAACCAGCGGGCGCTCGACCGCGCGCTCCCTGACGTCCTCGACCTCGTCGTCGTGTCTGTCGAGGCCGGCCTCGGCCTCGAGGGCGCGTTCGAGCGAATTATCGAGCGAGGGCAGGGGCCGCTGGTCGATGAGATCAGGCACGTCCTCGTGGACATGAACCTTGGCCTGGGACGGCGACGTGCATTGCAGTCGCTGGCGTCGCGCACCGGCGTGCCCTCGATCGGCGTGCTCGTGACGGCGCTGTTGCAGGCGGAGCAGACCGGCATGGGCATCGCGCAGGTGTTGCGGGTGCAGGCGGATCACCTGCGGATCCAACGCCGGCAGCGCGCGGAGGAGCAGGCGATGAAAGCGCCGCTGAAGATGCTGTTCCCGCTCGTGTTCTTCATCTTCCCGTCGCTCTTCGTCGTGGTGCTCGGGCCGCCTGTCCTCGAACTCATGCGCACCCTGAAGGACGGCTGATGACCGCACTCGCCACCGCACCGCTCGAGGCGCGCAACGCGCGCTCTGGGCTCGTGGTCGCGTCGCGGCTGCGCTCCACCCGGAGCATGTGGGAGCGCCTGCGCGGACTCCTTGGCCACGCCCCGCTCGAGGCTGGGGAGGCGCTCCTGATCCGGCCGTGCAACGGGATCCACACTGTGGGCATGCGCTACCCCATCGACGTGGTCTTCGTGGATCGGGCCGGACGCATCGTCAGACTCGCCCGCGAAGTCCAACCGCTCCGCTTCATCCCCTGGGTCCGCCGTGCGCATGCCGTCATCGAGCTCCCCGTAGGCATGATCGATGCTTCGTGCTGCGCCGAAGGTGACACCGTGGAATTCGTCGCGGCAGGCGTGGACGCATGAGGACCCTGCTGACCGTCGCTGCCGTCGGGGCGGCCTTGGGGGTATTCGCCTCGCGCGCGCCGTCGCTACTGCGGGACGCCTTGCTGCTGGCGCCGTTCGTCGCCGCTGGCGCCGTCGACATCCGCACCCGTCGCATCCCCAACGCGCTCTCTCTAGGTGCGGCTGTGCTCGTCGTCACAGACGCGGTATGCGCCGGTCGCGGCCTCGATGCGCTGCTGGGAGGGGGCGCTGCGCTGCTGGCCGGCGTCGCGCTGGCCGTAGCCGCGCATGGGGGCTTCGGCATGGGCGACATAAAACTACTTGCCGTTGGCGGCGCGCTCGTGGGGCTGGCGAGCGTTGTACCGCTGCTGTGCGCGGTCTCAATTGTCGGCGGGAGTGTCGCCCTCGCCGTCCTGCTGGTCCGGCGCGAGCGTGGACTCACGATGCCATACGGTCCGGCGATCGCGGGCGGCGTGGCTCTTCTGCTGGCGGTGACGACGCGCGCCTAAGCGGGGGCCGGTCGCGGCATTCGTCACACGCGTCTCGGGACGTTTCGCACGCGCGGGCGGCGCATGGGCGCGCGATCCTCGGTCTGCGCTCACTGGCGCGAACCGAAGAGGGGGTTGGGCATGCGGCATGCAGCGCTCGGCGCGCTTGTTCTGCTCCTGATGGTCGGCGCGCGGCCGGCGACGGCGTTCGCGCAGGCGGCACCATCTACCAGCGGCTTCACGGCGTCCACCTCGTTCGGTCCTGGCCGCTTCGTGTTCACGGATGCAGAGACGGGGACGCAGTGGCTGGTCGACCCGGCGAACGGCGCGTCATCCGTCGTGACGACCTTCGTAGGCGACCTGCCGCAGTTACGTGTCGCAGCGAACGCGCTCGGGGCGTCGAGCGTGTGGGTCGGCACGACCGGCTGGCAGCAGTTGCAGCCCACATCGAACCTTGCCGTCGCCTCGCCCATGACCGTCATGCTGATCCGGGGCCAGCTCGTCCGTCCGCCCGCCGTGGACTCGCCGGGCGGGGCGGGGAACGCGAGCGGACTGAGCGCAGGGATCGCGGCGGCCAGTGGCTGTCCGGCGATCGCGAGTCCAGTGCCGAGCGTCCCGGCCGATGGATCCGCGGGCGTGACCCTGTGTCTGGCTGCGCGGACCAGCGCCGGCGCGCCGCTGGCCAGACAGACGCTGCTCGTCTCCACTGTGCTTGGCGTGTTGGGGCCGGGCGGCGTGCGGAGCGCCGTGGTGGACACGGACAATGCCGGCAACGCATCGATTGGCTACCGCGGCGGCGGGACCCCCGGCACTGACAGCATCGCCATTTCGAACGTCACCACGCCACCGTCGTCGATTCAGATCACAGTGACGCTCTCCGCCGTGGCGGCCGCATCGCCTTCCGCGCCTGCACCGGCGCCGACCCCCGCGCCCGCGCCAAAGCCAGCCGAACCGCGTGCGCCGGCCGCGACCGGGAGCGGCACGTTTGGCGCACCGCCGCGCTTCGACGCCACCGGTCGCGCGCTCGCCGTGTTCGCCGGCGGCTCGGTGGACCAACTCATGGCGGTGGCAACGACGGCCGGCGCGAGCGGCGCCTGGGTACAGGATGGCACCGGGGCCTTCCAGTTGCTCGTGACCAATGGACCGTCGTTCCTCGCGGACACGTTCCGTGCGGCGTTCCCCGGCGGTCTCGCTCCGGCTACCGCAGTCCTCCTCACGCGCTGACGCGGCCGGCAGGTGCCAGCGGGATCGCGTGGGTTGTTCGGAGAGATCGGTGGCGCGCTTCGGCCGGAGCAGCCGGGGTTAGTTGTGGGCGCGTCGCAGTGGTGCCGGGGGAGGGGGTCGAACCCTCACGCCTTGCGGCTGCGGGGTTTAAGCCCGCTGCGTCTGCCATTTCGCCACCCCGGCACGAGGTGCGACCACGACAGTCTCCCACACGGAGCCTGAGGGGGCTCCCACGCGCTACCGCCACGAGAGGCGGCGGTCACCGAAACTGGGGGCCTTCGTCCGTCCCGCGGGGGACCTCGCCACAGTAGCGTGAGCCTCGTACCGAGGAGCCGAGGAGGCCGCACATGACCGCATCCCACCCCGCAGTCCTGCAGACGATCCATGCCGACGGCCGAGAGTTGCGTCTCCAGTACATGACGCCCGCTGAAGCGCCCGCGCTGCTCGCGTTCGCGCGGTCGCTGAGGCCGCACGACCTCCTCTTCCTCCCTACCGACATCAGTTCGCCCGAGGGGATCGACGAGCTGGTCGAAGGACTCGGCACTGGACGGATCGGTGTCATCCTCGCGCTGGACGGTGACCAGGTCGTCGGCTTTTCCTCGGTTGTCCGAAGCGCGACGTCCTGGATGCGCCACATCGCCGAGATCAGCGTCATTGTCTCGGAGCCGATGCGGCACCACGGCTTCGGGCGCGAACTGACCGAGGAGGCGTTCCGCATCGCGGAAGACCTCGGTGTCACGCGCATGCTCGCGCAGATGACCCTCGACCAGCAGTCCGGCATCGACATGCTGCGCGGACTCGGTTTCACGCCCATCGCGATTCTGCACGATCACGTCATCGACGCGGACGAGCGCACCTACGACCTGTTGCTGATGCACCAGGACGTGGCGCGTTTCGCCGACACGCTGCGTCGCCTCGACGCGGACGCGGCGCCGAAGGCGTAACGGGTACGGCGGTGCCGATTCGCTAGAATGGCCGCGCATCTGCAACGAAGCGCGTGCCAGGAGCGACGTGGACGACCGCCAGGCCGATGATCGTCCGCGGGACGTGCGCGCGCGCGTGCGTCCCGGGCTGCGCCCGCATGTCCGATCGCGGTTCGCCTCCTTCGGCCCTGGGCTGGTAACCGGCGTCGCCGATGACGACCCGTCGGGCGTCTCGACGTACACGGTCACGGGCGCCACGTCGGGCTATTCG
>CAIXBH010000189.1 GCA_903917615.1 uncultured Chloroflexota bacterium | reverse complement strand
GGGTCGCTCCAGCGCTGGCGGACGCGGTTCCACGTCGCCGCGATCAGGGTATCGGGCTTAGCCGGGTCCATGACCAAATCGTTGGCCCCGACCCGCTCGTTGACATAGAGGACCTTGGCCCAGGTCGTTCCGCCATCGGTTGTCTTAAAGACGCCGCGGTCGGGATTGTTCGTCCATTCGTGTCCCGTGGCCGCGACGTAGACGATGTCCGGATTCGAGGGATCGACGCGGATGCGCGAGATGGCCTGAGTGTCCACTAGGCCGACATGTTTCCACGTTTTGCCCGCGTCGGTGGACTTGTAGACACCGTCACCCTGCATGATGCTGGCCCGCAATTCGGTCTCGCCCATGCCGAGATAAACGACGTCGGGATTGGACTCCGCCACGGCGACCGCCCCCACCGACGAGCTGCCCAGCTGGCCGTCGGTGACGGGAGCCCAGGTCAAGCCGCTGTTGGTCGTCTTCCACAGGCCGCCGCCCGTCGCCCCGAAGTAATATTCGAGCGGCCGCTTGACGCTGCCGGCGATGGCCTGCGAGCGGCCGCCGCGATTGGGTCCAATATTGCGCCACTTCAGGGCGGAGAGATCAAACTCTAGAGCCACCGCCGAAGCGGTCAGCGCGATTGCAAACAGGAGAGGTGCGGGGCGCATGCATTTTAGTTAGCGTCGAGAGAGATGGAGTCAAAGCCATACCCGGCGGACGAGCGATGGCGCCAATTCGCACTCGATGAAGCAGAAGCCCGAATGCAGTGAGCCGGGGAATCGCACCCCTCCGTTGTCCAATCCTGCTGATGTGCAATCCGCCGAAATCTCGGCGCCGAGGGATTATCGCTTGCTGTAACGGTTTTCGACTGCGATTCAGTCGCGCATGGCGAGTGCAGCGAAGCGACCAGTGACAGTGCACACGATCGCGAAGCACGTGGGTGTTTCACCGGCCGCAGTGTCGACGGTGCTGGCGAACCGCCACAAAGAGCGGCGGCTCGCGTCGGCCACGGTTGAGCGGATCCGTCAAGCGGTGCGGGAGCTCGGCTATGTGCCCAACCTAGCGGGCCGCCGTCTGCGCGCGAACGACCCGGACGTCCGCCATGTCGTGCTCGGAATCCTGACGACGTTTGAGGCTCCGCTATATCTCGTGAGCCGCGCGCTGCGGCAAGTGCAGCGGATGGCCGATGCGCGCACGGGCCCGACGCGGCGGTTTTCCGTGTCGATCGATATGTTTCACGCCGGGCGGCTGAGTGAGATGCCCGAGCTGCTCAACGCGAGTCGCTTCAACGGTGTGATCATCACCAACACCCTCCCGGCCGATGACGCGTTTCTCGCGTCCGCCACGCTGCCCTACGCGGTCGTCGTATTGGGGCGGCGCATCCCGAACTATTGCTGCGTGCTGGAAACGCCCGGCGAGAGTGGACGGCGCGCGGCGGAGATCCTGCTCGCCGCGAAACGCCAGCAGTTCGTCGTGCTGACGCCCGCCCTCCTCACCCAGAGCACCGCCGAGCGAGCGGAGGCGTTCTGCGCGACGATCCGCGCTCGGACCGGTCGCGAACCGGCCCGAGTGACGGCGACGAGTTTCACCCCTTCGAGCGGGGCGGAGGCGTTGCGCGCGCACCTGGCTGCGGGCCGCGGTTGTGACGCGCTCTACGCGGTCACGGACAGTTTTGCGCTCGGGGCCTATCAAGCCATCAAGGATGGCAGCCGGAAGATTCCGCGCGACATCGCGGTCGTCGGAGTGGGCGATCATGAGCACGCGGATTTTTTCGATCCGCCGCTCACGTG
>CAIXBH010000188.1 GCA_903917615.1 uncultured Chloroflexota bacterium | reverse complement strand
GGATCGCGCTCACGAGGTCATGGAGGCGCACGTCGCGCTGGTCGGCTGGCTCTTCCTCCTCCCCCTCGACGGGGGAGGGTTGGGGTGGGGGTGTCTGCGGCGACAGTCGAGGCGTGCCGCGGCGTTGCTGCAGTTCGCGGATCGCGCTCACGTGATCGTCGAGGCGCACGTCGCGCTGGTCGGCTGGCTCTTCCCCCTCCCCCTCGACGGGGGAGGGTTGGGGTGGGGGTGCCTGCAGCGACAGTCGAGGTGTGCCGCGGCGTTACCGCAGCTCGCGGATCGCGCTCACGAGATCGTCGAGGCGTACTTCACGCTGGTCAGCTTCCGCCCGCATCGGCTTGAGCTGCACGACGCCGGCCTCGGCCTCGCGGTCGCCGACGATCAGCGCCCACGTCGCGCCAGAGGCCTCCGCGCCGCGCATCGCTGCGCGCATCGAGCGGCCGGCGAGGCCGGAGCGCACGGAGATGCCGGCGTCGCGCAGAATGCGCGTCGCCTTCGCGGCGAATGCCGTGCCCCCGTCACCGAGCGGCACCGTCACAACCTCGACGTGCTCGCTCGCCGCCTGCCAGAGGCCGCGTTCGCGCATGTTCAGCGCGACGCGCTCGATGCCCGTCGCGAAGCCGACTGCGGGAGTCGACGGCCCACCGAGGATCTCCATCAGCCCGTCGTAGCGGCCACCCGCGCCGATCGTGGACTGGCCGCCCGCGCCGGGCGGCTCGACCTCCCACACCGTGCGCGCGTAGTAGTCCAGTCCGCGCACGATGCGCGGGTCGATCTCGTACGCGATGCCGAGCGCGCGCAGGTGCGTCTGCACCGCCTCGAAGTGCTCGCGGTCTTCGTCCGACAGGTGCTCGAGGATGCTGGGCGCGCTCTGCACAGCCGGGTGTTCGAGGTCTTCCTTCGAGTCCAGGATGCGCAGGATGTTCGTCTCGAACCGCCGCTGCGAGTCGCGCGACAGCGTCCCGATGTGCGGCTCGAAGTGCGCGCGCAGCACCTCTGCGTATCGGCGGCGTGTCTCCGCCGTGCCGATCGAGTTGATGCGCAACGTCAGACCTTCGAGGCCCAACTCTCGGTACAACGTGAGCTGCAGGTCGATGAGCTCGGCGTCGGCGGCGGGGGAGTCAGTGCCGATCGCCTCGGCGCCGAACTGCCACAGCTGGCGGTAGCGCCCCGCCTGCGGGCGGTCGTAGCGGAAGAATGGCCCGAAGTAGAAGAGCCGCACCGGCTGCGGTCGGCTCGACATGCCGTGCTCGATGTATGCGCGGCAGACCGCCGCCGTCCCCTCGGGCCGTAGGGCGAGGCGGTCGCCTCCGCGGTCGTCGAAGAGGTAGACCTCCTTCTGCACGATGTCCGACTCGTCGCCGGCGGTGTGCAGGAAGACCGAGGCGTCCTCGACGATGGGCGTCGTGATCTGCTGGTAGTCGAACAGGCGAGCGACGCGCTCCGCGGTGTCGCGGATGTGACGCCAGAGGTCGGCGTCCTCCGGGAGGGTGTCGTGCATGCCTCGAGGTGCGCGCGGGCTGGCCATGCAGCCGAGTCTACGCGAGCCCGCAGCGAGGGCACAGTTCCGGCCCCTCGCCCGCTTCCCGGAGAGGCCTGAGGTGGGACGCCTCTGGCCCCCTCTCCTGCGGAGCGGAGAGGGCGGGGGGTGAGGGTTCTCTGACTCCTGTGCCGTCGCCTGGCGCGGCCCGCGCTAGAATCTGGGCAATGGTCGTATCGAAGCCGCAACCGGCGGGCGCCACCGAGCTCATCGAGGAGGCGGGCGGGTACATCCCGCCCGAGCGCCTCGAGGCCATCACGCGTGCCCTCGAGTTCGCGATCACCGCGCACGACGGCCAGACGCGCCGCTCCGGCGAGCCCTATGTCACCCATCCCATCGCCGTGGCCCGCCTCGTCGCCGAGCTTCACATGGACCCCGCCACCATCGAGGCGGCGCTTCTCCACGACACCATCGAGGACTGCGGCGTCACCTCCGAGCAGCTGCGCTCGAAGTTCGGCCCGGACGTCACCACCCTCGTGGAGGGCGCGACGAAGATCGAGGAGATGGGCGGTCGCACCCTCGACACCGACGAGGGCGACGCCGAGACGCTCCGCAAGATGTTCCTCGCGATGGCCGAGGACGTGCGCGTAGTCATCATCAAGATCGCCGACCGCCTCCACAACATGCGCACGCTGGAATCGCTCCCGGAGCACCGGCAGATCGCGCTCTCGCGCGAGACGATGGACATCTACGCGCCGCTCGCGTCGCGCCTGGGTGTGTGGCAGTTCAAGTGGGAGCTCGAGGACCTCGCGTTCCGCTACCTCGAGCCGGAGCAGTACCGCCGTATCGCCACGATGGTCACGTCGCGCCGCAGCGAGCGTGAGCGCTACGTCCGGCAGATCGAGACGGAGTTGCGCGCTGCGCTCGTCGAGGGCGGCATCGAGGCCGAGGTCTCCGGGCGCGTGAAGCACCTGTACTCGATCTCGGAGAAGCTCCACCGCTACAGCGATCAGGGCCGTTCCTTCGACGAGATCCGCGATCTCCTCGCGCTGCGCATCCTCGTGGAGAACGTGGCCGACTGCTACAACGCGCTCGGCGTCGTGCACCAGCGCTGGCGCCCGATCCCCGGCACCTTCGACGACTACATCGCTTCTCCGAAGGAGTCGATGTACCAGTCGCTGCACACCTCGGTCCTCGGCGCCGACATGCGCCCGTTCGAGGTGCAGATCCGCACGTACGCCATGCATCAGGTCGCGGAGTACGGCGTCGCCGCCCACTGGCAGTACAAGGAAGACGCGGTCCACCGCGACCAGCAGTACGAGGAGCGCATGGCCTGGCTGCGCCACCTCCTCGAGTGGCAGCAGGAAGTCTCCGGTACCGAGGACTTCCTCGAGTCCGTGAAGATGGACGTCTTCCGCGATCAGGTCTTCGTGCACACGCCGAAGGGCGCCGTCCGCGTGCTGCCCGCGGGTTCGACGCCGATCGACTTCGCCTATCGCATCCACACCGACCTGGGCCACAACTGCGTCGGCGCGAAGGTGAACGGCAAGATGGTGCCGCTCACCACCGTGCTCAAGAACGGCGACGTCATCGAGATCGTCCGCTCGCGCGTCCCGAAGGGGCCCTCGCGCGACTGGCTGATGCCGTCGCTCGGTTACCTCGGGTCGAGCCACTCCCGCCAGAAGGTGCGCCAGTGGTTCCACCGCGAGGAGCGCGAGGACACCGCCGTCCACGGTCGGGAGCTGCTGGAGCGCGAGCTGCGCCGCCTCGGTGTGGAGAAGCTTCCCGCGGACCTGCCGAAGCAGCTCGGCTACGACTCGCTGACCGATCTGCACGCAGCCGTGGGCGCGGGCGACATCGGCGTCCAGAAGATCATGAACCGCATCGTCGACCTCGCGCCGACGTCCCAGCCGCCGAAGGTGTCGCCCTCGACCGTGCGCGTCGACCGCGGCGAGGGCGGCGTCCGCGTGCTCGGCACTGCGGGGCTGCACGTGCAGCTCGCGAAGTGCTGCCATCCGCTGCCGGGCGATCCGATCATGGGCTACGTCACCCGCGCCCGCGGCGTAACCGTGCATCGCGCCGACTGTCGTAGCGCGCACTGGGGCGGAGATGCGGCGCGCGTGGTCGAGTGCGACTGGGGCCCCACCGGCGATCTCTATACGGCGGCGGTCGAGGTCCTCGCGTGGGACCGCGTCGGCTTGCTGCGCGACATCAGCACCATCATCGCGAGCGACGACGTGAACATGGTGGCGGTCCGCACCGTCGAGCATGACGACCGCACGACCACCGTCGAACTGACGCTCGAGACCACCGGCGGCGCGCAGTTCGCGCGCGTCCTGTCGCACCTGGACGGCGTGCGCGGGGTGATCTCCGTGCACCGCGTCGGCGGCTAGCGGCCGCGCGTGAACGTCCGCCAGACCAGCCGCCTGCGCCTGCGGCTGATGGCACTGCAGGACGTCGAGAACATCCACGCGCTCATCTACTCCGATCCGGAGGTGGCGCTCCCGTTCGTCGGTCATCTGGTCACGCTGGATGCGCTCCGCGCACCGAACGCGCTGCTCACGCGGATTGCGCGCGTTGCGGACGAGCCAGGATTGCTCGTGGTGGAGCGCAGCGGGGATCGCGCCATCCTCGGCCTCGCCGGCTTCGTCGAGATTGCGCCCGCCGATGTCGCGAGGCGATTCGCCCCGCCCGATACGTCGGACGTGCCCGGCGTCGACCCATCTCGTCGCGAGGCAGAGTTCGCCATCGCCCTCGGCCGGTCCTACTGGAACCGCGGCTACGCCTCCGAGGCCGCCACAGCGCTCATCGAGATCGGCTTCGGGACGCTGCACCTTGACCGCATCGTCGCGTCGGTCGCTGCCGGAAACGAGCGCGGCCTCAAGCTTCTGCGGGGCCTCGGCTTCCGTATCGTGCCGAACGGCGTCGTCGATTCCCGGTCGGACGGCGCGCTCCCGGGCTCGATCGGTCTCCTCGACGCCCCTGCGCTCAGTTAGCGCGCCGCCGTGGTCCCGCCGAACGCCGCGTGCCACCGCTCGCGGTACCGCGCGGTGACGTCGGGGTTCACGATCCGCGGCGGTGTCTCGCCCCGCGCGGCGGCCGCGAATGCCTCGGCGGCCATGATCACCACGCGTTCCCGGCTCTCGTAGGTCACGCCGCCGGTGTGCACCGTGGCGATCACGGCCGGGTGCGTCAGCAGCGGGTGACCGGCGGGCGGCGGCTCCTGCGCCCACGCGTCGAGCCCCGCGCCGCCCAGGTGCCCGGACTCGAGGGCATCGAACAGCGCGGCCTCGTCGAGGATTTCGCCCCGTGCCGTGTTGAGGATGATCGCGCGCTCGCGCATCTGTGCGTACTCCGCCGCCCCGAACATCCCGCGCGTCGCGTTGTCGAGCGGCGCGTGCACGGTCACGATGTCGCTCTCCTCGAGGAGCCGCGCGAGGTCGACCTTCCGCGCCCCACGCTCGGCGCAGGTGTCCTCGTCGAGGTACGGGTCGTAGGCGAGCACGCGGCAGTCGAAGGCCCGGAGCAACTTCGCCGTACGCGAGCCGACATGGCCGAGGCCCACGATGCCGACCGTCCGTCCGGTCAGTTCGCGGCCCATGAACGCCTCGCGCTCCCGGACCGCCCCGCGACGCATCGCGTCGTGCGCTTCCGGCATGCGCTTCAGCAGCCCGAGCATCATGCCCAGCGCGTGCTCCGCCACCCCCTCCGCGTTGCCGCCGGCCTGGTTCACCACCGCGATCCCCGCGCGCGTGCACGCGTCGACATCGACGGTGTCGTAACCCGCGCCGTAGGTGGCGACGAGGAGTAGCGAGGGCATCCGCGCGATCAGCTCATCGGTGACGTGGAACGCGGCGGGCAGCTCGTTCCGCGCGGAGGAAACGTAGTAGCCGTGGCTTGCCCCGAGATCCGCCGCCAGAGCCGGCGCGTCGTCTTCGAAGGTCGCCATGAGGATGTGGGGCTCGCGGGCGATCGTCTCGAGAAAGGCCGGGTGCATCGGTCGGCCGCGCAGGCCGACCCGGAACGAAATGTCAGCCACGGGTCGCTCCTCTGCGGTATGCGCCGCGGGATTATCACACGTGGCCGCGGATTCCCCCCTGTTTGCCTGTCAGCGAGGCGAAAGGGACGAACACGGTCGTGTTGACCTATGATGCCCGCGCTTTGGAGGGGAAAGGCCAACCGATGAAAGCAGCGAAGATTTACGCGGCGAACGAGCACGGCGATGTCCGTCTCGAGACCGATGTGCCGGTGCCCACGCCCGGCCCGAACGAGATCCTCGTTCAGGTCGCCGCATGTGGCATGTGCGGCCACGACCAGTCCGACCGCCTGGGGTTGACCCGTCTGCCCCTGCCGAACATCCTCGGCCACGAGATCTCGGGCACGATTGTCGCCCTCG
>CAIXBH010000187.1 GCA_903917615.1 uncultured Chloroflexota bacterium | reverse complement strand
GCTGAGAAAGAGTAGACGGTTTCGGCGTGGATTCATCCATCGACCAGGCCCGTCCGCTCTTCAACACCCGTGTTCCCGCCACGAGCCCTGCCGCAAGCGGTCCGCGACAGCGGCGGGCGTGGTAGGCGGACCGAGCAAGGCGACTCGAGCGACCGTGAAACGTCAATCACGAGTACCCTGAACGCGGTACCGGACACGGGGGCTGACGGAAGCCAGCGCCATCCTCGCAGATGTCGCCCGCGCGACGCGCCCCGGAACACGCGAAACACGCCTCGGGCGATGCAGCAGGCCGGCGAGGTGCCGACCGGCGCGTCAGCACCACCCTCACCCATTCCACCTCACGCGACCACATCGTCCGTGCCACGCCGGCCAGACCGACCATCCGAAGGAATCACCGATGGCGCCAACGTTCGCCGATCTCCTGCTGAGCCCCGAAGTCCTGCGCGCGATCGACACGCTCGGCTTCGAGGAGCCCACACCGATCCAGGCCCAGACAATCCCGCTGCTGCTGGAAGGGCGGGACGTGCTCGCGCAGGCTCAGACGGGGACCGGCAAGACGGCCGCGTTCGCGCTGCCCATCGTGGAGCGCGTGGACACCGCGCGGCGCGAGGTCCAGGCGCTCGTGCTCGCCCCGACGCGCGAGCTGGCGATGCAGGTCGCGGAGTCGATGCACAACCTCGGCGCGACGCGCGGCCTCGCCGTGCTGCCCGTCTACGGCGGACAGGCCTACGACCGCCAGTTGCGCGGCCTCCGAGCGGGAGTGCACGTCGTGGTGGGGACGCCGGGCCGGGTGATGGACCACATCCGCCGCGGCACGCTGAACCTCGCGACCGTGCGCACGGTCGTCCTCGACGAGGCCGACGAGATGCTCGACATGGGATTCGTCGAAGACATCGAGTTCATCCTGAACGAGGTGCCCGAGGAACGGCAGATCGCCCTCTTCTCTGCCACAGTCCCGCGCCGCATCGAGGCGCTCGCGCGACGTTACCTGCGCGATCCGCAGCGCGTCACCATCGCGCAGGAGGCGCTCACCGCGCCGCAGACCCGCCAGATGTACGTGGAGACGCAGCAGCGCGACAAGATCGAGGCGCTCACGCGCATCCTCGACCTGGAGTCGCCAGGCTCGGCGATCGTCTTCTGTCGGACGAAGCGCGAGGTGGACGAACTCTCGGGCACGCTCCAGTCCCGCGGCTACACGGCCGCCGCCATCCACGGCGATATCAATCAGGCACAGCGCGAGCGGCTGCTCGCGGCCTTCCGAGACGGTCGCGCGGAGCTGCTCATCGCCACGGAGGTTGCCGCACGGGGCCTCGACATCCCTGACGTGACGCACGTCTTCAACTTCGACATCCCGGACGACGCAGACGCGTACATCCACCGGATCGGCCGCACGGGCCGGATGGGACGCAAGGGCGACGCCATCACGTTCGTGACCCCCCGTGAGATGCGCCAGCTCCGCTTCATCGAGAATCAGATCCACAAGAACCTGCGGCAGATCCGTGTACCGACGCCCGGCGACATTGCCGCGCGCAGGCAGGAGACGCTGCGGGCGTCGCTGATCGCTGCGATCGAATCCAGTGCGGCGAGCGTGTACGCCCCCCTCGTCGAATCGCTCGCTTCGGAGCACTCCCCGCTCGAGGTCGCCGCTGCGGCGATCTATCTGGCGAACGGCGGCGCGAACGGCCGGCACGATGCCCCGACGCCCGAGGAGCACCCCGAGGACGAGTCGGTCACGGAGGGCGGCATGACCCGGCTGTTCCTCGATACCGGCCGGAAGCACGGCGTCCGCCCGCACGATGTCGTCGCCGCGTTCACCGAGGTGGCGGAGATCCCCGCATCCACCATCGGCACCATCGACATGTTCGGGGACTTCACGCTGGTCGAGGTGCAGCGACGCGTTGCGCCGGCGGTGCTGGAGCGCGCCGGACTCCTCGTGTTCAACGGACGTGAGACACACGTGACCGCTGCGCGGGAATCGCGCGATCCGCGCGAGAAGCCGGCCCCCGGCCGCAAGCCAGGACCGCGGAAGCGGAAGTAACAGTCCACCGCCACGGCCCGCAGGCAAGGCGGTCGCCCCCGTCCGATTACGTGTGCATTGGGAGACGCAGACTTCCACCAGATTCTTAACCCTCATCGCCTCAGATCGCCGCACCATACGGCGACCACATGACACCCTTCAGTGCGTGACGTCGCCCGCCGATAGTCACAGCAACACCTGCCTGGGTTGTCCTCTGAATCTGACCGGTTCTTGGATTCCCCGTGTTCAGTAAGGACGACCGAATGAAGTTGTCCCGCCCGCTACACCTGTTGACCGCCGTCCTCGCCGCTTCGGTCCTACTGCTCACGTCGCACTCCACCGCGCTGGCAGACGACGCACGCGACTTCGACATCTCGAACGAAAGCTCGTACGCGATGACCAGCGTGTGGCTGGCGCCAAGCGCTGCGACCGACTGGGGCTACCCGGTGAACCCCTCAGAGGTGCCGTCGGGCGCCGTCCTGCACATCACGTTCCCCTACGCCGCTCCCGGCGCGTGCATGTACGACCTGCACATCGCCTACAACGACGGCCGCCCGGACCAGCTCAGCGACCTGAACATCTGCAATGTCCTGACAATCCACATCACGGACACGCAGATCACGCTGGACACCGTCCAGTAGCCGAGGTCCCCGACGGGCCAGACCCGTCGGCGCAATAGGACGCGAAGAAGCCCGCCAATGGCGGGCTTCTTCTTGCGCTGACACACGCGTCGGCGGCGGCGGCTGGCTAGGCCGGTCGCTGAGCTGCCTGGTCCGCCTCGAAGGCGGCACGCTGGTCCTCGGTGTTGTCCACGGGATTGAAGCCGATCTGCGCGCGTGCGTCCGAGGTGTCCCAGATGCGCCATTTGTTGTTCGACACGCCGTAGTAGATGCCGAACTTGAGGTCGCTGGGCGCGTCGATGGCGCACTCGAAGAGGTGCGTGAGGTCGCGCAACGTGATCAGCGACTGGAACTCGCGGATCCGCGTCGGCATCGGCCCCTTCACCTGGTACGCCGTGCCAAGGCGCAGACAGATGTTCGACATCCCGAACTGGTCCGCGAAGTAGCGCGCCGCCGCCTCACTCGCCACCTTGCCGATGCCGAACGGGCTGTCCGGTCGCGCGGGCATCGTCGAGGTGATGCGCGGGAACGTCGCGGCGTCGACCCCCTCGTACTTGCCCTCGGCGATCAGCGAGTACGGGGGCTCCTTCTCGTAGAACTCGCTCGCGTGGTTCGAGCTCACGAAGATGTAGCGCTTGACGCCGGCGCGCTGGGCCGCCGTCAGGGTCCCGTACGTGGTGGCGATGTTCACCTGGAGCACCTGTTGCCACGAGGTGCGGAAGTTCGGGTCGTTCGCGAAGTCGATGACTGCGTCCACGCCCTGGAACGCCGCCGCGGCGGCCTCCGGATCGCGCAGGTCTGCGACCAGCGACGGGATCGCGGTCACCGGCCGCAGGTCGATGCCGCTCAGGTCGTACTTCTCCGCAAGTTGCGGAACCAGCAGACCGGCCATGCGGCCCGCCGCCCCTGCGATGAGCACCTTCTTCTTCGGCATGACGCTTCCTCTCAGCACCCGGGCGACGCCCGAGGAGTGCGCGCTCGTCTCCGCGCGCGCCTCGTGCATTTTCGTAGGCTAGGGCCGCGAGTATAGGTCTGCCTCGACCACAGCCGCATGCCCGTCCTCGCGGCGCGCGGGCGCAGCTGCGGCGTACTATCGCGTCCGTGTTGCCGCCGTCCTGCGCGGCACGCGGCTCAGGGAGGCGCCACATGGCCGATTCGATCAGCAGACAGTTCGCGCGGTGGGCTGCGAACCTCTCGTACGAGGAGAGGCCACCGGCTGTGGTGGACAAGGTGAAGGCGCTCATCCTCGTCCACCTCGTCAGCGGCGTGTTCGGTGGTGCGAGCGCCCGCGGCCGCGAAGCCGTCGACCTGATCCTCGCGGAGGAGGGGAAGCCGGACGGAGCCACAGTACTTGGGCACGGCGGAAAGGCGACGCGCATCGGCGCCACCTACGCGAACGCCGAGATGATGAAAGCCGAGGAGCACCTCGAAGATTCCTACCGGATGATCACGCACCCGGGCGGCTCGCTCGTGCCTGCAGCGATCGTGAACGCAGAGCTCGGTCACCGGAGCATGAAGGACGTCATCGTCGCGCTCGCCGTCGGCTACGAGCTCTCCTGCCGCCTCGCGAACGACTTCGTGCCGAGCACGGCCGCGCGAGGATTCCGGCCGGCGCCGATCTTCGCCACGATGGGGACCGCCCTCACCACCGCGAAGCTCATGGGCCTCGACGAGGACGGTCTTGTCGCGGCGATCGCGCTGGCCACGAACGGCGCCTGCGGCCTCTTCGAGGCGGGCCTGGAGGGCGGCGGCGAAACGTCGGTGCAGGACCCGAACGCGGCACGCGCGGGCGTCTTCGCGGCCATGATCGCGTCGCAGGGACGCATCAAGGGGTCCGAACTCGCGATCGAAGGCCCGTCCGGCTTCTACCACGCCTTCACCGGCAGCAACACGGGCAAGCTCACGTACGCGTTCACTGGCCCGTTGCAGGTCGACCTCGGCTCGATCACGGAAGGTCTCGGCTCCCGCTACGAGCTGCTCACGATCATGTTCCGCATGTACAACACGGGTGGGTACAACCACCAGGTCATCAACCTCATGGCGGAGTTGAAGCAGCAGCACCACATCGACGCCGCGGAGATCGAGGAAGTCGCGGTCACGATGAACTGGCTCGAGACGCTGTACCCGAGCCCCGCCTTCCGTGATGAGCACGCCCCGCTCGTGCCGGCCGTCCGCGGGACGCACTACTTCGCCGCGCACGCGGCCGTGAACGGCGGCTTCCCCGTCGTCGGCGAGAAGTCGATGGCCCCCGACGGCGCCGCACCTGAGAAGGATGAGCGCGTGCTGGAATTCATGCGGACGCGCGTCCGCATCATCCCCGAAAAGGGCCGGCCGATGTTCTCGCCGGCGATCACCGTGACGATGAAGGACGGCAAGACGCACTCCGGCGAGTTCCCATACGCCCGGATGGAATGGAACTTCGACCAGCTCGTGCCATGGCTCCAGCGTTGCGTCCCGGAGTTCCCGCTGGGCCAGGCGGGCATGGATCGCCTCGTCGCGATGATGCGCGATGCGGACCAGCTCCCCTCCGTCGCACCGCTGTTCGAGGCAACACAGGCGACCGCAGCCCATTAAGCAGCGGGCACCCGACCGACCGCAGGCAGGAGAGAGGTCAGGCACATGGAATACGGCATCACAGGGCGCGTCGCGATCGTGACCGGGGGCAGCCGCGGCGTCGGCCGTGCCTGCGCGATGGCGCTCGCGCGCGAGGGTGCACGCGTGTGCATCTGCGCGCGCCGCCCCGGCCCGCTCGAGGAGACGGCCGAGGAGATCCGTCGCGAGACCGGCGCCGAGGTGCTCGCCATTTCAGCGGATATGGAGCAGCCCGACGACATCAAGCGCATGGTGGCGCAGGTCGCAGAGCACTTCGGCCGCATCGACATCCTCGTCAACAACGCTGCCAACTTCGCCTACGGCGAAGACCTCGGTATCGGCGACGATGCCTGGGCGCATCATTTCAACGTGAAGTTCTTCGGCTACCTCCGCGCGCTGCGCGAGGTGGTGCCGCACATGCAGCGGAATCACTGGGGACGCATCGTGAACATCGGCGGAGGCGCGGCCCGGCAGGTGACCGGTATGGGCACGTCGGGGCCGAACAACGCCGCGATCGTGAACATGACGAAAATCATGTCCGACTCGCTCGCGAAGGATGGCATCACGGCGAACGTCGTCCATCCGGGGGCCGCCGACTCCGACCGCCGCGCACTGCAGATCGAGTTCCGCGCCCAGACTCGAGGCATCTCCCTCGAGGAGGCCGAGCGCGAAATCGACGCCAACGTGCCGCCGATCGGCCGGAAGGTGCTGTCCGCGGACAGCGCCAACATGGTGGTGTTCCTCGCATCCGAAGCGGCCGCGGCGGTCACGGGCCAGACGATCTCCGTCGACGGCGGCGCGAACCGCGCGGTCTTCTACTAGACCGTCGCCTCGTTCCGGCGCGTAGGGGGCCGCGATCTATGATCGCTGCGCTCCCGAAGAGAGGCCGCCATGGCAAAGACCACGAAACTCCGCGTCGCGTTCGCTGGCTGCGGGTACACGCAGCCAACTCGACGCATGGAGAAGCCCGAGACCGAACTCGCGATCGAGGCCGCGCTCATGGCGGCGGCCGACGCCGGCATCGACCCGCGCGACATCGACGGGATCAATGTGCAGGTGCACCACTACCCGCCCCCCGACACCGGGACCATCGTCCGCGGCATTGGGATGCGCGAGGTGCGCTGGCAGAAGGACGGCAACCGCGGCATCCCCTCGGCCGCGACCGCAGCGCAGGCGATCGAAGCCGGCGAGTGCAACACCGTGCTCGTGATGAAGATCATGAACACGGTCGCACCCGTCTCGACGCCGCAGATCGACCCAGCGACCGGCCAGGTCACGGGGCGCCCTCAGTTCGAGGTGCCATACGGGCTCGGCTACACGATGCAGCGCACGGCGCTCTACGCCCGTCGCTACATGCACCGCTACGCGATCACCCCGGAGCAGCTCGGCTGGATCCCTGTGGTGCAGCGCGACCACGCGCTGCTCAACCCGTGGGCAGTCATGAAGGAGCCGATCACCCTCGACGAGTACCTCCACTCGAGGATCATCGCCGAGCCCCTGCGGCTCTTCGATTGCGACATGCCCGTGAACGGCGCGTTCGCCTTCCTCATGACGCGCGAGGACATCGCGAAGTCGCTGCCGCACCGCCCCGTCTACCTGAAGTCCTGGGTGGGCGAGAACCTCCCGACCCCTGACCACTTGCTCCCCGAACGCACCGAGGGCGTCTGGCCGCTGGCGGCGGAACTCTTCCGCGACGCCGGCGTCGGCCCCGAGGAACTCGATGCCTGGTACATGTACGACGGATTCACGTTCTTCGTCCCCATCTGGCTCGAGGATCTCGGTCTCATCCCACGCGGTGAGGCGGGCAACTACGTGCAAGGCGGCGAGAACATCCGCATCGGCGGGCCCACGCCGCTGAATACCAACGGCGGACAGCTCTCAGAGGGCCGTCTACACGGCACCGGACACGTCCTTGAGGCGATCCAGCAGTTGCGTGGCACCGCGGGGTCGCGACAGATTGCCGGCGTCGAGAACGTCATCGTGGCGACCGGTCAGCTCGGGACGGGCGCCGTCGGCATCCTCGGCGTGGACTAGGAAGCGCGATCATGACGAACGAAGCCTCGCCCGCCGTGAACATCCAAACCCGCGAGGGTCAGGAACAACTGAAGAAGATGGGGGTCAAGCCGATCCCCGCGCCGGATGACCTCACACGGCCGTACTGGGACGCCGCGAAGCGCCACGAGCTGCGCATCCAGCGGTGCACCGCGTGCAGCGAATACCAGCATCCGCCGCAGGCGACCTGCGAGCAGTGCGGCGGGGCGACATTGGAGTGGGCGCCAATCAGCGGTCGAGGCGTGATCTACACGTACATCATCGACCGCCGCATGATGACGCCCGGCTTCAATGAGCCGTACGTCGTCGCGCAGATCAACCCGGTCGAGGCGCCCCGCACGACCGTGCGCATCACCGCGAACATCCGCGGCTGCGAGCTCGAGGATGTCTACATCGACATGCCGGTCGAGGTCTTCTTCGAGGACGTCAACGCCGAGGTGACGCTGCCGCAATTCCGCCCGACGGCAGAGGCGAAGCTGCAATCGCGGGGCGAGGTCCGACCCGGCCCCGCGATGTAGCGCTCGATCAGGCGCGGACGGTTGCCGCCCGCGCCGCCGCGTACTCGCGGACCCGCGGAATCACGAGCTCGGCCGCGCGGCGCATCTGCTGCTCCTCGGTGCCGGGCTCGCTGGCCCAGTTGAAGATGAACTCCGTCACACCCAGGTCGACGTACTTCTGCAGGCGAGCCACGACGGCGTCCGCGTTCCCCGCGTTCACCAGGCGGCGCATGCGCTCGACGGCCGCGTCCGGCGCCGCGCCGGCGCGACTGTAGTCGGCGGCCTTGCGTACCACCGAGTACTCGATGGCGTCCTGCCCGTCGCCCTCGCCGATGTTCGTCCACTCGACCACGCCGAGGACGAGGTCCTTGCCGCCGCGCTCCGCGATGGACTGCAGACCGCGGGCGTACAGCTCAGGCGCGGTCGAGTAGGGCAGCCAGCCCTGGCCGACGCGGATCACGCGGTCGTAGGCGCGCTGCTGCAGCACGCTCGGGCCGCCGCGCTGTCCGATCAGCATCGGGGGCACAGGCCGCGTGAACGCCTGCACGCTCAACTTGCCGTCCACGTTGAAGAACTTGCCGTGGTGATGGACCTCCTCGCCGAGCCAGAGTGCCCGCATCAGGTCGAGCGACTCGTCCATCCGCGCGCCCCGCTCCTTCGGGTCCAGGCCGTAGATCGAGAAGTCGCGCGGGCGGTCACCGCCGACACCCACGCCGAACAGGAAGCGCCCCTTGCTCATCTCGTCGAGGGTCGCGACCTGCTGCGCAACCAGCGTCGGGTCGCGGAGCGGCAGCAGGAACACGGAGGTACCGACGTGCAGCGTGTCGCTCATCGTGATCACGCGGGTGAGCAGCATGAAGATGTCGGGGCCGCCCCCGCCGTTCCCCATCCAGAGCCCGTCAAAGCCCAGTTCCTGAGCGAGCTCCACGCGGCGGTCGATCGCCGCGCCGTTGCCGCCGCCGGTGATCGCGAAGCGAAGCGGTCCGCCGGCGCTCAGTCGGCTGAGGTCAGAATCAGTGATCATCGATATCCCATCGTTCGAGGACGGTGGTGACCGCCCTAGCTGCGGGCCTTCAGGGCCTCGAGGAACTCAATCAGCGTCTTCCCGGAAGCATGCCACGCTTCGGCCGCAGGCACACCGATGTATCGGAAGTGCCACGGCTCATAGACGTATCCAGTGATCGGCTCGCCGCCGGGCGGATAGCTCATCGCGAAGCCGTACTTGTACGCGTTCGCGGCCAGCCACTTGCCGGAAGGCGTGCCCGCGAATGACTCGACCAGCTCCCATCGGTTCGAGGCGTCCGCGAAGTCGAGCGTCGTACCCAGCTGGTGCTCGCTGTGGCCAGGCACCGCGCTCTCGCGCCGTGCCTGCGCCTCGCCCAAAACGCTGACCCAGTAGGCGAACGTACGCACCTGCTCGTTATAGGAGCGGTAGGCCGACTCCACGCGCAGATCCACGCCGTCCGCCTTCGCGGCCTTCACCATCGGCTGCATGGCGGCGATCACGTCGGCGCGGAGCCGCTGGCCAGAGGCATCGCCTGCCTCCCACGCGTCCGGAATCACCTCGACGTTGGGCGGGGTGAACCCATCGGGAAGCACGCGTTGCTTGTCCACCAGCACATGAAGGTCAGGGTCGTACCGCACGGCCGCCGGTGTCGCCGTCGGCGAGGCCGATGGCGCGGCGGGGGTCAGCGAGGACACGCTCACCGCGGTCGCAGTGACCTCGGGCTTGGCGGGGCCGCAGGCAGCGAGGACCACCCCGGCGAAGCCGAGGCCCAGCAGGCCCGCCTCGCGGAAGAATCGACGACGGGACTGGATCATCAGCGCCTCCAGATGCCGCCCGCCTACCACCAATACTACGAGGTCACCGAGGCAGGCGCAGATCGCACGCCCGCGGCCGCCTGGCTGCTCACCGCCCACCGCGTGCGGCTCGCACAACGCGCGGCGACGAGGCGATACTGAGCGCATGCCGCGACGTTCGATGCGAGATCTCCTCCAGCAGTCACCGGTTCGACTGGCGCCTATGGCCGGCCTGACCAACATGCCCTTTCGCCAGATTGCCATCCGGTGCGGCAGCGGCTTCACCACGAACGAGGAGATCGATGCGGACGCGCTGATCCGCGGCAACGCGATCGCCTGCGCGATGGCGGTGGACGACCCGGACCTTGAAATCTCCGCGATGCAACTGCTCGGCAACAGCGCCGAGACACTCGTCCCCGCGGCGATCCGGCTCGTCGAGGCGGGCGCGGACATCATCGACATCAACATGGGATGCCCCGTTTCGAAGATCGTCCGCCAGGGCAAAGGCGCAGCGCTCATGCGCGACGTGGCGTCCACCGCACGGATCCTGAGCGCCCTCCGCCGGGAGATCGAGGACGTCCCACTGACGATCAAGATCCGCGGCGGCTGGGAAGACGGTGCGTCGAACGCCGTCGAGGTGGCCGTGATGGCGCAGGACGTCGGGGTCGACGCGATCACCGTGCACCCGCGGTCTCGCGAGCAACAGTTTGGCGGGCGCGCGCCGTGGGACATCATTCGTGACGTTGTTGAGGCGGTGGAGATCCCGGTGACCGGGAACGGCGACGTGCGCTCGCTGGCAGACGCCGAGCGCATGATCCGGGAAACCGGGTGCGCGGCCGTGATGATCGGCCGCGGTGCGATCGGCCGGCCGTGGCTCTTCGACGCCGCATACGCGCGGCTAGATCCGGCCGGCCAGCAGCGCTACGAGGCCGAGATCGTCCTCGCGCACATCGAGGCGATCGAAGCGCACTTTCCGCCGCCGATCGCGCTCCTCCAGGCGAAGAAACACGTGGTCCGGTACGCGAACGGCTGGCGCGGATCACCGGAACTGCGCGAGCGCATGTTCGCGCTCCCCACCATCGAGGCGATCCGCGAGGCCTACCTGAGCGGCAGGACCGGATCGCCCGACCCTGCCCCGCGACCAGCAATCACCGCCTAGGCCGCTCGACGCGTCCTGCGGTCCGCGAGGTCGACGACCGGAGCGGCATCCGCGCCCTGCAGCTTGAACGCAGCAATCCCCTCCGATCATCCTTGCAGACGACTGACAGGGAACGCCCTCGGGCATCCCGGACGCGACAGCGGTCCATGCCATGGACGAGGAGGCAGGCCACAGTGGCCCTCATCATCACGACCAACCTCGCCGCCATGGAGGCG
>CAIXBH010000186.1 GCA_903917615.1 uncultured Chloroflexota bacterium | reverse complement strand
CGACGACATCGAGCAGATCAACGCGCACCACCGCACGCTGTCGACGGCCGAGTTCGGCGCGGCCCGCGCCGAGCAATTCGCCGAGTACGGTGCGCTGTTCCGCTCCGGAAGCGCAGCACTGTTCGACGCCGCGCAGCGCGTCACACCCGACGCGCGCGACGCCGGGCTTGCCAGCCGCGGTGCGCTCCGCGAGCGTCTGCACGCGGCGATGGACGCGGAGGGCATCGACCTCTGGGCGAGTCCGGCCGCGCCCGGCATCGCGCCGCTGGGTCTGAACTCCACCGGCGACCCGGTGATGAACCTGCCGTGGACGCACGCAGGCGTCCCCGCGATCGCGATCCCCGCGGGCACGCTGGAAGGCATGCCGCTGGGGCTGCAACTCGCCGGACGCTTCGGGGCGGACGAAGCGCTCCTGAGCGCGGTCGAGGCGCTCGCGCCGCTCGCGTAGATCTCAACCAAGCCTCCGCTTGAGCGGAGCGCGCAGTCGCCACATCGTGGACGACCGAACGATGAGCGAGATCCTCCGCTGGTACCTCACGCTCACCCTGATCGGCGGCGCGGGTCTTCTCCCTGCGCAGCTCGCGTTCGGCCGCCTGCGGTCACGAGGGCTCTTGTTCGCGCGTCCGCTGGCGCTGCTGCTCCTCGCCGAGGGCGCCTGGATCCTCTCGGCGGTCACACCGCTCCAGTACGACACAACGCTCGCGGGCGCGCTCCTGTGCGTGCTCTGGGCATGGTCCGGGTACCTCGCGTGGGCCCGCGCTGACCTCGTGGCCGCGCTACGCGCGGGATGGAGGTTGCTGCTCGCGGGCGAGGCGGTCTTCGCGGCGCTGTTCCTGGTCGTCCTCTTCACCGCCACGCGCGCGCCGGCCGCGATCCTGAACGAGCAGCCCTTCGACATGCTGCTGCTCAACGTCATCCGGTTGACCCCGCACATGCCCGCACCCGATCCGTGGCTCGCGGGCTACGACCTGGCCTACTACTACCTCGGCCAGACGATGGTCGACCTCGTGGGTCGGCTCGCTGGGCTCTCTCCGCGACTCGAGTACCACCTTGGCTTCGCCTCGGCAGGGGCGGCCGCGGGCCTCGCCATCTTCGCGCTGGCGGGCGATGTCGTGGCGCTCACGCGTCCACGCCGGGCGTGGACGCCCTTGGTGGCCGGCGCGCTCGCCGTCGTGCTCCTCCTGTTCGCATCCGCGCCGATCACCATCGCGGCACTCCTCAGAGCGAACGACCTCGCAACCGACTTCGCGGAGATCGTCGGCGTCGAGTGGCTGCCCCGCCTCAGCGCGGCGTGGCAGGGCGTCCCCCTGGAGCGGTTCTGGTGGGCTCGCGCATCGGTCGTCATTCCGGGCACACTGAGCGAGTTCCCAGCGCTCACGCTGGTATATGGCAACCTGCACGCGCACTGGCTGGCCCTCCCGCTCGCGGTGATCGCGATTGCGCAGGCGCTCGTGACCTTCGTCAGGGTGCCCTCCTGGCGGTCATGGCTGCGCGAGCCCGGCGCGCTCTTCCTCGCGGCGGCGCTCTTTGCGGGCCTGGTCATGACGAACAGCTGGGACGGCGTCACGTACGGCGCGCTGTGGGGCCTGGCAGCCACCGTCGGCTACGCACGCGCGCAGCCCGCACGCCTGACTCAACTGCCGCGCGCGGCGCTCGAGGCGGCCCGTTACCTCGCGCTCCCGGCGCTCGTCGCGATTGCGATGGCGCTGCCGTACCTCCGCACTGTGCGAACGCCACTCGCGATCGCGCTGCTGACCGAGCACACGGCCAGCCCGTACACCGGGAGCGGCTGGAGCGACCCCATGCGCTTCCTCCTGGTCTGGGCGACGTTGCTGCTCCCCATCGCCGCGGCCGCCGCGCTGCTCCGTCCACGCGTGACCAGACGCGGCATCCTCGCGGGCGCAGGCCTCGCTGTGCTGCCGATCCTGCTCTGGGTCGCCATCGCGGTCGTCACGGGGGAGGCCGACTCGATCATCGACCGGGGCTCGAACTGGCTGACGCTGACCGCACTGGTGCTGGCGTTCGGCTACGCCTCCACCGCGATGTGGAGCGCACGTGACGATGGCGACCTGGCGCTCGCCGCCTGCTTCGGACTGATCGCGGCTGCGACCGCGATCATCGAAGTGACCGAAGTGCTCTACTTCGTCGATGCAATGGGCGGCCGGACGAACACGGTGTTCAAGTTCTGGTACGCCGCTTGGACCGCCCTCGCTGTAGCCAGCGCGGTCGGGATCGGCGTGGTCGCCGACCGAGGAACGACGAAGGCACGGTTGTTGGCTGCTTCCCCGCTGGTGGCAGCGGGGCTCACGCTCGTCGCGGCATCCCTCCTCTACGTGCCCGCCGTCACCGTCAGCAAGGTGCGAGAGGGGCAACGGCCGGGCCTCGATGCGCTCGCCTTCCTCGACACGACGTTCCCGTGGACGGCTAGCAGCGCGGCGTGGATCCGGACGCACGTGCGGCTGGAGGATGGCGTCGTCCTCGAGGGGGCCTCAGTCACGGCGTTCGAGAACCGGACATCGGTCGCGACGGGGATGCCCACACTGATGGGCTGGCTGCAGCACGAGGAGATCTGGCGGGGCCCGGCGCCGGTGATCTACGAGCGCACCGCCGCCGTTGAGGCGTTCTACCGGCGCGGGGCGACCGGTGAGAACCTCGCCTGGGCGCACTACTTCAACATCGCCTACGTGGTCATCGGTCCGGAAGAGGAAGTGCAGTACGGCGACGGCCGGCGCGGTAGCGTTGCCGCCCGATTCGAGGGCTGGCCGGTAGTCTTCGAGCGGCCGGACGGGCGGATCATCGCGAT
>CAIXBH010000185.1 GCA_903917615.1 uncultured Chloroflexota bacterium | reverse complement strand
GGCATCGCGCGCTCGGCGATGGACGCCGGGCAGCGGGACCTGCTGGGCACGCTCCTGCGGCAGTACCTCGATCGCATGCCGGCGGAGATCGCGGACGCCGAGTTCGCGCGGCTCCAGGCACTGCCCGCTGGCGACCTGACCTTCGCGTGGGCCGGCAGCGCCGAGCGCCATCAGCCGCACTACTACCGCATCCAGGGGCCAGGCATCCTCATCGAGTACGACAACACACAGCGCAACGTGAACCATATCCACACGGTCTGGCGCGACCCGCAGCGCGATTTCGGCCGGGACATCCTCGCCGAGCACTACGCGCACGCGCATTGACGGACGAGATGCAGCAGGCAGCCGCCGGCGGCGCGCACGATCCTCGCGAACGCGCGTCGCACGAAGACGACGCGTTCATGCGCAGCCCGGGCGCGCGGACGCTGCGCGTGCTCTCGGAGCTGCTGCAGCCGCGGTTTCGCCTCGAACAGCGGGGCATCCGGGACACGATCGTCTTCTTCGGGTCGTCGCGCGCGCCCGCCCCGCCGGTCGAGGGCGACCGGGCCGACCACTCGACACTGGCAGTCGCCTATGACGCCGCGCGCGAGCTCTCGCGGCGGCTGACGCTCTGGGGACGGAGCGAGGGGCGGCAGTTCCTCGTCGTCAGCGGCGCCGGCCCCGGGATCATGGAAGCGGTGAATCGGGGCGCGGCGGATGCCGGCGGCGAGAGCATCGGCTTCGGCATCGACATCGCGAGCCAGGGTACGAACCGGTACGTCTCGCCGGACCTCGCCTTCCGCTTCCACTACTTCTTCACGCGAAAGTTCTGGTTCGTCTACAACGCGAAGGCATTCGTCTACTTCCCCGGCGGCTTTGGCACCTTCGACGAGTTGTTCGAGGTGCTCACGCTGGCGCAGACCGGCAAGCTTCACAAGCGGATCGGCATCGTGCTGTTCGGGGCCACGTTCTGGAAGACGGTGATCGACTTCGACGCGCTCGAGGCACAGGGCGTGATCTCCGCGGAGGACCGCGCGCTGGTCCGCATCACAGACGATGTGGATGAGGCAGAACGATGGCTCAAGGCGTTCCTTGAGGAGAACTACGGAAGCCCGCTCCTCAATGGCCTACCCTTTGACGTGTAGCGCGGACCAGGAGACTCATGATGGATCAGCCAGCGGCCGATAACGCTCCGGTAGACGACGAGGGCAGCGCGCCGAACTGTCATGGCTGGTGCGCGGGGTGGGGCGCGGCGCGCGCACGGTGGGGCGGCATGGGCCGGCGCCGGAAGGTGCGGATCGTCGTGCTGACGCTCATCGCGATGGCGCTCTTGCTGCGATGGCGCGGGACGCCGCTGGTGCAGGTGAACGTGCGGCTCACGTTCCGCCCGGTCGCGGCGGTCGCCGCCTTCGGCGAGGCGCACGTGGACGCTTCGACGCGCGGCTAGGCCGAGAGCCGATCGCGCTCCTCGAGCGCGCGCGACACCGTCTCCTCGAACAGCCACACCTGGAACGGCTTCTCCAGGATCTCGAACGGCGCGCTCGGGTCGTGCGCGAACAGGCGCCGCCACTGCTCGGCGGGAGCATCCCCGGTCAGCATGATCACGGGGCGCGCCGGAAACTCCGCGCGAAAGATCGGCAGCAACTCCCAGCCATTCCCGCCCGGCAGATGCGCGTCGAGAATGACCAGATCGAGGTCCGCTTCGCGCGCCTGACGCAGCGCGTCCTGCGCGGTGCATGCCTGTCGCACCGCGTGTCCCTGACCCGTCAGGATCGTGCGGACGAGGTCCTGCACCACCCACTGGTCGTCCACCACGAGGATCGATCGCTTCATCGCGTGACCGTTCCGCTCGCAAGCGGCGCAAGCGCCACGTGTGTACGACGTCCCTCACAGAGCACCACGGCGATACGCCCGTCATCGCGCAGGTCGTTCATCGTCCGGGCCACCGTGCGCGGCGAGAGCTCCAAGGCGCACGCCGCCTCGCGCATCGACGCCTCCGGGTGCTCGGCGAAATAGAGCAGCACTCGACCGTGCGACGTGAGCAACGAGAATCGAGGCCGCGGACACTCATCCGGCATGAACGTGCACCCCCGCTGGCCCAACCCGCATCAGGCGACCCGAGGGAGCATCGGCCCGGAGCACGCCCGCCGCCTCCCGCAAATGGAGGTTTCGCAAGCAGTCCATTTGGAGGGTGCGGGATGCTCGCGACTCCTTCACGATCGCCCACCAGCGGACGACCGCCGCGTCCGGCGAGGCGACCGACGAGCGACAGAAGTTGTTCACGTAACGCTAACGCCGGAGAGCGACCGTGTCGGATGCGATCCGGAAGACGACCCGGTGGACGACGCGCGGGCGACAGCGCCCAGTGCATCTGTGGCGGCGGCCTGTGCGTAGTGTCGGAGGGAATGAAGGGAACGAGGACGTGACACGACCGTTCCGGCCCGACGAGCCGACGGGGCTACGACGCGCGCCTTCGACGATCGGCGCACGTCGGTGAACGCGCGCTCCCCCCGGCCCGACGCAACCGTTGCGCACTCCGCGGGCGCCGCCGTGGCCACTGGGATCGCCCACGACCTGAAGAACCTCCTCGCGGCGATCGCCGGCTCGCTTGAGCTGGCGCAGCGCGCCCCCGAGGACGCGGAGGCCTGCGTGCTGACAGCCGCGCGCGCTACCGAGCGGGCGCGCGACCTGGTGCAGTACCTCGTGCAGCTGCAGCACACCGGCGACCGCGTCGAGCCCGTGGACCTGGAGGCGCTCGTCGCCGAGACAGTTGCGTTCGTCACGGCCACATCGGCGGCGCCCGTCGTGCACGTGGACCTCGGTCACGGCCCGACCGTTGCGTACGGCGAAACGCGCCAGCTGCAGCGCGCGGTGCTCAACCTCGTGGTGAACGCCTGTGACGCCATCGAGGAGCGCGCGCAGGTGGCGAGCCACGGCTACGTGCCCACGCTCCGCATCTCAGTGGAGCGTGACGAACTCGAGGACATGCGTGCGGTCGCGGTCGTCGTCGCGGACAACGGCGTGGGCATGGCGCCAGACCTGCAGGCGCGCGTGTTCGATCCGTTCGTGACCAGCAAGGAAGATCGCGGCGGAACGGGCCTCGGCCTGGCGATCGTGCGCGCGATCGCGCGCGACCATCAGGGCAGAGTCGACCTGGCCTCGACCGAGGGACACGGCACCGTCTTCCGCCTGGTGCTCCCTGCGGTCCCGTGGGGAGCGCGCGCCCAGGCCGTCGGTCACGAGAGGCCCGGCCTCAGCTAGCGCACCGCGCGCTCCAGGAGCGCCCGAGCCCGCTCGACCACTGGCGGGTCCACCATCTCGCCGTCCACGCGCACTGCGCCTTCGCCCCGCGCCTCGCCGGCGGCTGCCGCCTCGACGACCGCGCGAGCGTGCGCGATCTCGGCCTCGGTGGGCGCGAACGCTGCATGAATCGGCGCGATGTGCGAGGGGTGAATGGCGGTCTTGCCGCCGAAGCCGAGCGCACGCGCCTCGGTGGCTTCGCGCGTGCAGCCGTCGAGGTCATCGATGCGCGTCCACACGCCGTCGATCGCCTCGACGTCCGCGGCGCGTGCCGCCACCACGAGTGCCGCTCGCGCGTATGCGACCGCGGGCGCCGTGCCCTCCGCGATCGGCGCGCGGACGACCTGCTTGTAGTCCTCCCCGCCGAACGCAAGGCCGACCACGCGCGGCGACTCCAGCGCGATCTCGCGCGCGAGCAGCAGCGCACGCGGACTCTCGATCATCGGCACGAGGGCAATGCTGCCCTCTGGCAGCCCGCGCGCCGCCTCCCACACGTCGAGGTAGTCGCAGAGCCGCTTCACCGTGACGGCGTCCTCGACCTTCGGCACGACTAGTCCCGCGAGGCCAGGACGCACCGCAGCGTCGAAGTCCGCGTGGGCTTCGGCGTACCCCTCGAGTGCGTTGATGCGGGCGAAGGCCTGGGGCCCGTCATTCGGCCACGCCGCGAGCGTCGACACGAGCAACTCACGGGCGGCGCCCTTCTCGGCCGCCGGGACGGCGTCCTCGAGGTCGAAGATCACCGCATCCGCACCGCATGTCGCGGCGCGCGCCACCATGCGCTCGCGCTGGGCGGGCACGTACAGCCAGGATCGCGCAAACAACGTCATCGCGTTGCCCTTCGCTAGTAGATGACGCGGCGGTCGAACTCGCCGTTCGCTGCGTCGATGGCCAGCGTCTCGCCGGTGATCATCTCAGCCTGCTTGGAGGCGAGGAAGAGCGCGAGGTTCGCGGCATCGGCAGTGACGACGCGTCGGCCGATCGGCGGGATGTTGCGCGCTGCGCGCGCGGTCGCCTCCTCAACCGAGATGCCCTGCTGCTGCGCCTGCCACTCGATACGCGCGGGCTCACGGTCGGAGTCGGCTGGACCGCCCGGGTGGATCGCATTGACGGTAATCCCGTCCTTCGCCAGCTCGAGCGCGAACGCCTTCGTCATATTGATGATCGCCGCGTTGTTCGCGCCGGAGGGACCGCCGCCCGAGCGCGCCGCCCCGCCAGCGACGTTGATGATCCGGCCCCAGTGGTTCTTCTGCATGAGCGGGTACACCTCGTGCATGCAGCGGAGATAGCCGAACGCCTTCACCTCGAAGTGCTCGATCCAGTGCTCGAAACCGAGCTCCAGTGCGTTGCCGTAGGCGAAGCTGGCCGCGTTGTTCACGAGGATGTCGACGCCACCGAACTCCGACACAGTCTTCGCAACCATGCCCTGGACGTCCTCGGTCGAGGTCATGTCGGCAGAGACGGTGAGCACCTTCACGCCGGTGGCGCTCCGGATCTCCTGGGCCGTCTCATCCAGCAGGTTCTGTCGCCGCGCCGTGAGGCACACATTGACGCCCTGTTCCGCCAGCGCGATGGCGCATGCGCGGCCGATGCCGCGGCTCCCGCCGGTGATGATCGCCGTCTTCCCCGCGATGCCAAGGTCGAGCACGGCGCAGTCCTGTCCGGTTGCGCGCCGCCTCGATTGGGCGGCCGGCCGCCGGGCGATGCTACGCCGTCGGCGCCCTGATTTGGGTGTGCCGGACAGGCCGTGTCCCACCCGCCAGTGGTCAGTGGAGTCCGCGGCGGGCTCGGCGTAGTCTCGCCGCACACAGCGCGCTCCGCGGGGGTGAGGACACTATGACGAACAGCACCGCCGCCG
>CAIXBH010000184.1 GCA_903917615.1 uncultured Chloroflexota bacterium | reverse complement strand
GGCGTGCGCACGCTGCTCAATCGCGAGCGCGACCACCAGATCCGCATGCTGCGCGACGACTCGACGCTCACGGTCGAGGAGATCGCAGCGCGCTTCCGCGTATCGCGGCGCACGGTCTTTCGCGCACTGCACCTGCGCCAGCGCGAGACGCTCAGCGGCGGATGCGAGGAGCACGCGCGATGACGACCACCATGATGCCCATCATCGGCACCAGTGCGACCGACTCACCGCTGCCGAGACAGGTCGCGTCACGCGACGCCGAGCGGCTGCGGCGCTACCGCGAATACCTCGACTACGCGGAGGGACGTCGAGGTGCGGCGCCGCATCGCCCACGCGAGCGCTCGCTGACCTTCAACTACGCGCGCGCGATCGTCGAGAAGGGCGCGTCGTACCTGGTGACGGCGCATCGGCCGGTCGTGACCGCCTCCGGCAGCGGTGTCCCGGCGTCGACCGGGGCGCGACGTGCAGCCGCGGCGGCAGAGCGGCTGCTCCTGGAGACGTGGGACGCAAACGAACTGGCGCGGCTCGACATCGAGACGGAGATCGACACCGCGACCCTCGGCGATGGCGCGTACAAGATCACGTGGGACGACCGCGAGGAGCGCGTCATCGTCTCCGCCCCAGACGTGCAGGGGCTGTTCGTGTGGTGGCACGGCGACGACGTGCGCCGCGTGCAGCGCGTCGCATCGCGCTACACCCTCGACGCTGACGCGTTCGCCGAGCGCGCTGGCCACACCGCGCCTGCATTCCCCTCTTTAGCGCGGGATACCCGCGCGGGCACCTCTCTAGCGCGGGATACCCGCGCGGGCAGCGGACAGCGCCCAGCGACTGTTGACGTGGTGGAATCGTGGACGGCGTCACGCTTCGAACTGTGGGCACAGGACGACCTCATCGAGGCGCGCGAGAACCCGTACGGTGTGATCCCCTTCGTGATCTACCCGAACCTGCCGCAGCCGAAGCAGTTCTGGGGCGTCTCCGACATCGAGCCGATCAGGGAATCGCTGGAAGAGCTCAACCGGGCGATCTCACAGCTCTCGCGGATCCTCGAGCTGTCCGGCAACCCGATCGCCGTCCTCGAAAACGTCGAGGAGGGCCGCGACATCGCGGTGCAACCCGGTGCGGTATGGGAGCTGCCCGAGCAGGCGCGGGCGTACCTCCTCGACCTGCTCCAGGGAGGCGGCGTGCGACTCCACGTCGAGTACGTCGACCTCATCTACCGGACGCTGTCCGACCTCGCGGAGATCCCGCGCGTCGCGTTCGGGGACGGTCGAGGCGATCGCTCCGGCATCTCGCTGCAGATGGAGCTCGACCCGCTCCTGCGCCGCGTCGAACGGAAGCGCCTCATCCGCACGGCGGCCATGCGTCGCCGCGACGCCCTCGCGTTGCGGATCGCGGCGCAGCACACGGGACGGCGCTTCGAGGGGATCCACACGGACATCGAGTGGGAGCCGTCGCTGCCGCCTGCGCCCCTCGCGACGAACAGTCCGCCCGCGTAGCCTCCGCACCGCCCGCCACCGCGCGGTAGGATGAATCTGCTCGCACCGCGGGCAGCGGAGGTGTGCGGTGGACGATCGGCTTCAGCGGGATATGCAGCGCGCGATGATCGGCGGCGTCTGCGCCGGGTTCGCGAAGCGCTATGACTTCGACCTGTCGCTGCTCCGCGTGGTGGCGGTGCTGTGCGCCGTCGCCACCGGCGGCGTGTTCATCGCGCTGTACGTCGTTGCCTGGATCGTGATGCCGCGCGCGGACGCAGCTGCGCTCCCCGCCATGCCCGTGACCGAGGGCGCGCCCCCGATGCCAGCGGCACCGCTCGTCCCCCCGTCCGTCGCCGACGAGATGCGGAACGTGAGCGATCGCCTCGTCGAGGCCGCGCGCGTGCTCGCAGAGCACACGCGGGTCGCTGCCGAGGAGATCGCCGAGATCGCGCGCCGCGGCGCCACGCCGCCGGCGCCCGCCGCGCACCACGGCGACCCGGGCGTGCCGCCCGAGGCCCCCGACCTGCCGCCCACCCCCGGCATCCCCCCCACCGACGTCCCCGTACCGCCGGAGCCGACCGCGCATGGCGGTACCGCCTTCGTCCCACAGGGCACGCCGACGAGCGACACGGCCGGCACCTCCAGCGAGTTCTCGACCTCCGCGGCCCCGTCGGCTCCGTCACCCGCCCCCGTGCAGCCGTCCCCGCCCCCGCCCGCCTCGTGACGACGCCGAGCGAAGAGGTGCTCCGCGCGCGGCTCGAACCCAGCGCGGTCGCGTTCTGGGGCACGCTCGGGATCACCACGGACACCGTCGACCGCGTCGGCCACGTGATCCTCGCGCTCCCCTGGCGCAAGGACCTGGAGACGCGCCGTCCCGGCGTGATGCACGGCGGTGCCGTTGCATCGCTCATCGACACCGCGGCGGGCGCCGCCGTCCTCACGCTCCGCGAAGACGACGACACGACGTGGGCCGGCATCGCGACCCTCGACCTCAACGTCTCCTACCTCAACCCCGTGATGACCGAGGCCGTCGCGGAGGCGACCGTGTTGCGCTCCTCGCGCACCGTCGTCTTCGTGGGCGTCGACGTGCGCGACCGCGAGGGCACGCTGCTCGCGGTCGGCCGCTGCACCTACGCGATCGCGCGCAAGTCCTCGTAGCGTTCGAGACAGCAGGCATCGGAGGACACGGATGAAGTTCGGCACAGGGCTGGCGATCACGGCGACGCAGGACCCGGCGTCCCTCCGCGAGACGGCGCGCGTCTTCGACGAGGCCGGCCTCGACTACCTCACCGTCGGCGGCCACGTGCTCTCCGCGGCGGAGGGACGTTACCCCGACCGGCCGAGCCGCAACTACGTCGGGCCCTTCTACGACCCCTTCGTGCTGTTCTCGCACCTCGCGGCCGTGACCACGCGGCTGCGCTTCCGCACCGCGATCCTGATCCTCCCCCAGCTCCCGACCGGCCTCGTGGCGCAGCAGGCTGCCGAGCTGAGCGCGCTGAGCGAGGGACGCTTCGAGCTCGGCGTCGGCCTGAGCTGGAACGCGGCGGAGTACGCGGCGCTCGGCCAGGACGTGAAGACGCGCGGCGCGCGCATGGACGAGCAGCTCGCGTTGCTGCGACGACTGTGGTCCGAGCCGTACGTCGAGTTCCACGGTCGCTTCGACGACTTCGACAACGTCGGGCTCAACCGCACCGTCCCGCCGATCCCGCTCTGGGTCGGCTCGACCGCAGAGCCACGCGCGCTGCGGCGCGCCGCGAAGTACGCAGACGGCTGGATCCCCATGGGCCGTCCCGCGGACGACGTACTCGCGCAATTGCGCGCGTTGCTCCTCGAAGAGCATCGCGATCCCTCGACGTTCGGCCTCACGCTGGGCCTCACACTGGATGGTGCCGCACCCGAGTGGATCGAGGCCGCACGCCAGCTCCAGCAACTCGGCGCGACACACATCGGCCTCAGCGCGCCCGCGGACTTCGACGCCGCCGCTGCGCAACAGCGCATCGTGGACGCGGTGCGCGCGCTGCGCGCGGAGTTCGCCGGGTAGCCCACAGGATGCCGCGCGAGCCGTAGAATCGGCGGGCTCGGGGCAGGCCACGCTGCACCTCGCGTCGAAGATCTTGGGGGAGCGCGATGAACATCGACCTCGGCCTCGCTGGGAACGTCGCCATCGTGACGGGAGGCAGCGCGGGCATCGGCAGAGCCTGCGCCACCGAACTCGCGAGAGAAGGCGTGAAGGTCGCCATCACCGGACGGGACCTCGACCGGCTCAAGCAGGCGGCCGAGGAGATCACGCGCACGACCGGCAGCGAGGTGCTCCCGATCCACGCGGACATGAACGTCGAGGCGGACATCAAGCGCTCCGTGCAGACCGCCGCCGATCACTTCGGCCGCATCGACATCCTGGTGAACAACGCCGCCAGCTTCCCCTCGACGCAGTCCGTCCAGCTCTCGAAAGAGGCGTGGGAAGGGCACTTCAACGTGAAGGTGATGGGGTACCTGCGGATGATGCGGGAGGTCGTCCCGCACATGCTGCGCGGCGGGCGCGGTGGACGGATCGTGAACATCGCAGGCATCGCGGCGCGCCAGTCCTTCGGCGGCGGCGAGACAGCGGGCGGCGTGAACGCCTCGGTCGTGAATATGACCAAGGGCGTCGCCGAGCAGTACCAGAACCAGCGCATCCTCGTGAACGCGATCCACCCGGGCGCGACCCGGACCGAGCGCCACCAGATGAACCTGCGCAGCAGGTCCGAGGCGCAGCACATCTCCCTGGAGGATGCCGAGCGCGCGACGGTCGCGGAGATCCCGATCGGCCGCATGATCGAGCCGGAAGACGTCGCGTACCTCGCAGTGTTCCTCTGCTCGAACCAGGCGAACGCGACGACCGGCGGCGCAATCGCCGTCGACGGCGGACAGACACGCGCCGTCTCGTACTGATCCCGGTACCTACCGACTCGACAGCACCTCACTCGACACAGGAGAGCAGCTGATGGACTACGGACTCGAGGGCAAGGTCGCAATCGTCACCGGCGGCACCGCCGGCGTGGGACGCGCCTGCGTTGAGGCGCTCGCCGCGCAGGGCGTGCGGGTCGCGACGTGTGCGCGCGGCATCGACGCGCTGCAGCAGACGGCGGACGAAGTGTCACGCGCGACCGGCACGGAGATCTTCGCGCATCGTGCGGACGTCACCGATCCCGGCTCGGTGAAGGAGTTCGTCGCCGCGACCATCGCGAAGTTCGGCCGCATCGACATCCTCGTGAACAACGCGACGCTGGTGAACCGGTGGAGCTCCGGCCCCGGCGAAGTCACGCCCACGCTCGACATTCCCGACGAGTACTGGATCGGCAACTTCACCATCAAGGTCGTGGGCAACGCCCTCTTCTACAAAGAGGTGCTCCCGCACATGCGTGCGCAGCACTGGGGCCGAATCGTGAACATGACCGGCGGCGCCGCCCGGAGCGGCGGTTCGACGCAGGGCGCGACCAACGCCGCCGTCATCAACTTCACGAAGGTCGTGGCGGACCAGGTGGCCGCGGATGGCATCACCGTCAACGCGATCTACCCGCACACGGCCCGCGGCGGCATCGACATCCGACTCGCCGAGGCTGCGGAGCGACAGGGCATCACGATCGAAGAGGCGCGCCAACGCGACACGCACTTCCTGCAGTCCGAGGCGCCTCGAGGCGAAGCCGAGGATGCCGCGAACCTCATGCTCTTCTTCACGTCGAAGCAGGCCGCCGCAATCACCGGCCAGGTGGTTTCCGCGACCGGCGTCCCGCCTGCGGTGTACTACTAGCGACTGCCGCGCGCTCCGCTTCTGGCCCCCTCTCCCACCACGCGGGAGAGGGTTGGGGTCGAGGTGCACGCGCAGTGCCGATCCTCCGGACAGCTCGCATCGCCGCTCGGGTGACGGTCGCGTTGTACAGCGCCCTCACCCCCCGCCCTCTCCCGTAAACGGGCGAGGGGGCCAGAAGACAAGCGCCGCCCGCTGCGGGATGGCGGGATGGCGGGATGGCGGGATGGCGGGATGGCGGGATGGCGGGATGGCGGGATGGCGGGACGCATTGCGCCGGGGTGCAAGGGGC
>CAIXBH010000183.1 GCA_903917615.1 uncultured Chloroflexota bacterium | reverse complement strand
GCGAAGCGCGCGACGGCGAAGCCCGCTGCGAAGCGCGCGACGGCGAAGCCCGCTGCAAAGCGCGCGACGGCGAAGCCCGCTGCAAAGCGCGCGACGGCGAAGCCCGCCGCGAAGCGCGCGACGGCGAAGCCCGCTGCGAAGCGCGCGACGGCGAAGCCCGCTGCGAAGCGCGCGACGGCGAAGCCCGCTGCAAAGCGCGCGACGGCGAAGCCCGCTGCAAAGCGCGCGACGGCGAAGCCCGCTGCGAAGCGCGCGACGGCCGCCCGCAAGCCGGCCGTGCGCCGGACGACCGCTGCCGCCAAGAAGTAGGCTGCTCGGCTGAACTCGCGGACGCCCCCGGGGTTGGCCCCGGGGGCGTCTTCGTGTCCGGGGTCAACCCCGGGGGTGCCTGAGCGTCCCGGAGCCCGTGCTACGATCCCGCGGTTTCTGGACGACGCGCGGATACGCGGAAGCGAAAGAGGGAACGTGCTGCAGCCACGCCGCCACGACGACCTCCATCTCTACAACAGCCTCACCCGACAGGTCGAACCGTTCACCCCGGTCGTCCAGCGGACGGTCTCCATGTACGTCTGCGGCATCACGCCGTACGACGTCGGTCACCTGGGGCACGCGCTCGTCGCGGTCGTGTTCGACACACTCCGTCGTTGGCTCGAGTTCAATGCCTACGACGTCCGGCACATCCAGAACATCACGGACATCGACGACGACATGGTGCGGAAGTCCCGGGAGCTCGGTCTGAGCATCGCCGAGCTGACCGACCGCAACCAGGAGGTGTACGTCGGCGAGATGGACGCGCTGAACGTGCAGCGCCCGTCCGCCTATCCGCGGGTGTCGCAGACCATCGATGAGATCGTCGCGATGGTGCAGACCCTGATCGAACGCGGCTTCGCGTACGAGGTCGGTGAGTACGTGTTCTTCGACGTGTCGCGGACGCCCGCGTTCGGCGCGCTCGCCGGTCTCAGTGGACAGGCGCTGCTCGACTTCCGCAGCGACTCCATGCCAGCGGAGCCAGCCGAGTTGAAGCGCCACCCGCTGGACTTTCTCGTGTGGCAGCCCTGTACGGACGAGGGCGCGATGTTCGAGTCCCCATGGGGACTCGGTCGCCCCGGCTGGCACATCGAGTGTTCGGCGATGGCGCTGAAGGCGCTGGGCCCGCGCATCGACATCCACGGCGGCGGCAAGGACCTCCGCTATCCCCACCATGACTCCGAGATCGTGCAGTCCGAGTCCGCGACAGGACAGTCGCCGTACGTGCAGGTGTGGATGCACAACGGCACCATGCGCCTCGATGGCGTGAAGATGTCGAAGTCGCTGGGCAACTTGGTGAACGTCGGCGATCTGCTCGCGCAGGGGCACACGTCGAACGCGATGCGACTGCAGATGCTGTCCGTCCACTACCGCGAGGACCGTGACTTCGAGGCCCTGGCGCTGGACGAGTGGGAACGGACGGCGCGGATGCTCGAGGCTGCGGCGCGCGGCCGTGGCCCTGGTCGGGGCGCCGCTCCGGGCGGCAGCGACCTCGCGCGGCTGCAGCCGCAACGGGTCGCGTTCCAGGAGGCGATGGACGACGATCTGGACACGCCGCGCGCGATCGAGATCCTGACGGCCCTCGCGCACGACATCGAGGCAGGCACGATCATCGGAGATGCGGCGAGCGCCACGCTCATCGAGCTGGGTGAGGTGCTGGGGCTCCGCCTGCGCTCGGAGTAGTCGCGTCGACGCGCGCCGGGCGGATGCGCGTCGGGCGGATACACGTCGCGCAACGTGGTTACGAAGCCCCCTTCCTATACTGGCGATATGGCGCGCGATGCACGGCTCCTGCGGCTTTCTCGTGAGCATCACCACGGGTTGATGCTGGCCTTGCGTCTGCAGCGCGAGTTGCCGGACGCCACCGATCACGACCTGGGCGCGCTGTGCGGGGACCTCCTCCGCTTCTGGTCCGCGGCGCTCTTGCCTCACTGCGACGTTGAAGATGAGGCGCTGCTCGCTCGGCTTGCCGCGCTCGGCGACGCAGGGCTCGCCGCGGCTGGCCGGCTGCAGCGCGATCATCGTGAATTGCTGGGGCTCATGGATACGCTGCGCACGGATCGCGCGCCCGGGGTGCGGCGCGGCACGCTCGTGCGGTTCGCGGAGACGCTCGCAACGCACATCCGGTGGGAGGAGCGGGAGCTCCTCGATCGCGTGGAGGAGTGGTTCAGCGCGGAGGACCTCGACGCCGTCGGCGCGTTGATCGCGGGACGCCTGCCGGCGATCCCCCTGCCGTCACCGACGCCGCAGAGCCTGTAGCGCTCGGGCAGGCGAGCAGCGTGGGCGCGCTATCGCTGCGCGGGCGGCGGAGGTCCGGCCGGCGGTTCGCCGGGCGTGGGCAGGGCGGGGCGCTGCAGATCCTGCGCCGCCGCGTCCACGAGCGGGCGCAGGGCCGGGTGCACGACGCGATCGGCAGCCACGCGGGCGCCGGTCTCCGCAACGCGGCGGATCTCGTCCTCATGGGCCTTCGCGAACTCGACGGCGCCGTTGGCGGCCCGGGTTGCGGCTTGCTCGATGCGCGGGAGGGCGGTCTCCGCGGCCGCACGGGCACGCTCGGCCGCGCGCTCGACCTCGGGCTGCGCGGTGGTGACGACGCGCCGGGCGAGCCGGCCGAGGATCCCGCCGATCCGCCCCGCCTTCGCCTCCAGGGCGGCCTGACGTTCCGCCGGGGTCGGTTCAGGTGCCTGTTCGGGTGGCGTGTCGTTCATGCGTCGAGTCTACGCGCCCGCCACGCCTGCATGATCTGATCGTCATGGTCGAACGCGAGCGGGGGCAGCGCGTCCGGAGCGAACAGGCCCACCTCGATCGCCTCGTCGCCGGCACGCGGCTCGCCCGCGATCAGCGTGCCCGCGTACGCGACGAAGATGACCTGCTCGCCGGCCTCGCTGTAGACCCCGAGCAGATCGTCGAGCCGGACCTCGACGCCTGTCTCTTCGCGGACCTCGCGCACGGCGGCATCCTCGACGACCTCGCCGGCGTCGACGAAGCCCGACGGGAATGCCCAGCGCCCCATGCGCGGCTCGTGGTTGCGGCGGACAAGGAGGATGCGGCCGGCCGCGTCGCTCACCACGACGCCCGCGCCGACCTTCGGATCGCGGTACCAGACGTAGCCGCACGCGGCATCGGAGCAACGCGCTGGCGATCCGTCGGCCGCGAAGGGGCGCCCGCAGCGCGGGCAGAAGCGTGGCGGTTCTGCGAGGGGCACCGCTGCGCCTAGACGAACATCACGACGCGACGGAACTGCTCGAGGTAGCGCCCGTCCGGCTCGCGCCAGAACGTCCGGATGCGTTCGATGAAGGCGTCGTCGCTCGGGAACTGGCTGGGGTGTGCCATCAGCGTGGCGATCTTGAGGTCGACGATCTCGCTGATGTCGACATCGAAGTTCGGCTCGTTCGCGCCCCAGAGGTAGAGCTCGCGCACCTTGTGCGGGCGAAGCCCATCGGCGATCTGCTCCGGGAAGTTCAACCGGTCGCGCGCGGCGGGGTAGACCGCGTCGATGGTGGCGAGGCCGGTGACGCGATGGTCGTTGTGGTTCACGAACGAGTTGCGAATGATCACTGGCTCCGGGTCGTGCGTGTAAACGGCGTACGGCTGGAACTCGCGGATTTCGCGGACGATCGCGCCGAGCAGCGCCCGGGAGTGGACGAGCTCGCCGTCCGTGAAGCCGAGGAAGCGCACACCCTCGACGCCGACGAGGGCGCCCGCGGTGCGCTGCTCCTCTTGCCGGGTGGCGACGAGGCGCTCCGGCGTCATGGTGAGGTCGTCCGAGCCCTTCGACCCGTCCGTCACGACGACGTAGCGAACCTCCCATCCCGCGCGCGCAAGGAGCGCCGCCGCACCCGCTGCGCCGAAGTCCGCGTCGTCCGGGTGGGCCGCGAAGACCATCGCCCGGCGGCGCTCGCCGGCGGATTCGTCGGGTTCGCCTGGATGCTCATGGCCGAACAGATCCTCGAGCGACGCAGCCATCGACACCTCCTGCTTCGGGCATCCATCGTAACGAGCCCGCCGTCCGCGAGCGGCCGGGGGCGGGGTGGCGCGCTGCGCCGCAGGGGCCGCATCGGGGGCGCGGCGCTCTTGACGACACCGGGGGGCGACGTTACGTTCGTTCGGAACAGAACATATGTGTGTCGCGTCACGAACAGATGGTCGGACGCGGCCGCAGCGAGCGGACGCCGCCGGGCGGTCGCCGCGGAGGGTGGAACGATGGCAGACGAACTGTCGGAGAAGCAGCGGGGGATCCTGGACTTCCTCGAGACGTTCATCGGCGAGCACGACTACCCGCCGTCCATCCGCGACATTCAGGTCGGCTGCAACATCTCCTCGACCTCCGTGGTGGATTACAACCTCAAGCGGCTCGAGGAAAAGGGCCTGATCCGCCGCGACCGCGAGGTCTCGCGCGCGATCGAACTGCTGAATGGCCAGGGCGAGCGCCGCCGCCGGACGATCTCCGTCCCCGTGCTCGGACGCATCGCCGCCGGCATCCCGATCCCGACGCACCCCGACACGATGGCGCCCGAGGAGGTCATCGAGCTCACGGATGAGCAGGCGCGCGGCAAGGCGAACCTCTACGCGTTGCGCGTCCAGGGGACCTCGATGATCGACGCGCTGATCAACGACGGCGACATCGTGGTGCTGGAGCCGCGCGAGAGCGCCGACGCCGGCGAGATGGTCGCCGCGTGGATCGAGGACCGCGGCGAGACCACGCTGAAGAAGTACTACCCGGAGGGCGCACGGGTCCGCCTCCAGCCGATGAATTCGACGATGGAGCCAATCTACGAGGACGCCCGGAACGTCCGCGTTCAAGGGCGCGTCGTCGCCACCATCCGCTCCCTCTAGCGTCGCCGCGGCTGGCTCGGGCCGGGCTGGCCGCGCCACCCACCGCCTCCCACACGGGAGGCGGTTTCGTGTCCGGGTGCGTTGATCGCGGCGTGCCGCGCTGCGATAGGCTTAGGCGATGACCGCTGTCGAGGCGTCCACGCCGCTGCTCTCGGTGCGCCACCTGAACGCGACCTATCGCGTCGGGGACGGCATTGTCCCCGCGGTCCGCGATGTCTCGTTCGACCTCCATGCGGGCGAGGTGCTCGCGCTGGTCGGCGAGTCCGCCGCGGGCAAAACCTCCGTCGCGCACGCGATCCTCGGACTGTTGCCGGCGCAGGCCACCGTGGAGGGCGAGGTGCGGCTGCGCGGCGAGATCCTCGAAGGCGACGAGCTGCGTCGTGCGCGCGGCGAGGAGATCTCCGTGATCTTCCAGGACGCGCTCGCGTCGCTCACGCCTACGCTGACCGTCGGCGAGCAGGTCGCAGAGATGTTCCGTGTGCATCGCGGCCTCGATCCGCGTGAGGCGGCGGCTGCGGCGATCGAGGCCCTGCGCACGGTCCTGCCGGATGCGCAACGCGTGGCCGAGTCCTATCCGTTCCAGATCTCCGGGGGCATGGCGCAGCGCGTGATGAT
>CAIXBH010000182.1 GCA_903917615.1 uncultured Chloroflexota bacterium | reverse complement strand
CGCCGGGCACGGTGACGGTCAGCGCCCCCCGCTGCGGCATCGTCTCGTGCCCGAGGGCGCGATAGGCGCGTGCGGTCACCGCCCGGCCCGCGCGTCCGCTGCCGTTCAACGCGACGATCTCCCCGGTCGCACCCACGCGCAGCAGCATGAACAGATCGCCGCCGAGTCCGCACGCGGCCGACTCCACCACACCGAGGACGCCGTTCGCCACGACCGCGGCGTCGATGGCGTTCCCGCCTTCCCGCAGGCAGGCCATCGCGGCCTGGGTGGCGAGGTAGTGCGGCGTCGCCGCGGCGCCGTGTTCGCCTCGGATGAGGGTGCTGGGTGCGGTCATGCGTGCCTCCTCGCCCGAGTGTACGAGGGCTGGCGCATTCGGGAGTCCGTTCGGGATCCACCCCATACGCCGCGGGGGATTCGTGCCGACTCTTCTCCTGGCGCCCTTCACCAGGCGGCCGCCAACAACCGCAGGGATCACCCGGTGTCGTACCGATTCGCATCGTGCGCGCGCTGGCTCGCGATCGGGCTCGGACTGGCCGTCCCGCCGCCAATCTTCGCGCTGCTGCTGCAACGCCCCGACCTCGACGTGGTGCTGGGCGATCCCACCTCGCATTTCTACGTCGTCTCTGCCGTCACACTGTTGTCGGTGCTGCTCGCAGGCGCGGTGCTCTGGGCATCCCGCGGGCTGCCTGACCCGCGCACGTTCTTCCTCGCCATGGGCTTCATCTCGATGGCGACGATCTTCCTCGCGCACGGCCTGGGGACGTCGCCGCTGTTTCATCAGCACATTGCGCCCGGCGACCCGGCCGCCGCGTTCAGCGCGTATGCCCGCGGCGGTGCCGCGAAGGTCCTCGACGCGACGACACTGAAGGTCGTCATCGACGACACCGGGCGCGCCGTCGTGACGCGACTTGAGCCGTCGCACGACATGCTGGTCGCGCTGGCCCGCGCGCAGGTCGTCGGCTATTCCGCACGGCTGTGCCTGCTCGCGAGTGCACTGTTCTTCGCGCTCGCGGTCGTCGACCTCCCGGCGGCCGCCGGCCGCCTCGTAGTGCGGCACCGCACCGCCCTGACGTTCGCGCTCACCGTCCCACTGGCCGGGCACGTCTTCGTGGCGCTCGAGGAGCCCATGCTGCTGGCGTGGCTACCCATCGACGTTCCCGCGGTGAGCTGGAGTGTCGCGGCGGTCGCGTGGATCGCGCTCGGCTTTGCCGGCTGGCGCTTCTTCCAGTCGTATCGGCTCGCGCTGCTGCCGCTACAGGGCGCGATGGCGCTCGGCATGGCATTCCTCGCCGAGGCGCAGCTCTTCATGGTGCTCGGTCGCGTCTGGCAGTTGTCCTGGTGGGAGTACCACGTCGTGATGCTTACCGGCTTCCTCATCTGCGTGGGCGCGTTGCTTTCGCAATACCGGCTGACCGGCGACCTCGGCGCGGTGGTCGAGGGACTCTTCCTCCGCCAGGCGGTCGCTGGCGTACGCGCCGGCGATCCGCGCGCGCTCGAGGCCCTTGGCGCCGCGATCTCCGCGAAGGACAGCGAGACCGACGAGCACCTCGGCCGTGTCGGTGATCTGGCGGTCGCGGTCGGGCGGCATCTGGGGCTACCCGAAGAGCGCATGCACCTGTTGCGGTGGGCAGGACGTCTGCACGACATCGGGAAGATCGGCGTGCCCAACGCGATCCTGCGAAAGCCTGGGCGCCTCACCGATGCGGAGTTCGAGGTGATCAAGCGTCACACCGTGCGCGGGTATCGACTGACCGCGCGGTCGGGCGCGCTCGCGGAGATCGCGCCGATCGTGCGCGCGCATCACGAGAAGATGGATGGCAGCGGCTACCCGGATGGACTGCGCGGCGAGGAGATCCCCCTTGAGGCGCGGATCGTCGCCGTATCGGACGTCTGGGACGCCCTGACCTGGGATCGGCCGTACCGCGTGGGCATGATGCCGGCCGATGCCGCTCGCATCCTCAACGAGTGGTCGGGGCCACACCTCGACCCCGCCTGCGTCGAGGCGCTCTTCGCGGTGCTCGCGCTTGAGCCGCAGGTGGCCATGGCGTGACGAAGCCGAACGCCGAACGGATTCGATTCAGTGGAGTGCGATTTGTGGATGAGGGAATTTCCATGTTTGCTCGACGTATCGGCCATGCCGGCGCTGCTCTGCTGTCCGTCGTCGTGATCGCCGGGTGCACCACTGCGCCGGCCGCCACACCTGCTGCACCGAAGCCCGAGGTCAGGGCGACTACGGCGACCTCCGCGACGCCGGCCTCGGAGCTGCGCGCGCAGATGAACCGGCTGCTCGATGAACACGTCTACCTTGCGATGGGCGCGACGAACGCCGCGCTCGGCGGACGCAGCGACGAATACAAGGCGGCCGTCGCCGCGTTGGACACGAACTCGTCACAGCTCGGCGGGCTGATCTCTGCCGCCTACGGCGATGATGCGGGCAAGGCGTTCCTCGACGGATGGCGTCGCCACATCGTCATGTTCGTGGACTACACGAACGGCGTGGCGACGAAGGATGAGGCGAAGAAGGACAAGGCCGTTGCGGACCTCAACCAGTACGCGAAGGACCTGGCCGATCTTCTCAATGCCGCGAACGGCCTGCCGAAGGATGCCGTGGTCGGCCTCGTGAAGTCGCACGCGATCGCCCTGTGCAGTGTCATCGACCTGCAGGGTGCGGGGGATCGGGCGTCGCAGTACACGAAGACTCGTGCCGCGGCCGACCAGGTACGGCAGATCGCCGACCCGCTCACTGAGGCGACGGTGCTCAAGTTTCCCGACAAGTTCGCCGCATCCGCGCAGGTGAGCGCGCGTCCGTAGGGGGGCGATAACGCGTGTTCACAGATGGCACCGGCCATTCGCGTGGTGCCATCCGTTTCGAGGGCGTGCTGCTTCCGTGCCTACAATGGATGCATGACCACTGACGGTGCAGTCCAGCACGATCCGCCCTCCTCCCTCTCCGCGCACGAGTGGATCGCCTTGCTCTTCGACGAGGGCTCCTTCGACGAGGCGTTCACCGGCGTGCCCACGCCTGACCCGCTCAACTTCGAGGATTCGCAGCCCTATGCGGCGCGCATCCTGGAGGCGCGGAAGGCGAGCGGCGGCGACGAGGCGGTGCTTGTCGGGCTCGCCACCATCGGCGGCCAACGCGTGATCGCCGCCGTCAGCGATTTCCGCTTCATCGGCGGTTCGATGGGCTACGCCGTGGGCGAGCGGGTCGTGCACGCGATGGATCGCGCGGCCAGTGCGAAGGTGCCGTTCGTCGCACTCACGTGCTCGGGTGGCGCGCGCATGCAGGAGGGCATGGTTGCGCTCCTGCAGATGTCGAAGACCGTCGCGGCCGCCGCGCGGCTGCACGAGGCCCATATCCCGATGATCTCGGTGCTCGCCCATCCCACGACCGGCGGGGTGTACGCCTCGTATGCGACGCAGGCGGACGTCATCGTTGCAGAGCGCGGCGCGATGATCGGTTTTGCGGGGCCACGCGTCCGAGCTGTCCACGACGAGGACGAGCCGCGGGAGGCGCTCTTCGCCGAAGATCTGCTCGAGGCGGGGCAGGTCGACGCCGTCGTTGCACGCGAGTCGATCCGCGACACGCTGATCACGCTCGTTTCGTTGATGCGTCCCACGCCCGCTGTCGATCCCGATCTGCTGCCGCCCGCGGTGCAACCTCGGAACCTCCCTTCGGGCTGGGCTGCGGTGCAGGCTGCTCGCCATCCGGATCGCCCGCGCGCGCTCGCGTACATCCGCGGGCTGACCGCCGACTACTTCCCGTTCCGCGGCGATCGCGAGGGGGCGGATGATCCCGCGCTGGTCGGCGGCCTCGCTCGGCTGGGCGACACGAACGTCGTTGTCATCGGTCAGGAACGGGGCGACCTGTCGCTGAGCGGGCCGCGCCACGACGGACGCGTATCGGCTGCCGGCTATCGCAAGGCGCGCCGTCTCATGCGACTTGCCGAGCGGTTGCAGCTCCCGCTCGTGACCTTCATCGACACGCCGGGTGCGCACGACGGCATCGCCGACGAGGCCGCCGGCCTCGCGGGCGCCATCTCAGAGTGCCTCGCGACCATGTCGAGGCTTACCACGCCGTGCGTGTCGGTCGTCATCGGCGAGGGCGGCTCAGGTGGGGCACTCGCCCTGACGGTGGCCGACCGCATCCTCATGCAGCAGAACGCGATGTTCGCGATCACCTCGCCGGAGGGCGCCGCGGCGATCCTGTTCCGGGACCGCGAGCGCGCGCCCGAGGTCGCCGACGCACTCGGCGTCTCGGCGGCGGACCTCCTCGCCCTCGGCGCGATCGACACGGTCGTCGCAGAACCCGCGGGCGGTGCTCACGCGGACCCGGATGGCGCGATCCGCCTGCTTCGCCCCGCGTTGCGCCGCGCCCTGACCGAGGCGATGCGCGGCCGCGGTCCGCAGCGGCGCAGCAGGCGGGAACAGCGCGTCCGTGTGATCGGCGTGCCGAACAACCATGCAGCCGCGGCCCTGCTTCGGAACATCGGCGACGTGCTCGGCGATGCGGCGGGCGCCCTCGGCAGTCGGTTCCGCCGGCGCGTCGAGGAGGTCCCGGCGGTCGAGCCGGACCCCGAGCCCGCCGGGCAGGCGGGGAGCTAGGCCCCGGCTACAGCCGTCGCAGCTTCGTGAGGCTCGGCAGGTCGCGCGGCGGGTCCATGTGGCTGCCACGGATCGTCCATGACACCTCGCCCACGTACACGTCTCCGCGCGAGTCGACCGCGATGCTGTGCGGCGCGATGAACTGCCCGGGTGCGCTGCCCTCCTCAGCGGCGCCGAAGCGGCCCACAAGGCGTCCACCCCGGTCGAAGATGCTGACGCGGTGGCCAATGCCGAGCGCCCCGTCCAGGTTGGCGACGCCGTTCAGCTCGCCGACGTAGACGTTGCCGTCCGGCCCCACGGTCAGGCCGCAGGGGCGATGGATGTTCTGCCACACGTCCAGCAGCGTGCCGTCCGGGTCGAACACCTGCACCCGGTTCGCCTCGCGGTCCGCGACGTACAGCCGACCGGCGTACAGGCCCAGGTTGTGGGGGATGAGGAACTGTCCGGGGTCGATCCCGGCCTCGCCCCAGGACAGCAGATAGGTGCCGTCGGCGGCGTACTTGTGGACCCGGCCGTTGCCGTAGCCATCGCTGATGAAGATGCTGCCGTCTTCAGCCACCACCATGTCGGTCGGGCGATTGAACGGCTGGCCGCTGTATCGCGGGGCCGGCTTCCCAGGCGTGCCGATCGTGAGCACGAGCTCGCCTGTCGGCGTCCACTTCGTGATCGTGTGGGAGCCGTCGTCCGCGCAGTAGATGAAGCCGTCGTGTGCGGCGAGGATCGCGTGCGAGCGGTCCGTGAAGGTGCCGGCGCCGAAGGTGCGCACGAACTCGCCGTCGCGCGTCAGCACGATCACGGGGTTCGAGGTGTTCCGGGTCATCAGGTAGACGGTGTCGTCGGCCGCGACCGCCACGCCGGGCGTCTCGTGCAGCGTCATGCCCGCGGGCAGATGCGCCCAGTCCACCACCGGTTCGTACGCGAACCCCGCCTGCTTTCCCTGCGTGGTCATCGCTGCCCCCCAGCCCGCCCGCGCGCCGCCCGGTGCGCCGCGACGCCTTCGTATAGCACGACGGGGCGCGCGGCCGCCCGCCGGGGCGGTGTAAGGTGCGCTCGGCGACGCCCGTGGGGGTGCCGCCCAACGAGGAGGCGACCATGGCCATCGACGTGAGCCGGGACATCATCGAAGCGGCACCCGAGGCGGTCGGCCTCTCCGCCGGGCGGCTGGGCGCGTCGGACGCGCTCGTCCGCCGCTACGTCGAGGGCGGTCGCTGGGCCGGCGCGATCAGCATGGTCGCCCGCCACGGCCGCGTCGCGCACTTCGAGACCTTCGGTCAGCGCGACGCCGAGGCCGGACTGCCGATGACGCCGGACACGATCTTCCGCATGGCCTCGATGACGAAGCCGATCGCCAGCGTTGCGTTGATGACGCTGTTCGAGGAGGCGCACTTCCTGATCGATACGCCCATCGCGGAGTTCATCCCCGCGTTTCGACGCCCCTCCGTCTTCGCGGGCGGCACCCCGGAGCGTTACCACGTACGTCCCGCCGTCCGCGAGATCACCGTGCGCGACCTGCTCACGCACACCTCCGGCCTCACGGGCGCGGGCGAGAACACCACGATGGGCCAGATCTACCAGCGTGCGGATCTCTTCGGTCACGCCGACCGGACGCTGGACGAGGTGATTCCCGCGCTCGCCGCCCTCCCGCTGTGTTGCGATCCGGGGGCAGAGTTCAACTACGGTGCCTCGACGGACGTCGTCGGCTATCTGTGCGAACTGATCTCCGGCAAGCCGCTCGATGCGTTCCTGCAGGAGCGCATCTTCGAGCCGCTCGGCATGGTCGACACGGCGTTCCACGTCCCGGCTTCGAAGCGCGACCGCTTCGCCGCGCTCTACGTGCAGGGTGGCGCGAATGGTGCGCTCCGGACGCGCAACGATGGCCCGCGTCCCAACGCGATGTACGAAGAGGGCGCGCGCTACCTGGCGGGAGCCGGAGGACTGACGTCGACCGCGTCCGACTACATGCGCTTTGCGAAGATGCTCGCGAGCGGCGGCACGCTCGACGGCGAGCGGGTCATCGGCGCGCGCACGCTCGGCTTCATGACCGCGAATCACCTGCGCGACGGTCTCGACCTCGGGGCGATGGCAGTCAACCCGTTGGCCACGTGGATGACCCACGGGACTGGCTTCGGACTCGGGTTCGCGGTGCTGATGGATCCTGTGCGTTCCGGCGTGCTCGGCACACCGGGCGAGTACTACTGGAATGGTGCATATTCGACGTCGTTCTTCGTCTCGCCCGCTGAGGACCTGATCGCGATCCTGCTCACACAGCTCGGTGGCTCGGACTACCAGATCCGCCGCGAATGGCGCAGCACGATCTACCAGGCGTTGCTCTAGTCCGCAGCCGCTCGGAGCACCGTTTCGAGCGCGGCGGCGAGGTCGCTCGCCGACGCCTCGTCGACGCCGTTCGCGCCGACGATGATCGCCCGGCCTGCCGGGAGCGAGGCAACCACGAAGGCGCGCAACTCGCGCGGGGCCCGCGCGTCGAGGACGAGACCGGACTGCGCGACTTCGCGTCCGAGGCGGTCGAGGATCTGACGCGCTCGGTCGTGGCCCCACGCGATCACCACGGCGACGCGGGCGTCCAGCGCATTGCCGTGCGCGACTTCGCCGTGATCTTCGAATCGGTGGGTCGCCGCCGCCAGGCGGTCTCGCGCCTCGCCTTCGCGCTGCGCGAAGGTCGAAGTCACGTGCGGCACGTCCACGCCAGCGGCGCGCAGGAGGGTGGCCAGCGATGGATCGTCCGCGAGCAGCATGACCGGCGGGTCCCACGCCGCGATGCGCGTGGTGCCTTCCGGCGGCGCGCCCGTGCCGAGCAGGGCGCGCATCTCTGCGGAGGAGAGGGCAATACGGCACACGACCTCGTCGACGTTGATCGCCCCGAGCGCGGCGCTCCGCCGCGCGAGAGAGGCGCGGTCACACCAGATCGGGTGTTCGTCGTCGGGTGAGTTCGGCATCTGGCCGCCACTGCCTACCGGAAGCGCGGGATCACTTCCTCCGCGAAGAGCCGCATCGATTGGCGAGAGACGTCGAGGGGCATCTCGCCGGCGCTGAACGTGCCGTTCAGCAGCGTCATCGGGCAGGCTTCGCGGAAGCGCGTCAGGGAGGCCGCGACGGTGTCCGGTGAGCCCGAGAGCGATCGGGTCGTGAAGATCTCCTCGAGGTCTGGCTCGCCCTCGTACGGGGTCGCCTCGGTCACGCCGGCGAGCACGTGCTCACGACCGCCGCGCAGGCTGACGACCTGACGATTCTGGTAGCGGAAGTGCGGCATCTGCGCGCGCGCCTCGTCGTCGGTCGGCATCGTGCAGATCTGGACCTGCACACCGAACTCAGGCGGCACGTTCGCGTGCTTGCTCTTCGCCTCGAGGTAGTTCGCCCATGACTCGCTCGCCGCCTGGTCCAGCGGACGGCCCGAGGTCGCGGTGAACGCGCGGAGGCCGAGGCGGGCTCCGATCTCGAACGATTCCTTCGTGTTGGCGCCGAGCCAGATTGGGGGGTGGGGCTGCTGCAGCGGGCGCGGCAGAACTGTCGTCTCACCGATCTCGTTGTACTTGCCGTCGTACGACATGACGTCGTTCCGCAGCGCTGCGAGGAGGATCGACAGCGTCTCGTCCGTGCGCTCACGCGCGTCGTCCTGCGTGAGACCGAAGCGGCGGAACTCATACGGCTGATAGCCACGGCCGACGCCGACCTCGAGCCGCCCGCCGGTCAGGTGGTCGGCAAGGGCGATGTCCTCGGCGACGCGAAGCGGGTGCCAGAACGGGAGGACGAGGACCGCCGTCCCGATGCGGATCTTCGAGGTCTCTGCGGCGAGCCGCGTCGCCATCATCAGCGGATTCGGGATGCTCCCGTAGGTGGAGAAGTGGTGCTCGGCGATCCAGATCGAATCGAATCCGAGTTCCTCGGCGTCCTGTGTCAGCTGGACGAGGCGCTTGAAGACCGAAGACGCGTCCTCGCGACCGGGTGCGCCCGCCAGGAAGAAGGCTCCGAACTGCATGATCCACCCCTCGTCCGCGACGTTCGCCGTCACGACCCACGATACGAGCGGCTGCAGCCTTGTGTCGCGTGCGTGTGTCGCGTGCCGGCGCCCGGGGCTCGGCGTCGCTACTTGATGCGGATCTTCACCTGCGCGGAACTCCCCAGCAGCTGCGGGCTGTTGGCGAGGTCGACGCGAATGTAGACCGGGTAGAGGTGCGTCAGCACGGTGTCGGTACGGGCGATCGTCGCGCCCGTCGCGGGTGGCGTCGTGATGCTGGACGTCGCGGGGACGACGGCCGTCACATCGCCCTGGAGGGTGCGTCCGGTCGCGTTGAGGTAGACCTCGGCGGCCTGTCCGACGCGGACCTGGGAGACCTGTGTCTCATCCACGTACGCGGTGACCCACAGGCGTGTCGGGTCCACGAGGCGCGCGACGACCTGCCCCGCCGTGACGGCCGAGCCGTTCGCGACCGCGACGGTCGCAATGAGCCCATCGATCGGCGAGACCAGCTCGACCGCCTGATCTTTGGACCCCAGGTAAGCGAGGACCGGCGTCCCCCCGGCGGTTGTGCGGACGGGCGCTGGCAACTCGATGCTGACGAACGGCTCGCCCTCTTTGACCGGGGCGCCGGGCAGGACATGGAGGTCGGTGACGCGGCCAGCGTTCACTGAACTGACCGTCACAAGGTCGCCGGTGACCGTGGCGTTCGAACTCGTGAGGTAGTTGCCGCTGGTCGTCACCCACTGAAACGCGGCGAATGCGCCCCACACCGAGAGCGGGACGAGGGCCGCCACGGTCAGTGCCCAGCCGGTCAAGAGGAAGAAGCGAAGTCTGCGAGACACGGGCGCTACCTCGTCAGCAGGCGGACCACTCGGGCCACCCGCTCAGGCGGCGTAGCCTACCACTCGCGCCAATTACGGGCGGCATGGGCTGACACATGCCGATCGTGATGCGCGGGCGTATATTCCCGTCCTTAACTGTGTTGTCCCGGCGGAGGCCATTGTGATCGAACCCGTCGCCGCAGAGCCCCGCCGATTTCAGAGCCCCTGGGTCACTTCGGCGGCCATTGGTGCCTGCCTCGGACTGCTGCTAACGGCCGTGCTCGGGGTTCGCCTGCTCGCCGCGTCCCAGGAAGAGGCGGCCTTCCGCCCGGCAGTCGACGTCGCGACGGCGCAGCGTGCGCCCATCCGCGCAGAGCTCCTCTACTCCGGCACCGTCCAGGGCTCGCAGCAGGCCACGGTAAACTCCTCCATCGCCGGCACGCTTTCGGCGGTGCTTGTGCAGGCCGGCTCCGTGGTGCGTGCCGGTGACCGGCTGGCCGCGCTCGATCCCGGGGCGCTTCCGGCCCAGCTCCAGCAGGCCCGGGCCGACCTGCAGTCGGCCGAGGCGAAGCGCGCGCTCGTCGCCGGCGGCGCGACCAGCGTCGACATCGGTGCCGCGCAGGCGCAACTTAGCGCCGCGCAGGCCAAGTTGGACCAGTTGCTGAACCCATCGCCGGCGGACATCGCGGCCGCGACGGCGGCCGTCTCGGCGGCCCAGACCGCCGTCGCCACGGCGGACAACAACGTCGAGAACGCCCGGGCCGTGTTGCTGGGGGCGTTCTCCACCGGTTGCACGGGAACCACCGGCATCGGACTGCCCTGCGGCAACATCCAGGTGCCGCTCACCCAGGATGCTGCCGACAATGTGACGAGCTTCCTCCAGACGCGGGCGGGCGACCCGCGCAGCGACCTCGGCGCCCGCGCCGTCGCCGTGCTCACCGCCAACGCGGCCTACAAGAGCGGCGTGGCCGCGGCGGCGTCCGCGCGCGACGCGGTGAAGTCCGCTCAGGCGCGCCTCGACACGCTCCGCAACCCCACGCCGGCCGACATCAGCGCCCAGCGGGCGCTGGTCGAGGCGGCCCGCAATGCACTCGACCGGCGTCTGAACGCCTACACCGATGCGGACATGCAGGCCGCGAACGCGACGGTGGCGCAGGCCCAGGCGGCCGTCGCTCTCGCTCAGGCGAACCTCAACCGGATGACGATCCTTGCGCCGTTCGACGGCGTCGTGGCGCAGCGCCTTGCCGAGCCAGGCGTGAACGTCGGCCCGCAGGCCCCGCTGCTGCTGCTGATCGGCAAGGCCGCCGAGGTACACGTGACCGTGCGCGACGCGGATGCCGCCGTCCTCAAGAATGATGCCCCGGCAGAGCTGAGCATCCCCGGTGACAACAAGAACACGCTCCGCGGCAAGGTGAGCGGCATCGCGGCCGCGGGCGACGCGCGTGCCCACACCTTCGACGTGAAGATCATCGTGGACGATCCGCAGGCGCTGCTGAAGGCTGGCACGCTCACGCAGGTACGAATCGTCACGGCGCAGAAGCCGGACGTGCTTGTCGTGCCCACCTCGGCCGTGTTTGAACTCAGCGGTGCACAGCACGTCTTCGTCGTCGCTGACGGCAAGTTGAAGTTGCGCACCGTCGAGGTCGGCCTTGTGGACCGCACCGGCACCGAGGTCACCAAGGGGCTGCAGCCCGGCGAGGTCGTCGTCCTGAGTGGGCAGCGGGCACTGCGCGACGGCCAGGGTGTCCGACCGAGTCCCGTCGCGACCGCGACACCGGCCGCCCGCAGCTAGGTCGGACGGCCCGGCGCCTGACACGGCGTATCGCGGCCGCTCAGCCCGTCACAGCGCCGCGCCCGGTTAGTCGAGGTCGCGCATCTTCGGCGCGAACAGCATGCAGAGCCCCATCGCCGCGACGAGGAGCGCCGCCAGGCCGCCGATCGCCAGCTGCGGCCCGACGGCTTCCGCCAACTGGCCGACGATGAACGTGCCGAACTGTACGAGGCCGAACTGCATGAACCAGACGGAGACGACACGGCCCCGGTACTCCTCGGTCGAGTACTCCTGAATCAGCACCTGGCCGATCGCCATGCGCCCCGACTGACCGAAGCCGAGCAGGATCATGATCGGCAGGGTCACCCAGAGGATCGTCGACGATGCGAACCCGACGATCGCGATGCCGAGGAGCGCGCCGCAGCCGATTAGCATCTTTCCGCGCCCCCTGGACGGGGCGGATGCAACGAACACAGCACCGAGCACGGCACCGATCCCCTGCACGCTCTGCAGCAGCCCCTGCACCGCTGGGCCCTCGTGGAGGACGCTCGCGACGAAGCCCGGCAGCAACTGCGTGTAGGGCATTGCGACGATGACGATGAGGAAGTTCACGCCGAGGACCATGCGGATCGTGGGGTCGCGCGCGACGTACGCCAGGCCGTCTACGAGGTCACCGAAGCTCGCCGCGCCGCGTCGCCGGCCGTGCCCGCCACCCCTCGACCGCCCATGCCCCGGGCCCTCCGCCTCGCCCTCTGCCGCGGCGACGAACGCGAAGACCGGCTTCGCGGGCAGCCGCATCGTGAACGTCACCGCCAGGATGTAGAGCACTCCCTGAAAGCCGAACACCATCGACGGGCTGAGCGCAGCGATGAGGAAGCCCGCCATCGCCGGGCCCATCAGCTGCATCATCGTCTGGCCGGAAGAGTTAATGCCGATTGCGTTCATCAGTCGATCGCGGCCCACGAGGTCGGAGATCATCGACTGCCGGGAGGGCTGCATGACCGAGTTCACCGTGCCCTGCAGGAACGCGCTGACGAACAGGTGCCAGAACTGCAGGTGCAGGCCGAACCACCCGGCCGCGATGATCGCGAGCAGAATCGCGTTCACGGCGTTGTAGGCCTGGGCGACCTGGATCACGTCCTTCTTCGTGGCCCGGTCCGCCACGACCCCGCCGATGGGCGAGACGATCAGCGATGGCACCGCGTTCGCGAGCGCCATCGTGCCGAGGGCCGCATACGAGCCCGTGAGGTTGTACACGAGGTAGCCGCGCACCACGAGCTGCATCTGCTGCGAGCCGAACTGGAGCATGTTGCCGATATAGAGCGCCCGGAAGTTCGCATCCTCGAGCGCGGAGAAGGTGCGGTGGCGCCAGCGGACCACGGCGCCCTCGACGTTCGGGTCCGGGACGGGCATCGCCTCGACCGCGCGGGCGACCTCGCGCCCACCCGAGCGGATGGCGAGGGCCGCCACCAGTGCGAGGCCGGCCACGAGCGGATAGACCGCAGCTGCGGGCGCGTCCAGCGCGTACAGGCTGCCGATTCCGGCAAAAAGCAGCACCGCCAGCGGCAGCAGTCGTCGTGTGGTGGTCACGGCGGGAGCCTAACACTGACGTACGCGTAACCGTAAGCAGCCGCGCCCACGGTCGGGCGGTGTAACCAGTACGATCCCGCGCGGGCGCGCGACCGCGTCCGTGCCGAGGGGACGAAGCATGAAGCCCGTGAGGATCGTCGCCGCGGGCTATCAGGTGCCCGCGTCCGTGCACAATCGCGCGATGCGCGTGCTGGAGGCCGAGCTCGCGCGGCGCCTCCCGGGCGAGGTGGAGTTCGACTTCACGGACAACGTGATGGACCAGGGCAAGGCAGCCGGCGACCTGCTGACCATGGTCGAGGATGGCACGCTGACGCTCTGCTACCAGTCCACCACGAGGATGCCCGCGCGTGTCCCGGAGTTTGCGCTCCTCGACCTCCCGTTCCTATTCGCCGACCGCGCCGGTGCCTACGCGGTACTCGACGGTGCCTTCGGTACGCACCTGCGCGAACGGCTCGAGGCGACATCGCCCTTTCGGATCCTCGGGTACTGGGACAACGGGTTCCGCCACCTGACGAACCGCGTCAGACCCATTCACGCGCCCGCTGACTGCGCGGGGCTCCGGATCCGCACGCAGTTCAGCGAGACGCACCAGGCGGCGTTCCGCCAGCTCGGCGCCGAACCGGTCGCCATCGACGTGCGGGACCTCGTCGCTTCCCTCGAGGCTGGCGTCGTCGACGCCCAGGACAACGCGCTGACGAACATCTACAACTTCGAGATCTACCGACACCACCCCTACGTGACGCTCACCGCGCATGTCTTCGGCACCAGCGCGGTGTATGCCAACGCCGAGCGTCTTGGGGAGCTCGGTCCGCGCATCGAGGGTGAGCTGCGCCAGGCGGTGGCGGTCGCGACGAGCGCGCAGCGGGAGTTCGCTGCCGCCGAGGATGCGGTGGCGCTCGCCCACCTCGAGGCGGCGGGGACGCAGGTCGTCCGGCTCACAGCGGGGGAGCACGAGGCGTTCGTCGAGGCCGTCGCGCCCGTGGCGGAGGCGCAACGCGCGGAGTTCGGCGACGAGCTGTTCCGCATGGCGACGGGGCGGTAGCCCCGCCGCTACGGTCGCAGCAGCGGACGCAACTCGCGTATGTCCGCGATGGCCTCGATGTCCCAGGCCGCGTCGCAGAGCGCGCGGCTCTTCGCCTCGCCCAGCACGGGAACCATCAGGTAGTACGCCTTCTCGTCGACCTCGGCGCGGGTCATCGGGTTCTCGTCCGTGCCGCGCACAGCCTCAGTGTGGTGCCGGACCACGCGGCCGTCGTTGAGGGTGATCTCCACGATGCCCTGCCGCGATGGCAGGCGACGCTGGAGCTCGTCATCCCCGAACAGGTGGATGCGACCGCGCATCGCAACGGCGGCCGGGTCGTGCATCCGCGCTTCATCGTGCGCGGAGTCGAACGTCACGATGCCGTCCAGGAGCATGACCGCGCACATCTGCTGCATGGAGATGTCCGGCATCTTCTTGTCGTCGGTCGTGGTCGCACCGGTATGCGCGACGCGCACCTCGACGTTCGCGACGTCATCCGCCGTGATGTGGTGCGTGCGGATCAGCTCGAGGAGCGAATCCAGGGGGGCCTGGATCGGCGAGCCCACCGTCCAGCGCTTGATGTTCGTGTTCATCACTTCGAACGTCGAGCCGAGCCCGCGAACGAGTTCGCCGGGGGTGATCGTGCGACCGGGATGTCCGTAGGCCTGGAAGAAGTTGCGGGGCCCGGCAAAGATGTCGTCCGTCGCGGTGAAGCCAGCTCCGACGAACGCGGCCGCCGTCACGCCGTTGCGCGCCGGCATGCCGCCGAAGTCGAACGACTTCTCGACGTGTTCGAGGTCGCCGATCCACGCGCCGACGCCCGAGGCCTGCTGGCCTGCGTACGACAGGACGTGGAGTGCCTGCCGACGGTCGACCCCAATGAGGGACGCCGCCGCAGCGGCAGCGCCGAAGGTCGGCCCGAAGCTGTGCGTGGCGTGTCCCTCCTCGCGGAACGCGAGCGCGTCGAGGCACATCGTGAACCGCGTGCCCACGTCGTAGCCGAGCGCGATCGCGCGGAGCAGCGCCTCGCCGCCGCGTCGGTCCCGCTCGGCCAGCGCGAGTGCGGCGGACACGATGCCGCACCCCGGGTGGGTCTGTGATGGCGCGTGCGAGTCGTCCGTCTCGTCTGAGTGCGCGAGCATGCCATTCGCGAGCGCCGCGTATTCGACCGTCGTCAGGATCGACGTCCCGACAACGCTGGCTTCCTCGACGCCACCGCGCGTGGCGGCGTACGCGACGGCGCGCTGTCCGGGCAGAAGCGTTGTGCCGGACACCATCGCGGCGAGTGTGTCGAGGAGGTGGTGCTTGGTCTTCTCGGTGACCGCATCGGGCAGCGGATGCGCGTTTGCGCCCGCGATGTAGGTCGCGAGTTCCTCGATCACGGGCGTCACGGGGGCGGAGGTCACGACCGCTTCGCCTCGCCCTTTACGTAGAGCCGCTGCGCCTCGTCGTAGTCGCCCCTGCGCAGCATCTCGTCCACCAGGGCAGACGGCGCACCCGCGTGCGGGACCGAGGCGAGGCTGCCGCCCTCGTGCAGGTGGCGCATGACCTCGTACTGCGCGAGCACGGAGGCGAGGAACGCGGGCTGTTGCTGGTACGCGATACGAGCGCGGTGCGCGGCCAGGAAGCCGAGGTCGGTCAGCGATGGCTCGCTCGCAGGCACGTTCCCGACGATGAGGGGCAGTGCCACGGCGTCGCCGACCGCGGTGATCTGCTCCGGCCTCGTGGTCCCGACGACCATGATGGCATCCACGCCGGTCGCGGCGTAGGCCGTGAGCCGAGCGACCGCCTCCTCCGTCGACACGCCCGCGTTGAACGCGTTGGTGCGCGCGACGATGACGAGGCTCGGATCGCTGCGGGCGGCCAGCGCCGCGCGCAGTCGCGCCGTCATCTCGTCGGTGGAGACCATCCCGCCCGAGGCGCCATAGGGCGCGGGCAGCAGCGTGTCTTCGAGTGTGAGACCGGCCATCCCGGCCGATTCGAGCTCCTCGACCGTGCGGACAACGTTGAGCGCGTTGCCGTAGCCGTGGTCGGCGTCCGCGATGATCGCCAGGTCGCTGTAGCGCGCCGTCCGTCGCGCTTGCTCGGCGAACTCGGTCAACGTCAGGAGGATGAGATCTGGCACGCCCAGCACCGCCGCAGAGGCGAGTGAGCCGGGCAGGACGGCGACCCCGTAGCCCGCCATCTCGGCCAGTCGCGCGGAGATCGGGTCGTACACCGTCGCCGGGTGGACGCAGGTGTCGCCCTCGAGGAGTGAGCGCAGGCGGAGGCGGTGTTCGGTGTCGTGCATCGCGGCAGTCTACCAGAGCGCCACATCGGGCCGGGCGGGCGTGGCGACCGCGCTGCGCGTCCGTATACTCGTGCGGCTCAGACGAATCACACGCTATGAACGTTGGGAGTTCCGCGATGGCAGGGAAGATTCGCGTCGGCATTGTGGGTGCAACGGTCACCCCCGGTGGCAGCGGCTGGGGGGCGAACGCCCACGTCCCGGCCTTGAAGGCGCTTCCGGATTTCGAGGTCGTGGCGGTCTGCACCGCGCACGAAGAGACCGCGAAGGCCTCGGCGGCCGCGTTCGGTGCGCCGCTCGCCTTCCACAACATCGATGACATGGCGAACAGCCCCGAGGTCGACCTAGTCGTCGTGTGCGTACGGGTGCCGTGGCACAAGGACCTCGTCATGGCCGGCCTGAAGGCGGGCAAGCCCGTCTTCTGCGAGTGGCCGCTCGGCGCGAACCTCGCCGAGGCCGAGGAGATGGCGAATTACGCGCGTGAGCACGGGCTGACCACCATGGTGGGCCTGCAGGGACGCAGTGACCCGGCGGTCCGCTACGCGCACGACATGGTGGCAGCCGGCGAGATCGGCGAGGTGCTGACCGCGAACTTGAGCGTCATGTCGGGAGCCTCCTACGAGCGCGCCGCTGGCCGCCTGTGGCAGCGCGAGCACGCGGCCGGCGCCAACACGCTGACCATCGCGGGCGGGCACGGCATCGACGCCATGTGCGCGATCCTCGGCGAGTTCGCGGAGCTCTCGGCACGGGCTACCACGCGGGTGACCGAGTGGAAGGACACCGACAACGACAAGATGGTGCCGGTCGACTCGCCGGACAGCATCAGCATCGCGGGGCGTCTCGTGAGCGGCGCGGAGGTGTCCGTGCAGGTCGCGGCCGTGCCAGTCACGCCGAGCGGCAGCCGCCTCGAGATCTACGGGCGCGAGGGGACGCTCGTCCTCGTCTCCGGCGGGGCGCTGTCGACCGGCCCGAACAAGATCTACGGCGCCAAGAGCGGGGCGGCGATCGCGGAGATGACGGTGCCCGACAAGTACAACGTCGTGCCCGAGGGCACGCCTGCCGGCCCGCCCCGCAACGTCGCGCAGGCATACGCCGGGTTCGCGGATGCCGCTGAAGCCGGGAGCACGTTCGCGCCGAACTTCGACCTCGCGGTCGCGCGGCACAAGCTCATCGACGCCATTGAGCGTTCGTCGGCCGAGGGCCGCACGATCACCCGCGAGGACATCGCGGCGATCATCGGCTACCTCATCGAGGCGAACCGCGGCCTGCATACCAAGGACGACATCGACCACCT
>CAIXBH010000181.1 GCA_903917615.1 uncultured Chloroflexota bacterium | reverse complement strand
TGAAGGAAGTCGCGATGCGCCACGGCGTGTACGCGACGTTCATGCCGAAGCCGGTCGCGGACCAGAACGGCTCGGCGATGCACCTGCAGCTCTCGCTCTTCCGCGGCGAGGAGAACGCGTTTTTCGACGCGAACGACGCGGCGCAGCTCTCCGGCGACGCGCGCCACTACATGGCGGGCCTGCTCAAGCACGCGGGGGCGATGTCGCTGGTCACGAATCAGTGGGTGAACTCGTACAAGCGCCTCGTGCCGGGGTACGAGGCGCCGACCTACGCCACGTGGTCGCACACGAACAACGCGGACCTGGTCCGCGTGCCGACGCTGCGCACCGACATGGAGGCAGCGACGCGCGTCGAGTACCGCGCGCCTGACTCCGCGTGCAATCCGTACCTCGCGTTCGCGGCTGTCCTCGCGGCCGGTCTCGACGGCATCGAGAACAACACGCCGCTGCCGACAGCAACGGAGACCGCTGCCGCTCGTCTGACCGACGCGGAGCGCGCAGCGCGCGGGATCGAGTCGTTGCCGGCGTCGCTCGGTGAGGCGATCGAGGCGTTCTCCGCCTCGTCGCTGATGCGGGAGACGCTGGGCGACCACGTCTTCGAGTCGCTCATCGCGAACAAGAAGATCGAGTGGAGCGACTACCGCCGCCAGGTGACGCCATTCGAGCTCGACCGCTACCTCGGCATGTTGTAGTCGGCGCGCTTCACAGCACTACGCAAGAGGCCCGGCAATCGCCGGGCCTCTTGCTATCTGTCGGATGCCGATCGACCTCGAGGTTACGAGCCGAAGAGCGCGAAGGCGGCGCGGTCCGCGACCGTGTAGAGCGGTGCGCCGTAGAGGCCGATGACCACCATGCCTGCGAACAGCGTCGCGGTGGTGAGGTAGCCGGTTGCGGAGAGGCGCCACCGGCTCGCGTCGCCGTCGGGCTGGAAGAGGTACATCTGGCGGATGACCTGCAGGTAGTAGAAGAGGGACACCGTGCTTGCGATGACTGCGATGAACACGAGCCACAGGTACCCACCCTGCACGACGGACTGGAACAGAATGAACTTCGTGAAGAAGCCCGCCAGCAGCGGCATGCCCGCCAGCGAGAAGAACCCGGCGGCGAGGACGAGCGCGAGGTAGGGGTTCGTCTGGGCGAGGCCCTTGAAGTCCGTGATCTGCTCGCGGCCGGTGCGGTTGTAGAAGTGGATCACCGCGATGAAGATCGCGAGGTTCGTGACCAGATATCCACCGAGGTGGACGAGCAGGCCGGATGCCGAGACGTTCGAGATCGTCGTGATGGCCATGAGCATGAAGCCGACCTGACCGATGGACGAGTAGGCGAGCAGCCGCTTGATGTTGTGCTGCTGCAGGGCGATCAGGTTCCCGAAGACCATCGTGAGGACGGCGATGGTCGCGACCATCCACTGCCACTGCGCGATCGCCGGGTAGAGCGGGCCGGAGAACCAGCGCAGGAGCAGCGCGAAGGTCGCGGCCTTCGAGGTGGCCGAGAGGTAGGCGGTCACCGGGATCGGTGCGCCCTCGTATGCGTCGGGCGTCCACATGTGGAACGGGACGGCGGAAGCCTTGAAGCCGACGCCGCCGACGATCAAGACGAGCGCAAGCTGGAGCGGCATCCGGACGCCGGCGTCGTGCTTCGCGAGCGCGGCGGCGATGTCGGCGTACTGGGTGGCGCCCGTGACGCCGTACAGCAGGCTCAGACCGTAGAGCAGCATCGCGGAGGCGACGCCACCGAGGAGCACGTACTTCAGCGCCGCCTCACCGGAGCGCGCATCGTTCTTGCCGAGCGACACCGCGATGTACAGCGAGAACGACAGCACCTCGATGGAGAGGTACGCGGTCAGCAGGTCGCGCGCGGCGGCCATGTAGATCGCGCCGATCGTGGAGAGCAGCAGCAGCGCGTAGAACTCGCCGATGTGGTTCACATGGCGCTCGACGTACTCGTGCGAGCCGAGGACCACGAGGATCGTCGTGACGATGAAGAGCTCGCGGAAGAACGTCGTGAAGTTGTCGATGGTGATGAGCCGCGAGAAGTCGGCGTGGGCATCGACCCCGAACACGCTGACGATGCCCGCCGCGACGAGGCCGATGAGCGAGACGATCGGCAACAGCCGGCCGCTGCTCTTGAGTTCGCGCTGGAAGAGATCCACGAACACGACGAGCAAGGCCGTCGCGGCCAGGATGATCTCAGGCAGCAGCAGGGCGTAGTTGAAGTTCAATGCGTTGCCGAGGACGTCGTTCACGAGTGCGCTCCCCTTGCCGTCGCTACAGCGTGATGCCGGGGATCTGGATGATGGTCGGGGTGATGCGGTCGACCCACGGGCCGGGCCACATGCCGAGCGTGAGCATCGCCAGGACGAGGACGGTCGCGCCGGCGCGCTCCATCCACGTGATGTCCTTCAGCATGTCCCAGCGCGGGTTCATTTCGCCGAAGAACGCCTGCGACAGCATGCGCAGGAGGTAGGTGGCGGTGATGGCCGCGGTCAGGACGGCGAGCCCGCCCACGATCGGGTAGGCGCGGAAGGTACCGATGAAGATGTGCACCTCGGCGATGAAGCCTGAGAGGCCCGGCAGGCCGAGCGACGCGAGGGAGGCGAAGACGAAGAAGATCGTCCACACCGGCATCTGCTTCGCCATGCCCGAGAAGTTCGGGATGTCGCGGTTGTGCGACTGGTCGTACATGCCGCCGATGAGAAGGAAGCAGAGGGCGGTCATCCAGCCGTGGGCCGTCATCTGGAGGACGGCGCCGTTCCAGCCGATGGAGTTCAAGGTGCCGAGTCCGAGGAAGACGTATCCCATGTGCGAGACGGAGGAGAAGCCCATCAGGAGCTTCATGTCCGTCTGACGCAGCGCGGAGATCGCGCCGTAGAGGGCGGCCGTGACGCCGATGACCACGAGGGCGGGCGACCAGTAGGCGGCGCCGTCCGGGAGCATCTGGAAGCCGAGGCGCACCACACCGAACGCGCCGACCTTCATCAGCACGCCCGCGTGGAGCATCGACACGGCGGTCGGGGCGGCGGCGTGGCCGTCCGGTGACCAGGAGTGGAACGGGAACATGGCACCCAGGGTGCCGCAGCCGATGGCGATCAGCGGGAACATCGCGCGCTGGAACGCCGGGTCCTTGTGGGCGTTGAGCAGGGTCACCATGTCGAAGGTGCCGGCGCCCACCTGCGTGAAGGTCGCGAAGATCACCGTGAAGATGAAGATGGAGCCCGCGAGCAGCATCAGCATCAGCTTCATCGCGCCGTATTCCTTGCGCGTGGAGCCCCACACGCCGATGAGGAGGTACATCGGCATCAGCGCGACTTCGTAGAAGAGGAACCAGAAGAAGAGGTCGAGCAGCACGAAGGTGCCGAAGACGCCGGAGGTCACGAGGTACAGGAGGATGAAGAAGTCCTTCAGGCGATCCTGAATCTTCCACGCCACCCAGGTCGCCGGGACGATGACGACGCCGCAGAGGAGGACGAGCGAGGCGGACATGCCGTCCACGCCGACCTTCAGCTGGATGCCCTTGTCGCCGAGGATGCCGACGTGCTGCATCCAGGTGAAGGCCATGACGCCCTGGAACTGGTCGCCGCCGAACGAGTAGCGCGAGAACACGTAGATGGAGAGCACGAGCATGATGAGGCTCGAAGCGCCCGTGATGCCGATGACCGCGGCGCGCTCGCGCCCGGGGATGAGCATCAGCAGCACCGCTGTCGCCAGCGGGATCAGAAAGAGCGCGAAGAGGATGTAGCCGTCGGACTCGATCATGGAGCGCTCGCTTCTTCCGCTAGTTGTGCATGCCGAGGGCGATCACGGCGAGGGCGACCACACCGACGGCCATGCCGAAGGCGTAGTTCGGGATGCGGCCCGTCTGCAGGAACTTCAGGCGGTAGCCGAAGTAGCCGATGAGCTGCGCGCCGCCGTCGACGCCCG
>CAIXBH010000180.1 GCA_903917615.1 uncultured Chloroflexota bacterium | reverse complement strand
GCGAGTTCATCGACGAGACGTGCGGTCCGCCGATGCCGACGTGCGCAGAGAGGATGCGCGTCCCCGAGGCACGCTCCGCGCGCTCCACGGACGACGCGATCGCCTCGATGGCGGCGTGGATGTTGTCCACCGCGCCGCGCGTCAGGCCGGCGGACGGTCCGATGCCGACGCCGAGAATGCGCAGCTCGTGCTGCGGTGTGACCTCGGCGACGATCGTGCAGATCTTCGTCGTGCCTACATCGATTGCGGCGATGCTCCGGTTAGCCATTGTTGCGCTCCTCGCTGGGGATTGGAGTCATCGCAGCACCACGTTTCTTCCGAAGCGAAGGTCGATCTCCGACACGACGCTCTTCGCGCCGGCCTTCGCCGGTGCGGCCGATGCCAATGCCTGCGGTTCGCGCAGGAGCGCTTCCCACGTCTTCACTTTGAAGTCGTAGTTGCTGGAGTCGCCGAAGATGGCGGCGGGGCCGTTTGCCACCATGACGGTGAGGCCGCGGTCGCGCTGGAAGACGAACCCCGTCGGCTTCACGTTGAGCCGACCGAAGGCACCGTCCGTCCGCAGCCGGTCGATGAGGCGCACGGTGTCCGGATCCGGCGCGACGTTGCCCGATGCATCCTTCGGCGCGCCGAGCTCGGCGACCGTGGGCGCGTCCGCCGCGGGCGGGCGCGAGGCCTGCAGGATGCGACCGTCCGCGTCGATGACGACGCGCTGCGGGCCCGTCTGCCAGTAGCCCCACGCCTGGTGCTCGGTCACGTCGATGCGGACGCCGTGCGGCCAGACGCGCGTCACCGTCGCCGCCTTGACGGCGGGGAGCTTCGCGACGGCAGTGGCGGCCTTCGCCGTGTCGACGAGGAACATCGACTCGCCGCCCAGCTTCACGACCTGCGCGATGGTCTGCGGGTCCGTGACCTGCACGCCTTCGACAGCAATTGTGCGCACGCGCAGCGTGTCGCCCGTCAGCAGCCAGCCCGTGCCGTACAGCAGACCGCAGGTCGCCAGGAAGATCGCGCTGAGGATCCCGACGCGTCGCCACGCGATCGCGAGCGGCGGCGCCTGCCGGGAATCGTGCGTGCGCTCGTAGTAGCGCGGCGGCATGGCCGCCGGCCGCGGCGTGACACGGCGCACGTTCTGGTTGTCGCGGTTGAGGAAGCCGAAGGGGTTAGCCACGTGCCCGGCCCTCCTCGTATCGCTCGAACGCGAGGTCGACCAGGCGCGAGATGAGGTCGGTGTAGGAGACACCTGCCTCGCCCCAGAGACGCGGGTACATCGAGATCGGCGTGAAGCCGGGCAGCGTGTTCACCTCGATGCACTTCACGCCGCCGTCGGGCTCGAGGAAAAAGTCCACGCGCGCGAGCCCCGCGCAGTCCAGCGCGCGGTAGGCGCGGAGCGCCATGGTCTGCACGAGCGCGGCGCTTTCGGGCGCGACCTCCGCCGGCACGATGAGCGCCGCGGAGTCGTCGAGGTACTTCGCGGTGTAGTCGTAGAACTCGGTGCTGGGGCGGATCTCGCCGAGCGGGGAGGGCTGCGGGTCGTGATTGCCGAGGACGGCACACTCCACCTCGCGCCCCGTCACGGCGGCCTCCACGAGGACCTTGCGGTCGAACTTCGCGGCCCCCGCGAGCGCCTCACCGACGTCCTCGCGCGAGCGTGCGCGGCTGACGCCGACGGACGAGCCACCGTTGGCGGGCTTCACGAAGCACGGGTAGCCGAGTTCGCCCTCGATGCGGCGCAGGACATCGTCGCTGGGGTCGGTTGCTTCCTCATCGCGGAGCGCGAGGTAGCGGGTCTGCGGGATTGCGTGCGCTGCGAAGACCGCGCGCATGAGTTCCTTGTCCATGCCGGTCGCGCTCGCCGCCACGCCGGAGCCGACGTACGGCAGGTCGGCCATCTCGAGCAGACCCTGGAGCGTGCCGTCCTCGCCGGTCGTGCCGTGCACGATCGGGAAGATGACGTCCATCTGCCGAAGTGCGTCTACGGCCTCGGGGTAGGCGAACACGCCGGTGCCCGGGTCGTCGCCGAGGCTGCGCTCGCTCCCGGCCTCGACATGCGCGAGGCGGGCGTGCGTCTGCGCCGGCGTGAGCCACGCGCCACCCCTGGTGATGCCGAAGGGGACGACCTCGAATCGCTGGGGGTCGGCCTGGCGCATGACGCCGCGCGCCGAGGTCACGGAGACCTCGTGCTCCGCGGAGCGCCCGCCGAAGATCACGCCCAGCTTCTGGCGGGGTGCGGCGGTCATCGCTGCGCCTCCAGCCGTGCGAGCACCATCGGCCCGAGCTTGGTCACGTCGCCCGCGCCCAGCGTGAAGAAGGCGTCGCCCGGTCGGAGGTCGCCGGCGATGCGCTCGGCGGCCTCGTCG
>CAIXBH010000179.1 GCA_903917615.1 uncultured Chloroflexota bacterium | reverse complement strand
GGGTCGACGAACCCGGCCGTCGCGTGCACGAGCAGCCCGAGGCGCCCCAGCGAGGACTTGCCCTCGACGCGTGCCACCAGGTCGTTCGCCAGTTCGACACGCTCGAGCGTCGAACCCAGGACGAACTCGCCCGGATGTAGGACGAAGGACTCGTCCTCGGCGATCGATTCGGGTTCGGTCAGGTCCTCGAGATTCTCGCGGATGTCGATGTACTCGCGGCGGTGGTTGCGGAACACGCGGAAGTGCGCGTCCAGGCGGATGTCCACGGAGGCAGGTTGAACCGCGTTCGGCCCCAGGGGGTCGATGACGAGCCGGCCGGAGGCCAGCGCTTCTTTGATCGAGTGGTCGCTCAGTACCACGGGGCACCTCAGAGGGGAGATCGCTGGGAGCGTACCACCCCGTGGCGGTGCCCGCCCGTCAGCCGATGCCGCACCAGACGAGCAGTCGGCGTGTCGCTGCTGCCGGGCCGCCGCTGAGCAGGATTACGCCGGCGAAGCCGGTCACGTTGGCCGCGAGCACCCAGCCGAGGAGGCGCACCGAGGCGCGAGCCTGCCGCGTCATCTAGGCCGCCCGGCGCTCGTCGTACGCGAGGTGGTCGGCGGCGTACTGCGCCTCCCACTGGTCGATGACCGCGTGTAGCGCCGCGACGCAGCGCGGGTCGAACTGCGTCCCTGCGCCCTCGACGATGAGCGACACTGCGTCCTCGCGTTCCCAGGCGGGCCGGTAGGCGCGGTTCGAGCGGAGTGCGTCGTACACGTCTGCGACGGCGACGATGCGGGCCTCGAGCGGGATCGCCTCGGCAGCCAGGCGGTCGGGGTAGCCCGAGCCGTCCCAGCGCTCGTGGTGGTGGCGGATCACACCGCGCTCGACGACGCCGTTGAACGCCGCAGCGAGCATCGTGTCGCCACGCTCGGGGTGCTCCTCGATCACGGCGCGCTCCTCCGGGTCGAGCGGCCCGTGCTTGTGCAGCACGGCGTCCGGGACGCCGATCTTGCCGACGTCGTGCAGGAGCGCCCCGGCCGCGAGCGCGCGAAGGCGAGGCGTGGAGAGCTTGAGCTCGCGCCCGACGAAGATCGCGAGCGCAGCGACGCGTTCGCCGTGGCCCAGCGTGTAGCCGTCGCGTGCCTCAAGCGCCGCAGCCAGGCCGGCGATCGACTCGGTCTGGCCGGATCGCAGCTGCGCCACGATGTCCGAGACCGTCAGCTCCTCGATGGAGCGCAGCGCCCGGCCCCGCCCGTACTCGACGGCGATGCCCCAGAGGATCGCCCCGAAACCGGTCAGGAGCTGGAGGTGGTACAGCCAGAAGGTCCCGCCCCACGTCGCGCCAAGGTGCTGCGCGATCTGGGCCTGCACGAAGAGAACGGCTCCGAGGGTGACGGCGCCATAGAGCGGGAGTTGCGACCGGCGATACCCGGCGAAGTAGCGGACCGCCGCGAAGCCGCCGAGCGCGCACACGAACGTCGTCGTGCCCCAGGCGAGTGCGCCGCTCGTGCTGAACCAGGCCGGCACCCACTCCGGGTCGACGAGGGCCAGCACTGCGTAACCGACGAGGAGTGCCAGCGTGCTGCCCAGGATGATCACGCGGTAGCGGTTCACCAGGTCAGCGGCTCGTCCCTCCCACTGGATCGCGCTGGCCGCGAGGAAGAGCGCACCAAACACAAAGGCGAGCCGCATGCTGAAGCCGATGACCAGGTTGTACTCGGCGTCCACGGCGAACCCCGGGGTGGCGGCACCGTGGACGAACACGAGCCCGGTGAGGGTCACGAAGGAGAGCGTCAGGCAGAGGAGCCGCACGTTCGGCGTGCGCACGACGACGATGCTGGTCGCGACACCCACGACCGCACATATCGCGGCGACCAGTGTCACGACCTCGAAGTGTCCGGCGGGAGATTTCCAGGTCGTCGCGACGTCCAGGGCGGGGTTGAGGCGCATCGCGGTGAGCACGACGCTCGAGACGGCGAGTAGCAACGCCCACGGGATCAGATCGGGCAGCGAACGCCGCATCGCAGTTTCCCTCCAGCGACGGCCATTACGTCTATGGAGGAACTATCGGCAGGGGGCCGCGGGACTGAAGTCACCCGGCCCGGACCAGCGCTCAGGGCGCGATGTCGTAGACGATCGAGACCGTGACGGAAAGGCGCTGCTCGCCCGGGCTGACGGGCGTGGAGACCGCGTCGGCGGCTCCGGCTCGCAGCGGCGCGGGAGCCTGAACGCCCCCGCTGCTCGATGACTCGGAGATCGAGCGCGGCTTGCCCAGGGTCGCGCCCGCCGCCTTCGCCAGCACATCGGCGCGGTCGCGGGCGCTCTTCACGGCGTCCTGGCGGGCCTGCGCAAGGAGCGCGTCGGGCTGGTCCACCGCGAAGGTGATCCCGTTCACGCGCACGGCGTTACCGCCCGCCGCAACCGCGGTGTCGAGGACATCGGACGCAGTGTCGATGTTGCGCACCGTCACCCGCACCTGGTTGTTGACCTGGTAGCCGCTGATCTTCGGCGTGGTGCGGTCGGTGTTGTCGTACTGCGGGTTGATGGTGAACGACTGCGTCTGGACGTCCTTGTCGGCGACCCCCTTCTGCTTGAGCGCGTCCTGCACCTTCTGCATGGCAGTCGCCGCATCGCCACGTGCTTTCGCGACCGTCGGCGCGGCGACGGAGACCCCGAGGTCGATGCGCGCCACGTCCGGCTTGGCGGAGACAAACCCCGTCCCGGTCACGGCGATGCCGGCCGCCTGCTGCGGTGACTGGAGGGTGACCTCGGTCTTCGGCGTGCACCCGGTCAGGGCAGCGAGGGCGATCACGCCCGCCGCCGCGAGGCTCATGCGGTTCAGCAGATTGCTCACGGGTGGATCCTTTCGCGCCGCCTCCGGCTTCGATCAATGCGTGGGACGGCTCGCGAGGGCGAGTGCGGAGAGCGCCGCGAACAGCAGCGCGCTGACGCCAAGGCCAGCAGCAACGCCGTTGCCAGTGTGCTCGCTCGGCGCGCGCACGGGCGTTACGTCCACCGTTGCAGGTGTGGAAGTCAGTGCCGGCACCGGCACCACTCCTGGCGCGCCGGTCGACGCCGCGACGGCCGGTTCTGGTGCCCGCTCAGGCGTCGAGGTCGGCGTCGGTGCGCTCGCGGAGGTCGAGGTCCGGGGGGCAGGCGTTGGCGTCGCGGCCTCGGGGGCCCGCGGGACGGCCGGTGCGGGCGCCGCGAAGGTCGAGGGGGCGGCTGCGGGTGCTGCCGTTGCGGTCGCTACGCCGCCGGCCGGGGCAGTTGCGGCGGCCGGTGCGCTGG
>CAIXBH010000178.1 GCA_903917615.1 uncultured Chloroflexota bacterium | reverse complement strand
TGCTCTTCCCGCCGATGCGGTTCATCGCGATCGCCAGCGTCTCGTGCGCCTCGGCGCTGATCGAGCCGTAGGACATCGCGCCGGTCTTGAAGCGCGTGAAGAGGTGCTCCGCCGACTCCACCTCGTCGAGGGGGACCGGCGGGCCTGCGGGCTTGAGCGTGAAGAGCCCACGCAGCGTTGCGAGCTGCTTGCTCTGCTCGTTCACCAGCGAGGTGTACTCGCGGAAGATGTTCATCTGGTTGGTGCGCGTCGCGTGCTGCAGGCGGAACACCGTGTCCGGGTTGAACAGGTGGTACTCGCCGTCGCGGCGCCACTGGTACTGGCCGCCGACGTCGAGGTCGTGCACGCCGCCCTCAAGCGTCGGGAACGCACGCTCATGGTGCGTCAGCGCCTCGCGCTGGACCTCAGCGATGCCGATGCCGGCGATGCGCGAGGTCGTCTTCGTGAAGTACGCATCGACGAACGCGGGCGCGAGGCCGATCGCCTCGAAGATCTGCGCGCCGCGGTACGACTGCACCGTGGAGATGCCCATCTTGGACATGACCTTCACGACGCCCTTCTTGAGCGCCTTGAGGTAGTGATCGCGCGCCTCCGCGATGTCGATCTTGCGGTCGAGGTAGCCGTCCTCGTACAGCCGCGAGACGCCGTCCAGCGCGAGGTACGGGTTCACCGCGCTCGCGCCGTAACCGACGAGCAGCGCGAAGTGATGCACCTCGCGCGGCTCTCCCGTCTCGACGACCAGGCCGACCTGCGTGCGCAGGCGGCGGCGGACCAGGTGGTTGTGCAGGCCGGCTACCGCCAGCAGCGCCGGGATCGGTGCGTGCTCGCGGTCAACGCCGCGGTCGGAGAGGACCAGGATGCGCGCGCCGGACGCGATCGCATCCTCCGCCTCGCGGAAGAGGCGGTCCATCGCGTGCTCGAGCGCGTTCGCGCCGTCCTGCGCCGGGAACAGTGTCGGCAGGACCGCCGTGCGGAAGCGCGGATCGTCCTTCAGTGCCACGATGCGCGCGAGCTGCTCGTTGTCCACGAACGGGCTGTCGAGCTTCACCAGGTGGACGTCCGAAAGACCCGTGTCCAGCAGGTTGCCCTCGGGGCCGACGGCGGTGAATGCCGACGTCACGAGCTCCTCGCGGATCGCATCCAGCGGCGGGTTCGTCACCTGGGCGAAGAGCTGCTGGAAGTAGTTGTAGAGCGGCTGCGCGCGCTGCGAGAGCACCGCCACGGGCGTGTCGGTCCCCATGGAACCGGTCGCTTCTTCGCCGTTCGTCATCATCGGGCCGAGGATGTACTTGAGATCCTCGAGCGTGTAGCCGAACGCCATCATGCGCTCGCGCAGCGCCTCGCCCTCGTAGGTCTCGGACGGCGCAGCCGGCGCGAGGTTCGCGAGCGGGTGCATGTGCTCGGCAAGCCACGCGCCATACGGCTTCGCGTTCGCCAGGCCCATCTTGAGTTCGGTGTCGTCGATGATCCGCCCTTCCTCGAGGCTGACGAGGAACATCTTCCCCGGCTCGAGGCGGCCCTTCTTCAGGATGCGATCCGGCGCGATCGGCAGCACGCCGACCTCGGATGCCATGAGGACGATGTCGTCCTTCGTGACCACGTAGCGGGAGGGGCGCAGGCCGTTGCGGTCGAGCACGGCGCCGATGGCGCGGCCGTCCGTGAACGCCACCGATGCGGGGCCGTCCCACGGCTCCATCACGGTCGCCTGGTATTCGTAGAACGCCTGCTTCTCGGCGGGCATCGAGCGGTGGCCGCTCCACGCCTCCGGGATGAGCAGCATCATCGCCTGCGGCAGCGGCCAGCCGGCCTGCACGAGCAACTCGAGGGCGTTGTCGAGGATCGCCGTGTCGCTGCCGGTCTCGTCGAGGACCGGGATGATCTTCTCGACGTCATCGAACAGCGGCGACGCGAACAACGCCTGCCGCGCGTTCATCAGGTTGATGTTGCCGCGCAGGGTGTTGATCTCACCGTTGTGCGAAATCATCCGGTACGGGTGCGCGAGCTTCCACGACGGGAAGGTGTTCGTGCTGAACCGCGAGTGGAACATCGCCATCGCGCTCGTGGTGCGCGGGTCGGAGAGCTCCGGGAAGTACGGCCGCACCTGGGTGCCGATGAGCATGCCCTTGTACACGAGCGTGCGCGACGAGAGGCTCGGGAAGTAGCAGAGCGCGGCGCCCGGAATGTCCGAGTTCTCCAGCGCGTGCTCGAAGCGCTTGCGGATGATGAAGAGCCGGCGCTCGAAGGTGTCCTGGTCTCCCACGCTGGAGCCGCGGCCGATGAACGCGTGCATCATGAACGGCTCAGTGGCGCGGGCGCTCTCGCCGACGTCGGCGGCGACCGTGTCGACGGGCACGTCACGCCAGCCGAGGACGTGCTGTCCCTCTTCCTCGACGATCTCGGTGAAGAGCTCGCAGGCCGAGGCACGGGCAGCGGCGTCGCGGGGGGCGAAGAAGAGGCCGACGCCGTAGGCGCCCGCAGCGGGAAGCGCGATGCCGAGTCGGGTGCACTCTTCGCGGAGGAAGTCATCGGGGATCTGGATGAGCAGCCCGGCGCCGTCGCCGGTGTTCTCCTCGCAGCCGCATGCACCGCGGTGCGCCAGGTTCTCGAGTGCGGTCATGCCGTCGTCGATGATCTGATGCGAGCGGACGCCCTTGAGATGGACGATGAAGCCGACGCCACACGCGTCATGCTCGTGGGCGGGGTCGTACAGGCCCTGGGCGATGGGGAGTCCTGGCGCTTGCATCAGGCAGCCTCCTGCTTCCGCTGCCCCCGAGTGCCCAGCCTGCGAGCGCTCTGACCCTGAGGACTGTCGCTAGCCGCCGCCGAGTGCCCCGCCCGCATTCCGTCAGCCCTCAGAAACGAGGGGTCGCGAATCGGGTCGGTCGCTTCTGCGGTCGACTGCAATCGGGTTCCCGTCCAAGTGATCGAGATCCCGGGGTTCACCGGGAAGATCGAGCATGATAACTGGGCCGTGCCAGCGTGTTTGCGATTTTTATCACAAGGTCGGAGAAATATCATCCCCCCGCGTCGGTTTTTTTTTCGCGGAGCCATCCGGCCCGCCTCCCGGCTAGCCGAGTTCGACCTCCGGACGCTCCTCCCAGACCACCTTTCGGGCGACCAGGTCGTCCAGCCGCCCTGCGTCGAGGTGCAGGAGTTCCGCGAGGACCTCTCGACTGTGCTCGCCCATGTCGGGCGAGGTGCCCCGGATGCCGGCCGGCGTGGCCGACATGCGGATCGGCGAGTTGGAGATGGGGACATCACCGAAAACCTTGTGGTGCGTCAGCGGGAGCATGCCGCGCTCCTGCACCTGGGGCATCGCCGCCACGTCCGCGATGTTGTTCAGGGGCCCACAGGGGATGTCGAAGCGTTCGAGGGCGGTCACCCACTCGTGGGTGGTGCGCGTGCGGAGCGCCTCGTTCAGGATCGGCTCGAGCTCCGCGTAGTTCCGCGTGCGGGCGGCAGACGCGTGGAACCGCTCGTCGTCGATGAGTTCGGTCAGCCCGAGCTCCGAGCAGAAGAGCGCCCACTGGTTCGGCACGCCCCACGCCAGGGCGATGACCATGTAGCCGTCCTTGGTCGGAAAGGCCTGGAACGGCACCGCGGTGGGATGCCTCGTCCCCATGCGCTGGGGGATCTCGCCGCTGATCGCGTAGCGCATGAACGCGTTCTCCTGGATCGCCACCTGACAGTCCAGCATCGAGATGTCGATGAACTGCCCGCGCCCTGAGGTCTCGCGGTCGTGCACGGCGGCGAGGATGCCGATCGCGCAGTAGAGGCCTGCGGTGAGGTCGCCCAGCGAGAGCCCGGGCCGCACCGGCCCGCCACCGGGCTCGCCGGTCACGGACATGACTCCGCCCGCGCCCTGCACGATGACGTCCAGCGCGGGCTTGGTCCGCAGTGGCCCCGTCTGCCCGTATCCGGAGATGGCCGCGTAGATCAGCCGGGGGTTCACCTCGGACAGCACGCTGTAGCCGAGACCCAGCGCGTCCATGCTGCCCGGCGTGAAGTTCTCGACGAGGATGTCCATCTCCTTGATGAGGTCAAGGAACAGCGCGTGCCCTTCCTCCGACCGCAGGTCGAGGGAGATCGAGCGCTTGCCGCGGTTGATCGAGAAGAAGTACCCGGACTCGCCGTCGACGATCGGGCCGGTCGTCCGTGCGACGTCGCCGTACGGCGGGCGCTCGAGCTTCACCACGTCAGCACCGAGGTCCGACAGCGTCATCGTGCAGAAGGGCCCCGAGAGCACCCAGGTGAGGTCGAGGACCCGCAGGTCGCGGAGTGCGCCGTTCGTCGGCAATGGTGGCATCAGGCTTCCCTCTCGGAATGCTTCCGCGTGCCCGCCATCACGACGGGCATCATGGGACGGCGGAGGCGGTGCGTCCCGTCACTGTACGAGGCGCGTGCCTCGTTTGACAGGCGATCCGTGAGCGCCTTAGATGCGCCCGAGGAATTGGGGGCTTGATGCAGCTCGGCGTCGTCTTCCCGCACACCGAAATGGGCACGGATCCCGGGGGCGTCCGGACGTTCGCGGAGGCCACCGAGGGCGCCGGCTACGACTACGTGCTGTCGTTCGACCACGTGCTCGGCGCGGATCCGGACCGCCCCGGCGGCTGGGACCGCGCGTACACCCACAAGACCTACTGGCACGAGACGATGGTGCTCTTCGGCTACCTCGCCGCCATCACCCGCCGCCTCGAACTCGCGACGGGCATCCTCATCCTGCCGCAGCGCCAGACAGCGCTGGTCGCGAAGCAGGCCGCCGAGGTGCAGTTGCTCTCCGGCGGTCGGCTCCGGCTGGGTGTCGGCGTGGGCTGGAACGCGGTCGAGTACGAAGGCCTCGGCGAGGACTTCAACAACCGCGGGCGCCGGATGGAAGAGCAGATCGCGGTGCTCCGCGGCCTCTTCTCGCAGCCCTCGTACACCTCCGACGGCCGGTACCACCACATCCTGAAGGCCGGCATCAACCCCCTCCCGAAGCGCACGATCCCGATCTGGATGGGTGGGCAGTCCGACAACGTCCTCGAACGCGTCGGCCGGCTCGCCGACGGCTGGATGCCGCTCTACCCCAGCCCGGGCGACATCGCCGCTCCGCTCGCGAAGATCCGCGAGGCCGCGCGCATGGCCGGCCGCGACCCGAAGCAGATCGGCGTCGACGCACGGGTGAATCTCGGCAACGACCCGCGCGACGCGGTCGCGCAGGCGCTCCGCTGGCGTGATGCCGGCGTGACCCACCTCGGCGTGAGCAGCATGGGCTTCGGCCGCCGCCTGCCCGAGGAGCACATCGACGCGATCCTGCGCTTCAAGCGCGCATTCGACGAGGCGGTGCACGCGTGAGCGACCACAACGACTCGCACGGAAGCGACTCGCACGGATCCCACGAGATGAAGCTGGGCGTCTTTCTGAGCGTCGACACCGTCGCGGGCGAGCCCACCGCGCTGCGTGACGTCGTGCAGGCTGCCGAGGAGCTCGGCTACGGGCGCTTCGGCGCCCCGGATCACGTCCTCGGCGCCGACCCCGACCGCCCCGGCGGCTGGGCGTCCCCCTACACGCACGAGAACGCGTGGCACGAGCCGCTCGTCATGTTCGGCTACCTCGCCGCCCTCACGAAGCGCATCGAGTTCATGACCGGCGTCCTCATCCTCCCGCAGCGCGCCACGGCACTCGTCGCGAAGCAGGCAGCGGAGATCGACGTGCTCTCGGGCGGCCGCTTCGTCCTCGGCGTCGGCTCGGGGTGGAACACCGTGGAGTACGAGTCGCTTGAGCGCGACTTCCACAACCGCGGCCGCCGCATGGAGGAGCAGATCGCCTACCTCCGCGCGCTCTGGCGTGACCCAGTCGTCACGTTCGAGGGCAGGTACGAGCACGTCTTCAAGGCCGGCATCAACCCGCTGCCCTCCGGCGACATTCCCATCTGGCTGGGCGGCATGAGCGACGCCGCACTCGACCGCATCGGGCGGGTCGGCGACGGCTGGTACCAGCTCGCGAGCGACGTCGAGGTCGTGAAGGCCGGGATGTCGCGCATCCGCCACGCCGCCGAGGAGGCGGGCCGCGACCCCCACCACATCGGCATGCAGGCCAGCGTGATGCTGCAGGGCAGCGTCCACGAGCAGGCCGCGCAGGCGGCGATGTGGCGGCACGCCGGCGCGACGCACTGTCTGGCCCGCGAGATCCCCGGCATGGGCTCCCCCGGCGCGCTCATCGACGCGCTACGGGCGTTCGCCACCGCCGCGGCCGAGTAGGACGCGAGGAGCGCAATGCCTGCACCGGTCGTCGACTGGGACGCGTGGACGGAGCAGGCGACCCGCTGGCTCTCCGAGTACGTCCGCATCGACACCGTGAACCCGCCGGGCAACGAGTGGCGCGCCTGCGAATGGCTGGGCGCGATCTTCGATGCCGAGGGCATCCCCTACCGGACGTTCGACCCCGGCAACAACCGCCTCACGCTCGTCGCCACGATCCCCGGCGACGGGTCCCGCGGCAAACCGCTGATCCTCCTCAGCCACACCGACGTGGTTCCGTTCGAGCGCGACCACTGGACCGTGGACCCGCTCGGCGGCGAGGTGCGCGACGGCTACATCTGGGGTCGCGGCACACTCGACATGAAGGGGATGGGGATCATCGAGCTGGTGACGTTCCTCATCCATCACCGCGACCGCCTGAACCTCAAGCGTGACCTCGTCTTCATGGCCGTTGCCGACGAGGAAGCGGGCTCCGAGTTCGGCATCGAGTTCCTCGACCGCGAGCATCCCGAGATCCTCGAAGCCGACTACGTCATCAACGAGGGCGGCGGCGGCTCCACCGAGGTGCTGGGCGTCGAGCGCAACACGTTCAACATCGGCGTCTCGGAGAAGGGCCCGCTCTGGGTCACGCTGCGCGCCCAGGGTCGCCCCGGCCACGGCTCCGTCCCACACGACGACAACGCCGCCGACCGCCTGGTCCGCGCACTGCGCCGCGTGACCGAGTGGCAGCGTCCGCTGATTCCGGGCCCCGAGGTCAAGGAGTACTTCCAGCAGCTCTACGAGGCGGGCATCCTCAACCGCGAGCCCACGATGGAGGTCCTCCGCGAGATCGCGGAGACCAACCCACGCCTGCGCTCCGTGCAGATGAACTCGATCTCGCTGACGATGCTGAACGCCGGCGTGAAGCACAACGTTATCCCCGCCACCGCGGAAGCGATGCTCGACGTGCGCCTCGTGCCCGGCTACGACCCCGACCGCTTCGTCGAGGAACTGCGCACGGTCATCAACGACCCGCGCATCGAGATCGAGCGCGTCTTCGTCTCCTCGACGCCCTCATCACCGCTCGACACCGAGTTGTACGCGACGATGGCACGCGAGGTTCGCCGGGTGTTTGAGGATGCCGTCGTGGTGCCGAGCGTCTCGGCCGGCTTCACCGACTCGCGTCGTCTTCCGCCGTCGAGGGGTGCCCGCCTACGGCTTCGTGCCGACGCTCACCGGCCCGAGCGAGCAGGGACGCGTGCACGGGAACGACGAGCGCCTGTCCGTCGAGAACCTGCGTCTGGGCATGCAGATCCTGCACCGCGTCGTGCGCGGCATCTGCGGCTAGCGCGGACGCGCGTCAGCCTCGATCGGCTCGCCTAGTGGTGCTCAGACGTGCTGCCGCCCTCGACCGGGTCCGCAGCGGGCACGAGCTTGCCCGAGACGACGATGCCCGCCGTGATGATCAGCGCGATCGGGACGAAGATGCTCAGCCCGAAGGCCACGTAGTTCATGACGGACACCTGTCTACGCGCATCGGTTCGCGCGAATTCCTGAGTGGTGAACTCAGCGTAATCCGCCACCGCAACGGTCGCGAGCGCGCCGAGCGGTCGAGGCCCTACTCCCCTGGGAGCAGGTAGTGAGCGAGCGCCGCACCGGACGGCGCGTCCGGATCGTCCTTGAAGCGCTGGAGCCGCGTGTAGACCTCGGCCGCCGCCTCGCTGAACCCGGGGGGGAGGCCCGCGCCCGCGAACGTGGCGGCCCCCTCCTCCATCTCGGCGATCCAGCGCCACGCCTTCTGCGCCGCCTCGTTGAGGTGCGCCGAGCGTGCCGCCAGCGCCGGCTGCGAGCGCGCCCACTCCGCCACGAGGACACCGTGCACGCCCTCGGCGAGGGCAAGCGCCTCGACCGACGCGAGCAGCGCCGACGTGCCCTTCGTCCACGCGCCGTAGGCCTGCTTCAGCGCCGAAGCGGCGCCGACGGGCCCGTCGATCACGATCACCTCCAGCGGGCCGCCCGCCAGCATGCGCGCCGCCGCCGGCGCGAACTCGCCGCTGAGGTACAGCCGCGCATCCCCGGGCTGCTGCGGCGGCGCGCCGATGATGCCCCCGTCGACGAGGTGCGCCCCGGTCTCCTCGACCCGCTCCGCGATGCGCCGGACGGTCGCGGGCGCGATCGCGTTCGCGTCGACGTAGATGCGATTGAAGCCGAGGTTCGTGATCTCCTCGGCCACCTCCTCCGCGGCGCCGGGCGGGCAGACCGAGAGCATCAGTTCGGAGCGGTTCACGAGCGCATTCATCCAGCCGACATCCTCGAGCCCGGCGGCTTCGGCGCGGGCCACTGACGCGGCGCTGCGCCCGTCCGACACCCACATCACGCGAGCGCCTCCCGCGACGGCCGAGGCGCCCACGGCAGCCCCCATCTGTCCGGGGTGCACCAGCCCGATCTGGGAGCGGGTGGGCTCACCGGGCGTCGGCGTGCCGTACCAGCGCAACTCGTCGTCAGGCGGCATGTTCATCGGGTCGGCCATCGTCAGGCTCCTCGCGTGCGTCGCGTCGCCGTCGAGTATGACCGCACGCCGCGCCGCGCGCTCGCGGCCGGTATCGCCGCGGAATATCGATCCCGGACGCGCTGAGGCCTAGTTCTGCGGCGTGCGCGTCACTTCGAGGGGAAGCATCACGACTTCCTCGTCGTCGACGGTGAGCGTGACCTCGTGCGGGCCCGCGGCGGTGAACTCGAGGTTCACGAGGTCCACGACGAGGTTCGCACCGGTGATGTGGTCCTCGGGCGCGAAGTGGACGTGCATGTCGCCTTCCACGTGACCCATCTCGTGGCCGTCGGCATCCACTGCGCGGACCACGAAGTGGCGCTCGCCATCGTCCTCGCGCACGAAGCGCAGACGCGCGACGAAGGTGACACGAGGATGCGTCGCCGGGAGCGCCGCCGCCCCGAGCTGGTCGATGCCAATGCCGAGCGCGTTCAGCTTGCCGCCGTGCTCGGTCGCCGCATCGCACAGGAACGCGTAATCGATCTCCACGTCAGACCTCGTCCTCACCTGCATTGGTCAGCATAGGGTCGCGCCGGGAGGCGGGGCTATCGGCGGCTGGCCGCGGCGATGCCCTCCGCGAGCAGCGTGCCCACGGGCCCGAAGTTCTGGCTCCGGATGACGCCCTCACGATCGATGAAGAACGTGCCGGGAAGGCCCACCACGCCGTAGTGCGTCCGCACGTCGCTGGTGCGGTCCAGCAGGATCGGGAACGTGATGCCGAGGTCCTTCGTGAAGCCCGTGACGATGCCTGAGGGCTCCTTGTCGTCCACCCCGATCACGACGAGGTCGCCCGGCGCCTGGTGCGCCTCGAACGCGTGCTGGAGGTCGGGCATTTCCGAGCGGCAGGGGACGCACCACGTAGCCCAGAAGTTGAGCACCACCGTCTTGCCGCGGTAGTCGGAAAGCCTCACGAGGCGGCCCGTCGCGGCATCTTCCAGCGCGAAGTCGGGGGCGCGCTCGCCGACCTTCGCACGCGCCACGGCATCGAAGACACCCGCCCGGCCGCCCACCGCACCCGCCGGCGTCGACGCCCGTTGTTGAAGGACATAGGCGCCGCCGATCGCGATCACGATCGCGGCGATAGCGCCGTAGCGAAGCAGCGTACGGGTGGACGGCATGGCCCCATGCTACGGCGAGCCCAGCCCTGAGTCCCCACCGAAGTGGGCCAGCGAAGTGCGCCAGCGAGGTGCGATCGCACCGGCCGCACCGCTACGATCCCGCCGTGGACGAGCACCTCCCCCCGGACGACCTCGACACCTCAATCGAGGTCGCGGCGACGCTGCTTGCCGGCGCGCGCCACGCCGTCGCGCTTGCCGGGGCGGGGATGTCGAAGGAGTCCGGGATCCCCACGTTCCGCGGCGAAGGCGGCCTCTGGACCACCAACGGCGAGCCGCCGATGAACCAGTTCGACGGCTTCGCAGCGGATCCGAAGCGCTGGTGGGAGCGCCGGCTGGCGGAGGGCGTCGGCGCCTTCGCCGCCTCCATCGACAGCGCGCAGCCGAACCACGGCCATCGCGCGCTCGCCGAGCTCGAGGCCATCGGCGTGCTCGGACATCTCATCACCCAGAACATCGATGACCTGCACCGGCGGGCCGGTCAGCGGTCGATCACCGAGATCCACGGCAACCGCCACTGGATGCGCTGCCTCCGCTGCGGCCAACGCTGGCCGCGCGAGGAATTCATCGTCGACCCGGAGGACCTGCCGCCCCACTGCGACGTCGAGGGCTGCGGCGGCATCGTGAAGAGCGACACAGTGATGTTCGGCGAGATGATCCCGCCGGCCGCCCTCGATCGCTGCGAGCGCGAGACCGCGCTGGCCGACTGCTTTCTCACCGTCGGTACCTCGGCCGTGGTGTATCCGGCGGCCGGCTACCCGGTCGCCGCCGTGCGGCGCGGCATCCCACTCATCGAGGTGAATCCGGAGCCCACCGCGCTCTCCCAGTTCGCCTCGGTGGTTGTGCGCGCGCCGTCGGGCGAGGCGCTTCCCGCGCTCGTGGCGGCCGTCCGGGCCCGCCTCGAGGCCTCTCGTACCTAGATTTGCTGAGATTTTCGAGAAAGTTCTAGGGCATACGGGACGCCGTTGGTATCCTCGGCTTCTTCCAGACCACCGGAGACCCTCAGGCCCGACAACCACCGCGGTGGTGGCTGTCCCCTGACGAAGGCGAGATTCATGAGCAGTTCCTCCCGCCCCCGCGACGAGTACGTGGAGGCCAACGGCCTCAAATTCCACTATCGCGAATGGGGCGACACCCGTACCCGCCACGCGGTGCTGATGCTGCACGGCTACACCGAGACCTGCGAGGTGTGGACGGACGTCGCCGGCGACCTCGCCCGCGAGTTCCGCGTCATCGCCCTCGACCAGCGCGGGCACGGGAAGAGCGACCGCGCCACCGACCACGACTACAGCCGCGCGACCCAGGTCGAGGACATCGAGGCGATCATCGAGGCGCTCGGCCTCCGCTCCGTGACGCTCATCGGACACTCAATGGGTGGCGCGAACGCGATCTGCTACGCCGCCGAGAACCCGGACATGGTCACCGCCCTCGTCGTCATCGAGACGGCGCCAGAGGTGCTGCGCTCGGGCGTCGAGCAGCTGCGCCGCCTCCTCTCGAGCGGCTCCTCGTTCCCGTCGCTGGACGACGCCGTCGAGGCGTTCCGCGAGTACCTGCCCTACGCGACCACCGACCAGGTCGAGCGCCGCGTCGCCGCCTCGATGACGGCGAACGACGACGGCGTGTACGTGTGGGACTTCGACCCGATCCTGCGCGACCCGCTGTCCCGTCCGCCCGACGCGGATCCCGGCCAGCGCCGCCTGTCCGACCTGTGGGACTGCGCCGACCGCCTCCAGTGCCCCACGATGATCGTGCGTGGCCAGGAGACGGACATGCTCACCCCGGAGGCGATCCAGCGCCTGCACCGCCGCGTCAGCGGCTCGCGGGTGTCGCTCATCGAGGACGCCGGTCACTCGGTCCCCACGGACCAGCCCTCGGCGCTGAGCCTCAACATTCGCGAGTTCCTGCAGAGCATCAACAGCCTCTAGTCCCGCGCTTGCGGGCCTCGGGCTTGCCGGCTCGCTCGTGTCCCCGCTTCTGATCAATTCTGACCAGCACAATCCCTGGCCGGTCGTGATCTATAACGCGGTCGTGGCGGGCGCAGCCTTCGGGCTTTCCCGGTTGCGGTCCTTGATCTGGCTCGCGCTGGCGACGGTAGCAGGCGGTGCGATCTGGGCCCTGGCGATTCTCATGATCGACGCGCCCGACGTGATCGTGTTCCAGGCCGCGCTCGTTAATACCATCATCCAGTCCGCCCTTGCGGCGCTTGCCGTT
>CAIXBH010000177.1 GCA_903917615.1 uncultured Chloroflexota bacterium | reverse complement strand
TGCTGCGCTTCCTCGATGCGTTCCCCGCGTTGCCGATCGGCACCGACATCCGCATCACCAGCGGCCCGCACGAGGGCATGCAGGGCCTCGTCTGCTCGCTCCGCATCGGCGGCGGCGAGCCGACCGTGCGCCTGTACCTCGACGCGCTCGGCCGCCCCCTCGCCGAGCCGTTCGAGGTCGAGCTGGCGACCGCGCGCGACACCGCGATCGCCGTCGAGGATGCCGCGTAGCGTTCTGTCGTTCGAGAGCAGGGGGCCCTCGCCCCCGTTGAGGGGGAGAGGGCGGGGGTGAGGGCCCTCGCGACGGTCGAAGTCTGTTCGACGCCTGTGACGAGGCGGTGCGTCCTGGTGCCGCTGGTTCTTCGAGTGGTGTGGGGTTCCTCAAAGGGGACGAAGTCCCCCTTTGAATTCCTTCACCCCTTCCGCGCCGGGAGGGACTGGGGTGGGCCGCCCCACGCAGCCTCGTCGAGGACACTATCGCCCGCGGGCGCGCGTTTCCATGACCTCGACGGCGCAGGCGGCGAGGCCCTCGGCGCGTAGCTCGCGCACGCGCGCGAGGACGTCCGCGCGGGCGATGCTCTCCGCCTCCGGCGCGAGGCGCGCCTTTGACTCGACGACGCCGGCCTTCGTGTTGCGGCTCGACACGGTGAGCCGCACCGGCACGCCGAGGAGGTCCGCGTCGTTGAACTTCACGCCGGGACGCTCATCGCGGTCGTCGAACAGCACCTCGAGGCCCGCCGCGCGCAGCTCCTCGTACAGCGCATCCGCGTCGGCGGCCGCCTCGGCGTCGCGGTCGAGCCCGATGCCGACGAGGTGCACGTCGTACGGCGCGATCTCCACCGGCCAGGCGAGGCCGGCGTCGTCGCAGTGCGCCTCGGCAGCGGCGGCGAGGATGCGCCCGACGCCGATGCCGTAGCACCCCATCGTCGGCATCAGTTGCCCGCCCGCCGCGTCCTGCACAGTGACGTTCATCTTCGACGTGTACGTGTAGTCGAGACGGAACACGTGCCCCATCTCGATGCCGCGCGCCGTCCAGAAGTGGCCGTTGCGGCCCTCGCGCGCACAGACTGCGCAGCCGTGCCCGGCCTCCGCGCTGGCGATGTCGCCCGTGGTGTGCGCGGACCAGTCCCGTCCGAGGTTCACGTTGCGCAGGTGGAAGCCGGCCGTGTTCGCGCCCGCGACGAGGATCGGCGCATCGACGAGCGACAGGTCCGCGACGACGCGGATACCACTCTGCGATCCAGAGAGCAGCCCGACCGGCGAGGCGTACCCCGCGACGATGCCGTGCTGGGCGATCTCTTCGTCCACCATCGGTCGCAGCTCCGCGCCGCCGAGGACGTTCGCGAGCTTCACCTCGTTCACGTCGAGGTCGCCGCGGACCACGGCGAAGACGGGGTAGGTTTCGCCCGTCGCGTTCTGTTTCGCCATGAAGAACACGGCCTTCGCGGTCTGGCGCGGCTCGATGTGCAGGAACTCGGCGAGCGCTTCGATCGAGGTGATGCCGGGCGTCTCGACTTCCTCGATCGGTAGGGCGCTCCCATCCAAGGCACCGACGGCAGCGGGGCGCACGAACTCGGCCTTCTCCTGGTTGCCCGCGTAGTCGCAGGTGTCGCAGAGGATGATCGTGTCCTCGCCGATCTCGGTGAGGAAGATGAACTCCTGCGA
>CAIXBH010000176.1 GCA_903917615.1 uncultured Chloroflexota bacterium | reverse complement strand
GGGCGAGGCTGCACCGGCCGCCGCCGAGGCTGCCCCCGTCGCTGCTGCCGCTGCACCGGCGGCTGCTGCCGCTCCCGCCGCCGCGTCCCACGCGGCGGCTGCCCCCGCTGCGCCGCAGTTGCCCGTCGCTCAGGTGCCTGCCGGTCACGCCGCGAAGCCGCACGTTGCACTCTCGCCGGCCGGGCTCGTCTCGTTCGTAGCCTTCGCCGGCGTGTTCATGCTCATGTTCATGGTGCCGGGCCCGACCCTCGCGTCCGCTGGCGGCATCAACATCGGCGTGACGCTCGCGCTGCTGTGGCCGGTCGACCTCATCCTTGCCCTCGTCTTCATCCGCACGCAGATGCACGAGCTCGGCATCTTCTCCGCGACGCACGAGCGCCGCCTCGGCGCGTGGCGTCGTCGCCGCGTCGAACTGCGCCGCAACGAGGAGTCGCGCCGCTACCTGCTCGCCGACATGGTTCGGCAGATCGCCGCGGAGCGCTTCGCGTTCCCGAACGCCGAGAACCCGGACCTTCGCACGTACGTGAACCTTCCGGAGCCCACGCTGGCCATCGAGCCGCGCGGCACGGGCACGAAACTGTTCCCGGACATCCTGACCGTGTCGTACCCGGGCAACTACCCGGTGGCAGTGGTGCAGGTGGAGACGCGCGAGACCGTCACGCGGGATCAGGCCGCCAACGTCTGGGCGCACCTCGAGAACCAGGACGCACCGCTCTACCTGTACGTCCCGGCGGGCATGCTCGCCCGCGCGCAGGACTACGCGAAGGCCGCGGGCATGAAGCGCGTGAAGTTCCGCACGTGGCGCTGGACGCCGACGGGGATGCTCGTCCGCGAGGCGTAGGCATCGAGGTCTGGGCGGCGGGGAAGTTCCCCGGCGCCCGGTCGCTAGCGTCGCCGCGACAGGATCAGCGCGCCCCAGATCAGCTCGAGGACCAGCAGCACCACGAGCGGGCCGAGCGGGCCCGCGAAGAACGAGCCGCCCACGTAGGTCCGCAGCACCCACGTGATCCCCAGCGCCACCACGGCGAAGAGCATGCCGAAGAGGATGCTGCGGGTTGAGCCCGGGATCCGATTCATCTGGCGCTCCACGCTGCACCGGCTGGTCGGCCTGAGCGTAGCCGCTCGTGCGAGTCGCGTCAGGTTCCGGGCACCGCGATCGAGGCGGGCCCGCCGATGTTCTTGAGCGCCTCGCGGATGCTCAGGCCGCTGAGCCGGTCGGCGTGCGCGCGGACGAACCGCCGCACCTCCTCAGCGTCCGTCTTCGCGTACTGCCGGAGCGCCCAGCCGATCGCCTTGCGGATGAAGAAGTCGCGGTCGTCGAGGTTCGCTTCGATCGCGTCATAGAGCAGGTCGAGGTCGGTCTCCGCCTTTGCACCGAGCTGGCAGATGATCGAGATGCGCCGCTTCCAGAGGTGCGAGTCGCGGCTCCAGCGGCGCATCTCCGCGGTCATCGATGCGCGGTCGTCGTGCAGCAGCGCGCCGATGAGATTCGACGTCTCGTCGACGTAGTCCCACCACGCGCCGGTCACGATGAACTCCTCGAAGATGGGCAGCGCATCGCGGGTGACGAACGCGCGGTACCGCCGCTGCTGTGCGAGGTCGAGCGCCGCGTAGCGCTCCTCCCGGAATTCGGCTTTGCGCCAGAGGGCGAGGAGCGTGTCGCGCCACGCCTCGAACGTCTCGAGGGGATCCGCGGCGAAGGCAGCGCGGAAGATCGCACGCGCGGGCACGCTGGAGACGCCGCGGTACGGCATCGACGACTTCATGTAGGCCTGCATCTTCGGCGCGCGCTCGGGATCCGCGGCTTCACGCAGTCCCGCGCGCACCGCCTCGATCAGCGCGCGGTTGGCTGTCACCCGGCCTGTCCCGCGACGTGCTCGCGGATCAGCGCTGCGAGGAGGCTGCGGTGGCACTCCTCGTCAGGATGGGAGCCGCAGAGCAATGTGACGCCGGTCGTCCTCGCCATCCGCGCAGCCCACTCGATGAGGTTCGGACGCAGGAGCTGCTCGTCGCGGTAGCGCGCCGCGAACTCGTCCCAGGTGACCTCGTGCGCGTTGTAGGCGTCCAGCAGCGGGTTCGTGGGGCCGAGTGCCGGCTCCCACTGGTCGACGGCGCCCTTGGCGATCCCTCGCGGCCACCGCCGCATGATGAGCAGTCGCGGGTAGGGATCCTCGGGTGGGTGGTACACCGAGCCGAGCGTAATGCGGATGTCGGGCGCGTCCGCCACGCCTACGCCTCCGCCACGTGCGCGAGCATCCCCGGTTGCCCGAGGTCTGCCGCGCCGAAGAGCGATGCGACGGCCATCAACTCGCCCGCGTGCACGAAGCAATGCGCGACGCTCCGGGCGAGCTCCGTGCCCACCGCGCTGCCACCACGCACGTCGAGGATCGTCCCCAGATCAGCCGCACGCAGGCTTTCGATGCACGGCTGGGCCGTGGCGCGGACGCGCATGGCGGCGGCAAGCGCGTCGTCGAAGGCGGGCGCACTGCGCGGGTCACCCGTAGAGACGTGCGCGGATTCCATCCAGGCATCGCGCGGCCGTCCCTGCGCCGAGACGTTCCAGACGCGATCTTCGTGCTCCGCGATGTGCGCCACGGTGAACGTCCCGGGGTTCAGCCGCTCGAACGCCCCCATGCGGGCGGGGGCCGAGAGCACCGGTGTCACGCGCGCGACCTCGTCGTAGCCATCGAGCAGCAGCCGGGCGATCACCGGAAGGCCGGCGTCGTGCTCCTCGGCCGTCTCGCGCGTGTGTGCGAGGCCCCCTGGCAGGCGCGCGTCCCCGGCGCCCGCAAGCGACGCGATGACGGAGAGCTCGCCCATGTGCACGAAGGCGTGCGCGCACGCCCGCGCGACGAGGTAGCCACGTTTCACGGTGCCCCGGACGGTGGTGATCGGCGCATCGAGGGCGGCCGCGTCCCACCCCTCGAGGTTGCGTGCGGTGATCGCGGCGACGTCGACGAACGCGGCGCGCGCCTCGTCGAACGCGGTCTCAATCGGGTGCGCGAGCGTGGCTTCGCGCTGCCGCGCGGACCAGTCCGCGACCCACGGGGTGTGCTCACCCCCGGCCGCGAGCACGTTGATCCAGTTGTCCTGCGAGAAGGCGAGGTGGGCCGCCACCCAGCCCGAGGCGTTCAACTTGCCCCATGGGCCACCTCGACCCGGGTTCGGGACGTGGTCGAGCGTGCGGACGAACTCGTCCTGAGCATCGAGCAGGAACCGGCAGATGAGCGGAAGCGGTGCCATACCGGCAGTCTATCGCGCGCGCCGGTTGCGTCTCCCGGCGCGCCAGCCCGAGGCGCAGGCCCGCGCGCTACGCGGCCCGGCGGCGGCGCGCCACGGTGGCGAGGTACGGAGACGGCGCGAAGCCGGGTGCGTACCGGGGCTGGCGGGTGGGCGGCGCGAGGCGCGGGAAGACCGCCGGCCGGAGGGCAGGGCCCTCCTCGTCGGCGCCCATCGTCTCAACCGCCCACTGGCGGAGGAGCGTGACCCCGGCAAGGCCGAGGAGCGTACCCAGCATCAGCATGAAGAGCATCGTTGCTACCCCCGTCACCCGGCGGCGACTCGCGCCCGCCAGGACCACCCGCCCGGTCCGTGACGAGAGGGCAGAACGCCTGTTCTCTCGTTGGGACGAAAGTAGAACAGTCGTGCTAACGATGTCAAGCGGTATCGTGTGCGCCTCGAACGGTGCGAGGAGGCGGTGATGACGGTCCGCAGGTACGAGGCCGGCGAGGTCACGGTGCTCTGGGATTCATCGAGGTGTGTCCACTTCGCGGCCTGCGTGCGCGCGCTGCCGGACGTCTTCGATCCGCGCGAGCGTCCGTGGGTGCGTCCGGCTGGCGCCGACACCGAGGAATTGATGGCGGCCATTCGGCGATGTCCGACCGGGGCGCTCCGCTACGAGCGGCGCGATGGGGAGCCGGAACCGGCTGAGCTCGAGGCCACCATCGTGCCCGTGCCGAACGGTCCGCTGGTGGTCCGCGGCCTGCTGCACGTGCTCACCGCGGACGGGGAGACCGTGGCGCGGGAGACGCGCCTCGCGCTGTGCCGGTGTGGTGGGACGGGGAACGCACCGTTCTGCGACGGCACGCACCACACGAACCACTTCCGAAGTCGTGTGCCAGCACCAAGCGAAGCGCGTCAGCGGGCGGCGAGTCCTGACGATGTCGCGGCCCCGCAGGAACTCGATGTTCCCGAAGGCGGCGCGGTCTAGGGCTGGCGCTCGATCCGCTCCATGCCGCCGAGGTAGGGGCGCAGCGCCGCCGGCAGGATGACGCTGCCGTCCGGCTGCTGATGCGCTTCGAGGATCGCGGCGAGGGTGCGTGGCAGCGCCACGCCGCTGCCGTTCAGCGTGTGCAGGTGGCGCACGACGCCGTCCGTGTTGCGGTAGCGGAGGTTCGCGCGGCGCGCCTGGAAATCGAGGAAATTCGACACCGACGAGACCTCGAGCCACTCGTTCGCGCCCGGCGCCCACACCTCGATGTCGTAGGTCATCGCTGAGGCGAACGTGAGGTCCGCCGTCGCGAGGCGCAGCACGCGGTAGCGCAGGCCGAGCGGGCGGATGATCGCGAGCGCGTCCTCGAGGAGCGTGTTGAGCGCGTCCCACGAGCGCTCCTCCTCGACGAACTGCACCATCTCGACCTTGTCGAACTGGAAGCCGCGCTTGATGCCGCGCACGTCGCGGCCCGCGCTGAACTGCTCGTAGCGGAAGCAGGGTGTGTAGGCGACGTGGCGGATGGGCAACGTCGTACCGTCGAGGATCTCATCGCGGTACATGTTCGTGACCGGGACCTCGGCGGTCGGGATCATCCAGAGGTCGGTGTCCTCGGCGTGGAACATCGTGTTCGCGAACTTCGGCAACTGGCCGGTGCCGACCAGTGTCTCCTCGCGCACGAGCGCGGGCGGGTAGATCTCGAAGTAGCCCTGCTCGCGGTGCACGTCGAGCATCCATGTGATGAGCGCGCGTTGCAGTCGCGCGCCGTCGCCACGCAGGATGTAGAACGGCGCGCCGGAGATCTTGGTGCCGCGCTCGAAGTCGATGATCCCGAGGTTCACGCCGAGGTCCCAGTGCGGCAGGAGCCCGGGCGTGGCCTCGGGCTGCGCGGCGCGCGAGATCGGCACCGGCGTGTCGAGGCGCACCTCGTGCCCCTCGCCATCCCCCTCGAGGATCACGATCGAGTCAGCCTCGAGTCCCACGGGGACGTCCGGGTGCGGCAGGTTCGGCATGTGCAGCAGCAACTCGTCGAGCTCGCGCTCGGCGTCGCGCAGCGTGACCTCGAGCGCATCGAGCTCGGATGCGACTGCGCGCTGCGCCTCGATGAGCCGCGTGCGTTCCGCAGCATCCTTCGCCGCACCGATGAGCTTGCCGGCGGCGTTGCGGTCGTGGCGCATCCGCTCGACATCCGCGAGGACGCTCCGGCGGCGGTCGTCGGCCGCGAGGATCGCGTCGAGCGGGGCGTCGGTGTGCCGGTTGGCGAGCGAGCGGCGGACCTCGTCGGTGCGTTCGCGGATCGTCTGAATCGAAAGCACCGGCAGTCCCCTCAGTCCCTACGCGCCTCGAGCCGCGGCGATCGCGGCGAGGCCCAGCTCACGCACGTCGTCCGGCACCTCGGCGGCCCGGCCGCTCGGGTGCGTGAACGTGCCCCCTGCGCGCAGTGTCGCCTCGTCCACCCACGTCCAGCAATCATCGTCCACCGGGAGCGTGGGCGCTCCCCCGCCTGCCGCGAGTGCCGGCCGTGCGAAGTAGATGAAGTCGATGTGCTGATGCGGCCCGTCGAACGAGCCGTCACGCGGGATGTCGTAGACCGCCATCGCGGCCGGGGTGGGCAATTGCGGCGGCGTCGCGTACTCGAAGGCGGCCCGCTCGAGGATCGTCACCTCGAGGCCGGTCTCCTCGTGCACCTCGCGAAGGACGGCCTGCACCGGGTCCTCGTCCGCCTCGACGTGTCCGCCGGGCGGCAGCCACTTCCCCAGCCGACGATGCCAGTGGAGCGCGGTGCGCCCGTCGTGGGAGACGAAGCCGGTGACGGTGAAGTGGCGATGCATGGGCGCGGCGCTCCCTGGTGCGGCGGAGCGTATCCGCGTGGCTGGACCCGCGCTATCGGTGAGGCATTACGCGGGGGGCGGGGTGAGCGGGACCGCGGACTCGCGTTCCGCTTCGAGCAGGTGCTTGAGGTTCCACAGCGACTCGCGGAGCGCCTGCGTCCGGTGAGGGCGGTGGAACAGCGTCTCGAGGAACGTGCCGATCAGTCCCGTCGCGGGACGGTAGGTGGCCTCGACGGTCAGGTGGACCTCGCGCGGGCCCTCGACGTGCTGTGCCCAGGTCAGTGACTCGTACGCACCGTCGCTATCGCGCACGAAGGTCACCGCGCCGGCCTCGATGCCTGCGCGGCGCAGCCGGCCGCGCTCCGTGCGGGTGGGGAGTGAGAGCGTGAACGTGAAGCCCTCGTCGTCGGCCGTGAAGCCGCGGAACGCAGGCCCCAGCCAGTCTTCATAGGATGCGATGGCCAGGATCCGGCGCTGGATCGCGGCGGGCTCGACGTGGATGTGCACGTCCTCCCGTACCGCCTCCAGCGCGGTCATGCGGAGGGCTCCGCGGGAGTCTCGTCCTCGTCGTGCGCGCGGTCGGCCACGTGGGCGTCACGGTCGCGCATCGCGGGGAACAGGATGACCTCCCGCAGTGAGTGCTCGCCGGTGATGAGCTGCACGACGCGGTCGATGCCGATGCCGAGGCCACCCGCGGGGGGCATGCCGTGCTCCAGCGCGACGAGGAAGTCCTCGTCGATGAGTTCGGTCTCGTCGTCGCCGGCATCGCGCTTGGCGGCCTGTTCTTCCATGCGCGTGCGCTGGTCGACCGGGTCGTTCAACTCGGAGTAGGCGTTCGCGATCTCGTACCCGAGGACGAAGAGCTCGAAGCGTTCGACGTGGTCCGGGTCGCCGGCCTTCTTCTTGGCCAGCGGCGACAACGCCGTCGGGTAGTCGAAGAGGAAGGTCGGCTGGATGAACCTCGGCTCGACGAACTCCGACATGAGCGCGTCGAGGATCGTCGCCCAGGACGCGTTGGGCGCGAAGGCCACGTGGCGCTCCTCGGCGAGCTCGGCCAGCGCCTCGCGCGTCGGGTACTGCGTGTAGTCGATCCCCGCGTACTCGATCAGCGCCTCGCGATAGGTCGTGCGCGCGAACGGCGCAGCGAGGCTGACCTCGTGGTCGCCGTGGTGGATGTCCGTGGTGCCGAGGACGTCCATCGCGACCGTCGCGAGCAGAGACTCGACCATGCGCGCGACTTCCTGGTAATCCGCGTACGCCTCGTAGGACTCGAGGAGCGTGAACTCCGGGTTGTGGCGATAGGACACGCCCTCGTTGCGGAATACGCGGCCGATCTCGAACACGCGCTCCATGCCCCCGACGAGGAGGCGCTTCAGGTGCAGCTCGAGCGAGATGCGCAGGAACAGGTCGCGGTCGAGCGCGTTGTGGTGCGTGACGAACGGCCGCGCAGCAGCGCCCCCGGCCTGCTCCTGGAGCACCGGCGTCTCGACCTCCATGAATCCGCGCTCGCCGAAGAAGCGGCGGATGGTCGCGACGACCTGCGCGCGCTGCATGGCGATCTGGCGGGCCCGCTCGTTTGCGAGCAGGTCGAGGTAGCGCTGGCGGTAGCGGGTCTCCACGTCGGTCAGGCCGTGCCACGCGTCGGGCATCGGCCGGATCGCCTTGGTGATCACCCGCCAGGCGCTCACGGCCACCGTCGCCTCGCCCGTCCGCGTGCGGAACACCGTCCCGGACACCTCGAGGAAGTCACCGAGGTCAACGAGGTCGAGGTTCGCGAAGTCGTCGAGCACGTCGCGACGGAAGTGCAGCTGGATGCGCCCGACGCCGTCTCGCACGTCGAGGAAGGCGGCACGACCCATGACGCGCTGCGCCGTGACGCGTCCGACGACGGTCACCGGAGCAGCCTCGACGTGCTCCGCGTCGGTCGCCACGAGTTCGGCGGCCTCGAGCGCGGCGATCGCCTCGGCGGTGGTGTGGGTGCGCTGGACGCGCGGTGGGTAGGGATCGCCCAGCGCCAGCAGGCGCTGCCGCTTCTCGAGGCGCTGCGCGATGAGTTCCTGCTCGGTCGGCATGGACGTTAGTTACGCACGTACGCGCGGGATGCGCACGCGCGCCCTCTCAGGACAGCGGCATCAGCCAGGGCCTCGGTGCGGACTCAGGCGATCGTCGTGATGGTCAGCTCGAGGTCGCCGACGGGCGCCTTGATCGTGACGACGTCGCCCTTCTTCTTGCCGAGGAGCGCCCGGCCGACCGGCGACTTGTGGCTGATGCGGCCCTGCGTCGGGTCGGCTTCGGCCGGGCCCACGAGCTGGTACTTCTGGCTCTTGCCTGACTTTGTCTGCTTCACCGTGACGGTCGAGCCGATCTGCACCAGTTTCGACTTGGCGGCGGACGCCTCGTCGATGATCTGGACGTTCTCCAGTGTGCGCTCGATCTCGCCGATGCGGCCCTCGAGGAAGGCCTGCTGGTTCTTCGCGTCCTCGTACTGGGCGTCGAGCTGGTCCGGGCCGAGTTCCTGCGCCTCGCGGATGGCGGCAGCCACCTCGGCGCGCTTCACGGTGCGGAGTTCCTGCAACTCGGCTTCGAGCCGTTTGAGGCCGGCTTGGGTCAGGAGGACTGGCTCTTCGGCCATCGGAGTTCCTTGGAGTGGGTCTGAGACGAGAACGCGGACCCACCGTGGCCGGCGGATCCGCTTGAGGCGGCTCATTCTAGCGGGCTTTGGTCAGCCTTTCAACGTGGATCCGCGCACTCTCCCTCTCCATTTCAGTGCTAGACTGGGCTCCGCGGGGACTCGGGAGCCGCTTCGCGCGTCTCCCTATGGGAGTGCGCCGCCATTCTGACCTCGACTCCGCTCCCTTCGAGCACTCGCCGCACGGCGCTGTTCGTCGTGCTCGTGCTTGTGGTCGGGCTCGGCAGCGGGGCAACCGGAGCGGCAATCGGGGTGCGCGTGGCGCGCCCGGCGCCCCCGAAAGCCACGGCCACGCCCGCCTCAGTCGATTCGGCTGCGCGCATCCGCCGCGCCGTTGACCGCGACCTCGCCTCGGTGGTGACCATCGTCGCGGACCTGCCTCCCACCACCGGCCCCGGCGGCATCGAGGCCACAACCAACCTCGGCTCCGGCGTCGTGGTCGGGGCGAGCGGCATCATCGTCACCAATTACCACGTCATCGCTGGCGCGAGCGCGATCTCCGTCGTCCTGTCGTCCGGCGAGCGCCGACCCGCGGCGCTGCTTGCCGACGACTCGCCGTTCAACGACCTCGCCGTCCTCCGTGCGGCAGGTGGGGGTTGGCGTCCGGCGCCGATGGGGGACTCGGACGCACTGCAGCTCGGAGATCCGGTGGTGGTGATCTCCAGCGGCCTCGTCACCTACGACAACCAGGTGAAGACGGGCGTGGTCTCCGCCGTGCACCTCGGCTTCCCACGCCCGGGACAGATCCTCGAGGAGATGATCCAGACGGATGCCTCTGTGAATCACGGGGACTCCGGCGGCGCGTTGCTCAACCTCGACGGCGAGCTCGTCGGGCTCGTGACGACGGTGGTGCGTTCGACGCCGACCGGCCAGACGGTCGAAGGCGTGGCGCTGGCGCATTCGACGAAAACGCTGCGGCCCGTCATCGAAGCGGTGTCCGCCACCGGCGTGAACCCGCGCCCCCGACTCGGCATCGAACGTCTCGGGACGCAGCATCAGCCCGTCGATCCCGCGAAGCCGCCCGCCGGGTTCCGTGGGAGCGCAGGCGCGCTCATCACCGCGGTCGGTCAGGGCAGCCCGGCGCTCGCGGCCGGGATCGCGCCCGGAGACGTGGTCACGGCCGTCAACGGACAGCCGGTGTCCGAGGATGCCCCGTTCGTGAATCTGCTGGGCCCCGCGCTCGGGGGCGACGTGCGGCTCACGGTGGTGCGCGCCGGACGCGAGCGCCAGGTCGTCGTGACGCCTCGCCCCATCGCAGTCGTGCCGCCTGGACGATGATCAGGAGATCTGCATGAACGAGGAGCGCCGTCCGAACCCGGACCGTCCTGACACGCCGCTGTACACCCCCGTCGTCTTCGACGAGGAGCGCGACGCCCCGCGGGGCCGGCGCCTCCCCGAGGATCTGGACCTCACCGGGCTCGATGACCTCGACGACGCGCCCCGCGGTGGCGACCGCCGACGCCCGGGTGGCGGCCGCGGTGGTGACGGCGACGGTAGACCGCCTCGGCGCGTGCGCGGTCCAGGGGAGGGCGATTCCGGCCTGCTGAAGATCCTCGGCGTGGTCGTGTTGCTCGGGCTCGTGATCGTCGCGATCGTGCTCCCCGGCTCCCCGTTCCGTCTCATCGGCCGGACGAGCAGCGCGTCGGCTGGCGAGGGCGTCTCCGCGAAGGCGCTCGACAAGGTGCCTGCTGTCCCCAACGGCTTCGAGGCGCTGAGCAAGCTGTACGAGATCAACGTCCCCGAGGGGGCGAAGGGGCCGTGGACCATCGAGGTCGCGCTGACGAAGCCGACAACGGACGGCACCAACCTCGGGTTCTACTCGTACGACTCCGGTCGCTGGACGCGCATCGCGACCGTCGCGCCCGTGAAGGACGGCAAGTCCGCGGCCGGCGACGTGGGCAGCGCGCCGGGCTCGATCGCGGTGCTGCGGCGGAGCGGCGTGGCTCGTCAGCTCGGACTGATCATCGATGCGGGGCAGATCCCCGATGGACGTGGCGTAGCCGGTGCGAACGTCATCGCCGTGATGGCGGCGACTCCCGCCGCGGCGGGGGACGCCGGTGGGCTCACGGTGACCGCAGGCGTCATCGGGAACGTGGCGAAGGCGGCGGGCGCGGCGAAGGTCTACCTGGGCGTATCGCCAGGGAACGATGCGCAGGCGGCGATCCGCGCGATCGGCAGCAGCCCGGCGCACGTCGATGCGATCGCCACGCTTGCGAAGCGCGAAAACGCTTCGGGTGTGTTCCTCGACTACGAAACGGTGCCCGCGGGGCAGCGCGACGCGTTCACGGCGTTCGTGAAGTCGCTTCGCGATCGACTGCAGCGCGAGCAGCTCGGGCTGATCGTCGGCGTGCCGGCCGCGGCCGGCGCAAACGGCGGTGCGTACGACTGGGCGGCGCTGACCGGATCGGCGGACGCCCTCTGGCTGCGGGCGACGCCTGACGCAGCCACGTACTACGAGCAGATGGAGACGCTGCTCGGTGCCCGGCGCGATGCGGGGGCGGACCTGTCGAAGGTCACGTTGATCGTCGACCGACGGTCGCAGGAGCGCGTCGGTACCACCCAGAAGTTGATCACGCTGCGTGACGCCCTGACCGCCGCGAGCGCGATCGACCGCAGCGTCGAGGCGACCGCGGCGGCCGGCGCGACGGTGACGCTGAAGGCGCAGAACCTCGGCGACACCTCGCCGGTGCTGAAGTGGGACAACACCGCACGCACCGTCACGTTCTCCTACAGCGCGCCAGACGGGCAGCATTCGCTCTGGCTCGAGAACCGCTTCTCGGCGGCGTTCCGCCTCGACCTCGCGTCGCGCTTCAACCTGGGGGGTGTCGCCGTCGCGCAGGCGCAGCAGGACGATGCGCTCCCCGACGTCTGGGCGCCGGTGACGGCGTTCGTGCAGGACGGCACCGTGCAGCTGACGCGCCCGTTCGGGCCGTACCTCGCGCCGTGCTGGCAGACCGCCGGCGGGAGCGTCGAGGGTGCCGCGTGCTGGAGCGCGGATACCGTCCCCGCGCAGCGTGCGTGGCGCGCCCCGGCCGAGCCCGGTGTCTACGACGTGAAGCTCGTCGTGTCCGATGGGACCGCGTTCGTCGCGCAGCAGATCGCGCTGCGCGTGGGCGGCGCGAGCGCGACGCCGACGGCAACGCCCGCGACCGGCGTCGGGACGGCT
>CAIXBH010000175.1 GCA_903917615.1 uncultured Chloroflexota bacterium | reverse complement strand
CGCAGGCCGCGCGCCTCGAGGCGCCCGAGCACCTCAAACGCGAGCCCGCGCTGCATCGCGTCCGGCTTCACGAGAATGAGCGTGCGTTCCATGGCCATGTGTGTATCCCTCTCGACTTCGTCGTTAATTGCGTGGTCTGGGTGCGGTGATCGACGGCGGCCGCAGGTAGATCGCGTCCACCAGTGCCGGGTCGCCGTACGCCGCGTGCAATCGCGCGAGACGCACCGCCGAGGCGGCCCGCCCGCCGGCAGGCGTCGCGACGACAGTGTCGCCGCTGCGGCCCTCAGCGTCTCGTGCCGCCGTGAACGCGTCGGCCAGTTCGCCACACCAGACGGCCGGCTTCGGCGCGTCGCGGGCGAGCGCGTCCGCGGCATCGAGGCGCGGTTCCACGGCGCAGCGGGGTACACCGTCGGTGCCCGCCTCGTAGGCCGCCCAGGCGAACTGGCCTCGACCGGCGTCATGCACAGCCACGACCGTCGCGGCGCCGCTCCCGGCGGGACCGAGGTGCGGGAAGGCGTCCGCCTCGAGCCGGGCGACGGCTGCGAGCGGGATGTCGAGGGCGAGCGCGAGGCCCTGCGCGGTCGCGACGCCGGCGCGTACGCCGCCGTACTGTCCGGGCCCGGCGATGACGGCGATTGATGCGATCGCGGTGCGCTCGATGCCGGCGTCGCGGAGCAGCGTGTCGAGGTGCGCGAGCAGTTCCTGCGACATCGTCGTCTCGACGTGCCATGCGCGCTGCGCGATCACCTCGTCGCCGCGCATCAGCGCGAGGGATGCATCGTCAGCCGCAGTGTCCATGCCGAGGTCGATGTCAGCCACGGGCGCCCAATCCGTCCAGGATGCGCTGGTAGCGAGCGCCGCTCGCGACGATCGTGATGCGCCGCGAGGTCGGTGCGCCCTCGACCGACTCGAGGACGATCAGCAGGTGCTCGGCAGGCAGCGCCTCGAGGCCGCGCTCCGGCCATTCGATGAGCAGGATGCCGTCGCGTGCCTCCTGGTCGAGCGACAGGTCCGCGACCTGCTCGACGTCGGTGAGGCGGTAGAGGTCGGCGTGGTAGAGGCGCGCGGTCGGGCCGTCGTGGCGGGCGAGCAGCACGAACGTCGGGCTGCTCACCTGGCTCTCGACCTTCAGCCCGAGGCCGATGCCCTGGGCGAGCGCGGTCTTGCCCGCCCCGAGCTGTCCCTGTAGCAGCACCACGTCGCCCGTGCGCAGCAGGCGCGCGAGGCGACGCCCCAGCACGCGCGTCTGCGCGACGCTCGTCGTCTGGACCACGTGGCGATTGGCGGTGCTCTGGGACGGCGTCATCGTGTGGCCATCGTCCCACGGTCGCGCGATTGGTCGAAGCCCCGGCGCGGCGGCTCATATGCCTCGCCGTTCGCCATCCACACGATGACCTCGCCGGGGTGCTCCGCCACGCAGTGCCCGATGTGGGTGACGGGTACTTCCGCGGTGTCGAGCCGCACAAGCGTCGGCCGCGGTCCGGTGAGCGCGAGCTCGAAGTCCTCGCCGCCCCCGAGCGCGAGGTCGATCGCGGTCTGCTCGCCGAGGAGGATCACCGCAGCCGGGTCGAGCGGCAGTTGCGCCGCGGCGATCTCG
>CAIXBH010000174.1 GCA_903917615.1 uncultured Chloroflexota bacterium | reverse complement strand
CGTCGTCTTGCGCGTGTCGACGACGCGCGCCGTGCCTCCGCGGGCCGCCTCGTCCGAGTAGCGGCGCGCCATCGTTGCGGTGCCCGACATGCGCTGCAGCAGGTTCAGCGCGACGCGCTCGCCGGAGAGCATCGACGCGAGCGGGCCGCGGATCTCCGCGGCGACCGTGCCGGATTCGACCCACGCACCTTCCTCGACGCGTACGTCGAGGGCGAGGTCGGGCGAGACCTGACGCATCACCTCGCGCACGACCTCGATGCCGCAGACGATGCCGGCCTCCTTGTAGAGGACGGTGGCCTCGCCCGGCTGGTCGGGCGGAATGGTGGACTGCGTCGTGATGTCGAAGGCGGCGCGGTCCTCCGCGAGCGCGTTCGCGACGATGGCTGCCACGATCTCGTGGGCCGGGTGGCCCGAAGGCAATCCGCTCATGCGACCCCCTCGCGTCGACCTGCAATGTCTGCCTGGATGCGTGCGTCGGGCTCGCGGAACACGAGGTGCCGGCGCCACGCGTCGAGAGTATCCGGGAAGTCCTCGCGATAGTGCGCGCCACGCGATTCCTCGCGCCGCAGCGCGGCCTCGGCGGCCAGCCGCGCGCACGTGAGGATCGAGCGCAGTTCGTAGCCCTCGCGCGAGATCGGTTCGGGCATGCCGCCCCACCAGCGCGCGAGTCGCACCGCGGCGTCGCGGAGTCCGGGCCCGGTGCGGATGATGCCGACCTGGTCCCACATCAACTCGCGCACCTCGTCCGCCGACGAGGGAATGGCGTGGTCGCCGAGGGCGGGCAGCAGCGTCAGCGCGTCCGCGCTCCGCGCGGGAGGTGCGCCTGCCCCCACACCGGCATCGAACAGCCGCTCGACCATCCGCTGGGCGAAGACCATCGTCTCGAGCAGGGAGTTCGAGGCGAGCCGATTCGCGCCGTGGACCCCCGTGCACGCCACCTCGCCGACCGCGAAGAGCCCCGCCACCGTCGTCTCGCCCCACGTGTTCGTGCGCACCCCGCCCATCGTGTAGTGCGCGGCCGGCGACACGGGGGTGCGGTCGCGCGCCATGTCGAGGCCGGCCTCGAGGCAGCGCGCGTAGATCTGCGGGAAGCGCGCGGCGAGCCAGTCGGCACCCCGGTCGGTGATGTCGAGGAGCACGTGGTCCGCGCCGGTGCGCGCCATCTCGGCGTGCTCCGCGCGCGTCACGATGTCGCGCGGCGCCAGCTCGAGGCGCGCGTCGTACTTGTCCATGAAGCGCACGCCGTCGGTCGCGTAGAGCTTCGCGCCTTCGCCGCGCACAGCCTCGGAGATCAGGAACACCGGCTCGCCCGGCAGCACGAGGGCCGTCGGGTGGAACTGCGTGAACTCCATGTCCATGATCTCGGCGCCCGCAGCGTAGGCGAGTGCCACGCCGTCGCCGGTCGAGACCGCGGGATTCGTCGTCGTGCGGTACATCTGCCCCGCGCCGCCCGTCGCGAGGACGACGTTGCCTGCGCCGAATGCGTGCCGTTCGCGATTCGTCGAGGTGAACGTCTCGACGCCCGTGGCCCGGCCGTCCTCGACGACGATGCGCGTCGCGAGCGTGTGGTCGAGGACGGTGACTTCGCGCTGCGCGAGTGCGGAGAGCGTCAGCTCGATCTCACGGCCCGTCGCGTCGCCGCCCGCGTGCACGATGCGCGATGCCGAGTGCGCCGCCTCGCGGCCGAGCGTGATCGCGCCATCGACGCGGTCGAACGGCACCCCCCACTGCACGAGGTCATCGACGCGATCGGGCGCCTCGAAGCAGAGGATGCGCGCGGCCTCCTCGTCGACGAGCCCGGCGCCGGCGTCGATCGTGTCGCGGAGGTGGTCGGCGGGCGAGTCGTCCGCGCCGAGCGCGACGGCGATGCCTCCCTGCGCGTACTTCGTGCTGCCCTCGTCGATCGCGCCCTTGGTAATGACGAGCACGCTCGCGCCGTGTTCGCGCGCCTTCAGCGCGGCGAACAACCCTGCGAGCCCGGAACCGACGACCACGAGGTCGTAGTGGCCGTCGGTCGAGACTGACGACACGTGCTCGCTCCGTTCCCCCGGGGGTTGGGGCGCGGAGCGCCCCAATGTCATTTCTGATTCTGACTCCCCT
>CAIXBH010000173.1 GCA_903917615.1 uncultured Chloroflexota bacterium | reverse complement strand
GGGTGCTTACGCGCCCAGCTCGAATCGCGCGAAGCGCGCCACGCGAATGTTCTCGCCCGTCGCCGCGACGGCGTCGGAGACGAGGTCCTGGATGGTGCGGGCACCGTCCTTGATGAACGCCTGCGTCAGCAGCGCGTTCTCCTCGACGGTGCCGTTGTGCTCCGCCGGGACGTCGTCCACCGTCAGGCCCAGCGGGTTCATCGCGGCGATCTGCATCGCGATGTCGTGCGCCAGCGTGCGGAACGTCTCCGTGCGCGCGACGAAGTCCGTCTCGCACTGGATCTCGACGATCACGCCCACGCGGCCGCCGTGCGAGTAGGTCTCCACGACGCCCTGATTGGTGGCGCGGTCGGAGCGCTTCGCGGCAGCGGCGATGCCGCGCTCGCGGAGGATGCCCTTCGCCTTGTCGAAGTTGCCGTCGGCTTCCTCGAGTGCGCGCTTGGCGTCCATGACGCCCGCGTTCGTCTCCTCGCGGAGGCGCTTCACGTCTGCGGTGGTGATCTCTGCCATCTCGTCCTCTTCGCGCGCGGGCGCCCGGATGCCGGACGCCCGATGAATGCGTGTCTTCGTGGGGCCCTGCGGCCCCGGGGTTACTGCTGCGGCTCGTCCTCGGCAGCGGCGTCGCCGGCCGGCGCACCAACCGCGACGGCCTGGAACTGCTGCTCCACCTCGCCGACCGCCACACCCTCCAGCGTCGCGTCCGCAATGCGGGCGGTCATGAGCTGGATGGCGCGGATCGCGTCGTCGTTCGAGGGGATCGGGAACTGGATCAGGTCCGGGTCCGCGTTCGTGTCGCACATCGCGATGATCGGGATGCCGGCGCGATTCGCCTCGCGCACCGCGTTCTCCTCCATCGACGGGTCGACGATGAAGATCAGGCCCGGCAGGCGGGTCATGTTGCGCAGGCCGCTGAACGAGCGAGCGAGCTTCTCGTACTCCTTCTGGAGCACCATGCGCTCGCGCTTGGTGAAGCCCTCGGCCTCCAGCGCCTCGTCGCCGCGCTGCATGCGCTCTTCGAGCTGCTTGAAGTGGTCGATGCGGCGCGTGATGGTGATGAAGTTGGTGAGCGTGCCGCCGAGCCAGCGGTTGTTCACGAACGGCATGCCGGCGCGCATGGCCTCCTGCTCCAGGATGCCCCGGGCCTGCTTCTTCGTGCCGACGAACAGCACCTGGTCACCCGCCGACACGACCTCGCGCACCTTCTCGAGTGCGTTGTCGAGGCGCTGGACGGTCTGGGCGAGGTCCAGGATGTGGATGCCGTTGCGCTCGGTGAAGATGAACCGGCGCATGTGCGGATTCCAGCGCCGCGTCTGGTGGCCGAAGTGCACTCCGGCCTCGAGCATTTGGCGCATGGTGACCCCAGCGGCCATATCTGACTCCTTCGTATCTGCGCTGCCGGGGCATAGATTTACCAGCGCTGGATGCGCGGGCAGGGCCTCGGCGGTTCGGTGTGGGCCTGCCGGCGTGGCCGGAAGGCGGTCTCGCCAGTATGGCAGGCGTGGCGGCCTCGCGCACCCTCCCGGCCTCAGGCGCTTCCCGGACGTGGTTCGGGTGGCAGCTGGGGCACCGTCCGAGTTCCGAGCGGGGGCGCCGGCGGGGGTGATTGTCGAAGGGCGGGGAGGTTCGTACACTAACCTGCACCTCTCGACTTTGCATAACGAGTAGCGTTGCGGGGTGGGCAACCGGCCCAGCCTGCCGACGGGGGAGTGCGACACGTGCCGAGGTACGACTACCGCTGCGAAGCCGGTCACAAGTACGAGGTGCAGGAGCCGTTCGGCTCGCCCTCGAGCCAGGCGTGCCCGAAATGCGGGAAGCCTGCCCAGCGCCAGTTGACCCCGCCTACCGTGATCTTTAAGGGCTCCGGCTTCTACAAGACCTCCGGCAAGAGCGGCCCCGGCCCGCGCCCCTCCAAGGAGCCTGACTCCTCCGCGCGCTCCAAGACGCCCCCGGTCGAGGCGCCCAATCCCTCGACGTCGCACGAGACACCTTCAGCCGCCGACTAGCCCCGCGACCCGACTTCCCATGCGTGCCGTGGTCCAGCGCGTCCTGCGTGCGCGCGTGACTGTCGATGACGTCGAGACCGGCGCCATCGACGACGGCCTCCTCATCTACCTCGCGATTGGCCCGGACGATGCCTCGACCGAGGTCGAGTGGATGGCGCGCAAACTCGCGGAACTCCGCCTCTTTCCCGGCCCGAACGGCTTCCTCGATCGTTCCCTCGAGGAGGCCGGCGGCGCGGTGCTCCTCGTCTCCCAGTTCACGCTCTACGCCGATACGCGGCGCGGCCGCCGCCCGGACTTCACCGACGCCGCTCGCCCCGAGGTCGCCGCGCCGCTCATCGAGGCCGTCGCAACGGCGCTCCGCGCGCGCAGCCTGCGCGTCGCCGAGGGCCGCTTCGGCGCGCACATGGTCGTCGACGCCGTGAACGACGGCCCGGTGACGATCCTGCTAGACAGCGCGGACCTGGACCGGCCGCGGCGGAGCTGACAGCGACGCGGGTGGGGGAGCCTGTCTATCCCGTGACCGATGGAGCGCCGCGGATGTATGGGACAGACGGAGCGAAAGGTGACGCGGTGACATCCGAACAAGAAGCACCGGAGACGAAGGGCGTCACCGTGCGCCAGCTTGCGACGGTTGACCTCGGTCCCGAGATCGAGGGCTTGGCAGGGCGCGAACTGCGCATGCGCATCGTGACCATCGAACCCGGTGGGGTCCTCGGTCCGCTTCACGACCACATCGGTCGACCGGGCCTCGTCTACATCCTCGAGGGCACGATCACCGACCACCGGGATGGCGTGGCGCGAGAGTATGGGCCTGGCGTGGGCTGGCCCGAGGACAAGAACACCATGCACTGGCTCGAGAACACGGGGACGACACCGGCCGTCGAGATCTCGATCGACGTGTTCGCGCGAACGTAGGTCGCACACGGACGGGGGCGGGGAGCGTCGTGACCTCGGCGCGTGGCGGGTCAGGCGGTCGCGGCCCCGAACAGGTACCCGATACCGAAGGTGACGGCCATCGCGAGCGCGCCTCCGACCACGAGTCGGAGGATCGCGGTGCGCTTCGGGGCGTCGCCGAGGTGCGCGCTCAGCCAGCCCGTGGCGACGAGCGCGACGAGGACTGCCATGAACGTCACGGTGATCCGTAGCGAGGCGGGCAGCACGAGGATCGCGATCAGCGGCGCGATCGCTCCGCTCGCGAACGCCACCGCCGACGAGCCGGCCGCGACCCACGGATTCGAGAGTTCTTCTCCGTCGATCCCCAGCTCGAAGCTCAGGTGCGCCCTGAGCGCGTCGTGCTTCGTCAGTTCACGTGCGGTGGTCTCCGCGCTGGCTGCGCTCAGGCCGCGCGCCTGGAGCAGTCCGACCAGCTCGGCGAGCTCGGCCTCCGGCATCGTCGCCAGTTCGTTTCGTTCCCGCTCGATCAGCGCGCGCTCCGTGTCTCGCTGACTGCTGACCGAGACGTACTCGCCCAGCGCCATCGAGACCGCGCCCGCGACGAGCCCCGCCACGCCCGCAGTCGCGATCTCGGTCCGGCCGGCTGTCGCGGCGGCCACACCGATCACCAGGCCGGCGATGGAGATGATCCCGTCGTTGGCGCCGAGCACCCCGGCTCGCAGCCAGTTCAGGCGTCCCGCGACCGAGCCACGATGCGGCTCGAGCGCGTGCCCACCGTTCGGTGTCGCTGCCACGGGCGTCGGCGTCGCTGCCATCTGAGGCTCCTCCCGCGGGAAGGACTTCGCCTTCGAGCGTGGCCTCAGTGTAGGCACGCTTCGGACGGCCCTCGCGTTACGCGGGCCGTTACGAGTTCGCCTGCGACGCCGTAGCAGCGTGCCGTTGTTCCGCTGCGCGCTTGAACCCCTCGTTCTCCTTCGCGATCGCGTTGTAGATCGGCGCGCGCAACAGGAGCCCGAGCACCGGAGCGAGCAGCCCCTCGATGTCGACGGTGAGGGTGTTCCTTGTTCCGGTGTCGCGCGGGGAGAGCTCGTGACGGCCGGTCATCGTCGTTCCCATCAGCCGGGTCACCCACTCGAAGTGCCGCCCGGGCTCGAGCCGGGTCACGGTCCAGATCTTCGCGCCCTGGGCGGGCTGCTTGATTCGCGCCTGCGACCCGACGGCCATCGCCCCCGCGTCCAGCCGTTCGACGCTCGTGATGGTCGGCGTCAGCGTTGGCCACGTCTCCACGTCGATCGTCAGCGCCCACACGCGCTCGGTCGGCGCGTCGATGTCGATGCTGTGCTGGATCCTCATCCCCTCGTCCCTTCCGTTTGCCTACCGATTGTACCAAGTGGTACAGTTGGCGCGTCAAGGGGGTGGGATGGACGAAGCCCGGTCACAGTTGCTGCAGCGGATTCTCGTGGAGGTCAGCGCGCACGGGCTCGCCGATCGCAGTCTCCGGGACGTCGCGACCGCCATCGGCAGCAGCCACCGCATGCTCAACTACCACTTCGGTTCGCGGGCAGGCCTCGTCACCGCCATCGTCGAGACGGTCGAGGCCGCGCAGCGCGACCTCCTCGCCGAGCTGTCGGCGCAGATCGCCGACCCCGTGGATCTCTCTCGCGCGCTCTGGGAGCGGACGGTCGCAGTGGAGATGCGGCCCTTCGTCCGTCTGTTCTTCGAGTGCGTCGCGCTCACCGGCGGTAAGGGGCTCACCGACCCGTGGATCGCCCTCAGTCGCGAGATCAGCGGACGCCTCGGGGCGCCCGTCGACGAGGACGAGTTGCGCCTCGGCGTCGCGGTCACGCGCGGGCTGTTGATCGATGTCCTCGCGACGGGCGATGCGGCGCCGGCGACGCGCGCCTTCGAGCGCTTCCTCGAGATGTGGGCGCTGCGGTCGGGTCTTGTGGCGGGTGCGACGCGGCCGCCGGGTTCCGCTACCCCAGCAGCGCGAGCCCCCGCGCGACGGCGTCCTGCACGCGATCGGCGCTGATGCGCGCGTTGGCATCGTCCGAGGTGTCGAGGATCACACCCGGCAGTTCTGCGCGCGCGGCGGTGAGTTCCTCGTGCACCGCGCGTACGCGATCGGGGATCGAGTTCTCGCCGCGCGGAGCGTCGCGCTCCAGTGCGACCTCGAGGCGTGGGAGCAGGGTCACGAGGTGCGCGGGGGACTCCGGCGCGAGCGGCGCCAGGAGCTCGCGGTAGCGCGCCGCCTCCGAGGGGTGCACAACGTCCACGATGATCACCGCGTAGCGCATCGCCGTGCTCTCTCGCGCGAGCGCGCAGGCGTTGCGGACCGCCATCTCCAGTTGTTCCGCGGCCTGGCGGTCGCCTGCCCACGGGTCGCGGTAGCCCGCGCGCACCATCGCGCGCAGCTCTTCGACCTCGACGAGGAGCATGCGGTCGAAGCGCTCGATCAGCGCCTCCGCGACCGAGGTCTTGCCGGCGCCGGGCGGGCCCGAGATGACGATGACCTGTGTGGCCAAGGTCAGGCGGGACGCACGTCGAGCGAGATGTCGAGGGCCGCGGCAGAGTGCGTCAGCGCCCCGACGGAGATGAGGTCCACGCCCGTCGCGGCCACCGCGGCGATGGTATCGATGCGGATCCCGCCGGACGCCTCGAACAGCACGTGCTTCGTCTCGGGGCGCTCGCGCAGTTCGCTGACGATCGCACGCATCATGTCCGGCGGCATGTTGTCGAGGAGCACGACATCCGCGCCGCCCATCGCCGCCGCGCGCGCGAGGTGCGGCGTGTCGGCCTCGACCTCGATCTTCACCATGTGCGACACGCGGCCGCGCACCTCGGTGATGAGGTCACCCGGCGAGACGCCGCGCAGCGCGGCGGCCTCGATGTGGTTGTCCTTGATCAGCACCCCGTCTTCGAGCGTGTTGCGGTGGTTGTGCGCGCCGCCCGTGCGCACGGCGTAGCGCTCCAGCGCGCGCAGGCCGGGCGTCGTCTTGCGCGTGCAGGTGACGGCAACGTCGTAGCCCTCGACGGCGCGGACGATTTGCCGCGTCGCCGTGGCGATGCCG
>CAIXBH010000172.1 GCA_903917615.1 uncultured Chloroflexota bacterium | reverse complement strand
GGGCGCGTGCACGACCGCCCACGGCAGGCCGAGTTCCTGGCCCTTGTGGAACGCCTCCTCGGCCGGCAGCGCCGCCACGAGCCGGCGGACGCCCTCGATGATCTCGCTGCCGTGGCGGTACGCCTCGGCGCGCACGAACGGGTCGTAGTACTTCTCGTCGGCGAGCTCGCCGGCAACCCCGGCCGCGGTCATCGCCTCGACGAGGATCGCCCACGAGGTGTCGCCGAGGCGGCCCGCCGTGCCCTGCACGAACTTGCCGTCCGCGGTCGGCATCTGCTGACTCGGGCGGTAGGTCGGCGCAGCGTGCTGTCCGGTCTGGCGCAGGAACGGCTCCGCGTACCAGAGCCAGTACGACACCGCGCGCTCCGTGCTGATCGACGTGCACTCGTGGATCGATACGTCGAGGAACTGGCCCAGCCCACTCCCGAGGCGCTCGAAGAGCGCGCACGTGATCGTGTGCAGCATCACGATCGAGGACATGTTGTACGCCTGGTGGCCGTGCCCACCCATCGGCGCCTCGTGCAGGTCGGAGTAGCCGCTGTTGCCCATCGGGCCGCCGAGCGCCATGTGGGCGGCGTCGTTCATCACGAAGTCCACCCACGGGCCGTCCTGGCCGAAGTCGGTCAGCGAGGCGTAGATGAGCTGCGCGTTCTCCGCCGACAGCGTCTCGTAGTCGAGACCGTACTCCTTCAGACTGCCAGGCTTGGTGCTCTCGATGAACACATCGGCCGAAGCGACGAGGCGGCGGACAAGGTCCTGCCCCGGCTTCCGGGTGATGTCGACAGCGAGGCTCTCCTTGCCGGTGTTGTACCACCAGTAGTCGAGGCTCTTATCCGGATCCTCGATGTCCTTCACGAACGGCCCGACCCAGCGCCCGGGGCTGCCGGCGACGGGCTCGATCTGAATGACCCGGGCACCCGAGTCCGACATCAGTTTCCCGATGAACTGATTCCGTCGGTCGGCAATCTCGACAACGGTGTAGCCATCGAAGACCTTAGGCATCCGCTCCCCCTCCAGGCGCCCGCCCCTCGAAGGCATCGAGGATAGGCGCTGCCGCGCGATCGGTGTCGCGGCGCCCCGCCGGGTTCGGCGTCGGTCGGCCGTCATGACGGATACCGACTGCACGCCTCAACTTGCCGGGATTTATAGCACGCCCGTTGTCCTCCGAACGACGCGTGGCCCCGGAGACGAGCACTGCTTCGTCCAGCCCACCGTTGCTCGCCACCCCCCGCGCGCGCGGGCGTTCCGCCGGACGAGCGGGGGGCCGCGGCGAACGTCGGCGCAGGTGTAATCATTGACGCGCTACACGGGCGGCCATATAACACAGTCGTTTTCTGTCGCGTGTTGCGCGCAGCAGGAACTGTGGCCGGCGGCGATCCGTCGGCAGGGGAATCACCGGAGGGAACATGACGGATCTCGGGTACTGGGGACAGGTGAATCAGCGCGTCTCTCGGCGCCGCCTGATCGGCGCCGGTTCGGCGATGGGGATGGGGCTGGCAGCGGCCGCGCTGATCGGGTGCAGCAGCGCGAAGGCTCCCGCCGCGGCTCAGAAGGCCGCCAACAACGCGCCCCTTCCCGCGGGCGCGACCGAGGGCGCGTCGGCGAAGATCACCCATCCCTTCAACCCCGTGGTCCAGGGCACGCCCAAGAACGGCGGCACCGTCACCATCGCCGCGACCGAGACCTACACGGAGCACGACGCGCACACCGCGGTCTCGGCTTCGGAGTGGTCCGTCATCGGCGAGCGCGGGCTTGAGATGGACGAGTGGACCGGCAAGATCCGCGGCAACATCATCGAGTCGTGGGAAGTCACCGACCCGACGCACCTCACCCTGAAGGTTCGCAAGGGCATCAAGATCCAGAACAAGGCGCCGTGGAACGGCCGTGACTTCAATGCCGAAGACGCGGTGTTCAACATCAACCGCACCGCCGGCAACACCGCGGAGGCGGAGAAGCTCCCGCTCGCCTCGTTCCAGCGCGCCTCCACGCTCGTCGGGATGAGCAAGGTCGAGGCCACCGACGCGAACACCGTCCGCGTGACGATGACGCAGCCGACCAGCACCTTCTTCACCGGTCTCACGGAAATCCGCAGCCTCTGGATGCCGAAGGGCATCGTGGAGGTCGGCTTCAAGGACAACCAGAAGTTCGGTGGCATCTCCGCGTGGCAGATGAGCCCGGAGGACAAGCCGGGCGTCCAGAACGTGTTCCAGAAGAACCCGGACTACTGGCGCAAGGACCAGCCGCACTTCGACAAGTTCGTCCTGATCCAGATGCCGGACCACGCGACCCAGCTCGCGGCGTTCCTGAGCCGCCAGATCGCGATCATGGCCTCCCCGACCGCGCAGGATCAGAAGACGATCGGCGCCGCTCGGCCGGATGCCCTGCTCTACCAGTTCCTCAACATCAACTACATGTACTTCCGTCCCAGCATGAAGATTCAGTTCTTCCAGGACTTCCGCGTGCGCAAGGCCCTGTCGCTGGCGATCGACTACAAGGAACTGGGGAACGGCTACTACGGCGAGGGCGGCGGCTGGGGCTACCTCGCCGCGATGCACCCGGGCTTCCCGGAGGCCTGGTCCGAGGACAAGGTGAAGACGCTCGCCGGCTTCAACCCTGCCACGAAGGACAAGGACATCGCGGAGGCCAACAAGCTGATGACAGCTGCCGGCTTCGACAAGGGTGCCGGAATCTCCATCGACCTGCTGAACAAGGTCAAGGCAGACGACCGCGAGAATTCGGTCCGCTTCCAGGCCCAGATGCAGAAGACCTTCCCCGCGATGAAGATGACGCTGAAGCAGGATCCGGACTCCGCGACGTTCGACAAGCATCAGGCCGGCAACGACTTCCAGATGATCTCGAACGACAGCACGATGTTCCCGGACGCCGCGCTCGAGGCGTACGCGCACACCCACACCAAGGGCAGCCGCAACTATGGCGGGTTCAGCAACAAGGACCTCGACGCGCTCGTCGAGAAGTCGCTGGCCGAACTCGACTTCGAGAAGCGGAAGGCGCTGCTCGACACGTACCAGCAGAAGTACGTGGACGAATGGCTCCCGAACCTGGTGCTCTACGCGGTCCCCGCGAAGTACTACGTCCAGCCGACGCTGGGCGGGTTCGACACGATCACCGGCCCGTGGGCCTCGACCCGCGTCACCGGCTACAAGATGTCGAACACTTACAGCGTCTAGCGTCCACATCCGCGAGGCTCCGAGCGGCTCACCTCCGCTCGGAGCCACGCCGGCAACGGCCGGCGTGGGTGCGAACCGGAGGTAATCGATGGCCAGGTACGCCGCGCGCCGCCTGCTCGCCATGATCCCGACGATGCTGGTGATGCTCTTCATCGTCGTCTCGCTGACACGCTTCCTCCCCGGCAACATCATTGACCTCATGCTCACCGGCAGCAGTGCACAGGTGACGCCCGCCATGCGGGCGCAGGTGAGCGAGCGACTGGGACTCAACAAGTCGCTGCCGCAGCAGTACGGCGAGTACGTGCTGGGTGTCTCCCACGGCGACCTCGGGAACTCGCTGTGGGACGGTCGGTCGGTCTCGACGATGGTGATCGACCGCGCGTCGGTCACCGGCGAGGTGGCGGCAGTCGCGATCCTCGTGTCGGTGCTGATCTCGATCCCGCTCGGCGTGATCTCTGCTGTGAAGCAGGATTCGCCGCTCGACTACGGCCTGCGGAGCATGTCGATTGCAGGCATCAGCCTGCCGAACTTCGTGGTCGCTCAGGCAATCGTCGTCCTACCCGCGCTGTGGTGGCAGACGGCGATCCCGTTCCAGTACAAGAGCTTCCTTGAAGACCCCGTGATCAACATGACGATCGTGCTGCCCGCGGCCGGCGTGCTGGGACTGCGGCTGTCGGCGAGCATCGCGCGCATGATGCGCACGACCATGCTCGACATCATGCAGCAGGACTACATCCGCACCGCCAAGTCCAAGGGCCTGACGAGTTTCACCGTGATCGTCCGCCACGGCCTGAAGAACGCGCTCATCCCGGTGGTGACGCTCCTCGGCCTGCAGCTCTCAGCGCTCATCGGTGGGTCGGTCGTCACGGAGAGCCTCTTCGCGCTCCCCGGCATCGGCCGCCTGCTGCTCGATGCGATCACGGCGCGCGACTACCCGATCATTCAGGGCGTCGTCGTCTCCGTCGGCTTCTTCGTGATGATCACGAACCTCGCCGTGGACCTGTCATACGGCTTCCTCGACCCGCGGATTCGCTACTCGTGACCTCCCTCATGCCACCGGCATCTGACGGACGCTTCACGAGACGAGGGATGGTGATCCACCATGGCGCGTGAAACCGCAATCAGCACGGGCAACGCCCGTGGCGTCGACCGGAAGAATCGCGGCTTCCTGCACGAGCTCTGGAAGTTCGTGTCTCGCAAGCCGTTCGGCGCCTTCGGCGCGGCGATGACACTGCTGCTGGTGGTGACGGCGATCTTCGCGCCGGTCATCGCGCATTTCGATCCGCTGGCGACCGACCAGACGTCGGTCCTGCTGCCGCCTGGGGCTGACCACCTGGCGGGGACTGACCAGTTCGGGCGCGACGTGTTCTCCCGCCTCGTCTACGGAGCACGGGTGTCGCTCTTCGTCGGCCTCGGGGCTTCGTTCCTGGCGCTCATCCCGGGCATCGTGATCGGGATCATGAGCGCGTACTTCCGCGGGCTGTTCGACTACATCGTCCAGCGCGTCGTGGACGCGGTGCAGGCGATCCCGGGCATCATCCTGCTCATCGCGATCATGGTGGTGCTGGGTGGGAGCCTGGTGAACGTGATCATCGCGCTGGCCCTGCCACGTGCGATCTCGAGTTCGCGCGTCATGCGCGGTTCGACGATGCAGATCTCGAACAGCGAATACGTCACAGCGGCGAGGGCCCTCGGTGCAGATGACGCGCGCATCATGATCCGGCACATCCTGCCGAACATCGTGTCGCCGATCATCGTCATCGTGTCCCTCGGCTTCGGCGAGTTCATCCTCGCCGAGGCGACCCTGAGCTTCCTCGGATACGGCATTCAGCCGCCGGCCCCCTCGTGGGGCGGCATGCTCTCGGTCGAGGGCCGCGCGTACATGTTCGCCGCCCCCTGGCTGCTCTGGGGTCCCGCGATCGCGCTGAGCCTCGTCGTGTTCGGCGTGAACATGTTCGGCGACGCCCTCCGGGACGTCCTCGACCCGCGCCTGCGCGGCACGCGCTAGCCCCGCCGCGTGGCCGGCCGTATGGCCGTCTCCACGCCCGGGCATGACCATTGGGATCGCGCGAGGGGCCGGCGGGTGACCGGCCCCTTGTGCCGAGTTGCATAGCGGGAGGGGACATCCATGGCGCAGGTGTTCGAAGGCTTCACGGTCGTCGAGCTCGCCGACCGGCGAAACCAGTTCATCGGGAAGTTGCTCGCCGACTCTGGCGCGCGTGTCATCCAGGTCGAGCCGGTGACGGGCAGCCCCGGGCGCTGGATCGGCCCCTTCGTCGATGACCAGGAAGATCCGAATCGCTGCCTCGACTACTGGTTCTACAACACCAGCAAGGAGAGCATCGCGGTCGATATCACCCGCAAGCCGGGGCAGGACCTCGTTCGGCGCCTCCTCGAGTCAGCTGACATCTTCGTCGAGAGCACGAAGCCGGGCACGCTCCGCGAGTTCGGCCTCGACTACGAGTCGGTTGCGGCGCTGAACCCGGGCCTCATCTACACGTCGATCACGGACTTCGGCCAGGACGGGCCGTGGGCGATGTACGAGATGACCGACGCCGCCCACCTCGCGCTCGGCGGGCCGATGGGCAGCAGCGGCTACAGCGACCCGCACGAGACGCCCATCGGCGGGCAGCGGAATCACGCGTACAACATGTCGAACGTCGTGACGCTGCACACCATCACTGCAGCGCTCTTCGAGCGGATGACGAGCGGCCTGGGACAGATGCTCGACCTCTCGATCCACGACATCGTCGGCACGAGCACGGAGAGCGCCGTGCCGAACTGGCTCTGGTACAACGCGCCGTACCTCCGGCAGACGGGCCAGCACGCGGCGCCGACCTACCGTCCGACGACTCAGGTGCTCTGTGCCGACGGCAACTACATCCAGGTCTCCACGCCGGGACTCACGAATCACACGTGGGTGCAGCTGGTGAACTGGATGAAGGAAGTCGGCGTCGCGGAGGACCTCGCCGACGAGAAGTACAACGACGACTTCTACCGCGCGACGCAGTTGCGCCACAGCAACGAGATCCATGCGGGCATCCACCGGCTGCTCGCGAAAGTGCCCGCGCACGAGGCGTTCATCCGCGGCCAGGGGCTCGGCCTCGCCTGGGCCGCCGTCCACGCACCCGAGGACAACCTGGACTACGAGCACTACAAGCAGCGCGCCTACTGGGCACCGATCGAGCACGAGGAGATCGGGAAGACGATCCTCTACCCGCGCGGGCTCTACTCGAACGACGACCTGGGCTCGATGCCGAAGCGGCGCGCGCCGCACCTCGGCGAACACACGCGCGCGATCCTGACCGGCGATCTCGGCCTGACGGGCTCCGAGGTGGATGCACTGGCGGCAACGGAGGTGGTGCGATGAACAACTGGGATCAGCCGAAGGGGTTCCTGAACGGCACCCGCATCATCGACCTGACCTGGAAGACGGTCGGCCCGTGGGAAGCGCGCATGCTCACCCCCTACGGCGCCGAGGTCATCCACATCGAGCCGCCGCACCGGCCCGACGACCACCGCTTCGACTTCCGCAAGACCGCGGGGACCGCAGCGGCCGGACAGACCGAGTTCCGCGACGCGCCGGACTCGCCGCCGTACTACACGACGCCGAACTACAGCCACCTGCACCGCGGGAAGCTCGGCGTGACGCTCAACACCCGCCACCCCGAGGGCAAGCGCATCCTGGAGCAGCTGATCGAGATCAGCGACGGGCTCTGCGAGAACTTCAGCGGCGGCGTACTGGACTCCTGGGGCATGGGCTGGGACCACCTGCACGAGGTCAACCCAAAGCTCGTGTACCTGAGCACCTCGGGCTTCGGCCACAAGGGCGAGTGGGGCGAGTTCCGCACCTATGGCCCGTCTGCGCAGGCCTCCAGCGGTCTCACGTTCACCTCCGGCCTGCCCGGCAAGCCACCCGCAGGCTGGGGCTACTCGTACATGGACGTGACGGGCGGCTGGATGGCCGGTCTGGGCCTCATGATGGGCCTCCTGCAGGCCAAGCGGACCGGCCGCGGCCTGTACGTGGACTTCGCCGTTACGGAGGCCGCCATGGCGCTCCTCGGCCCGTACTTCCTCGACTACCAGGTGAACGGCCGGCCGACGCGCCGCCCGAACTTCCCGCCCGGCAACCACTCCGAGTGGCCCGCGATCGCGCCGCACAACACGTACCGCACCGCCGGCATCGACCGGCAGGGACAGGACTGGTGGGTGTTCATCGCAGCGCCCACGCAGCAGCAGTGGGAGTCGCTCGTCGCGGTCATGGGCAAGCCGGAGCTGCTGTCTGACCCGCGCTTCGTGACGATGGCGGACCGCTACGCGAACCAGGACGTGCTCGACGAGATCATCTCGACGTGGACCGCCCCGCGGCGCCGGTACGACATCATGACGCGGCTCCAGCAGGCCGGTGTCGTCGCGGCCGCGGTGCAGGGCGCCGAGGACCGCGTGGAATACGACGAGCAGCTCCGTCACCGGGAGATCTACCCGGTCACCTCGCACCCGGAGGTCGGCACGTTCGACATCGAGGCGTACCCCCCGAAGCTGTCGCGCACGCCGGTCTTCAACGGCGGACGTGCGTCGACGGTGAACGAGCACGCCGACTACGTCTACGGCGATCTGCTGGGCTTCAAGCCCGACGAGATCGCCTCACTCAAGGAGCAGGGCGTCATCTAGCGCCGCAGGCGCTCCAGTGTGGTAATAACGTCCGTGTATGGAGGGTAGGAAGAACCAATGACCACTGACAGCCCACGTCGAGTCGTCCCCCAACCGGACGAACTGACGCAGCCGTTCTGGGACGCGGTCGCCGAAGGGCGCCTCATGGCCCAGCGGTGCCAGCAGTGCGGGTTCTACTCGCACCCGCCGCGCATCATCTGCAACGAGTGCCACTCCTTCGACCTGAAGTGGGAGCCGGTGTCTGGCAAGGGCAAGCTCTACTCGTACGAGGTGATGCACATGCAGTCCATCACCGGCTTCGAGGACCGCGTGCCCTACCGCACCGTCCTCGTTGAGCTCGACGAGCAGCCGAAGCTGCTCTTCCTCGGGTACCTGCCCGGTGCGGACGACGGCTCGCTGACGCTGGGCATGCCGATGGAAGTGTTCTTCGAGAAGATCGAAGGCACGGACCAGACGCTCCCGCAGTTCCGCCCCGCGAAGTAACAACAAGCCGTCACGGCACACGCTCCCGCGCCACGAACCGCGGGCAGCAAGGAGGGTTCCATGGTCTGGGAAGGCAAAGGCAAGACCGCCGTTGTCGGCATCGGCCTCTCGAAGTTGACGCGTCGCCCTGAGGCGCCGCTGGGCGCGCTCGCGCTCGACGCATGTCGCGCGGCCATCGAGGATGCGGGCCTCAAGCCCGAGGACATCGACGGCATCTGCACGTATCCGGACCAGCCGTTCGCCGGCGCCGGCCGCCGCGACGGCGAGGACCTGGTCAACGCGCTGTTCTTGATGAACCACGGCGGGCTCGCGCCTGACATCAAGTGGTACGCGCAGATCTCGACCGGCATGATCGCGTCCGCCCCGATCGAGGGTGTGAACGCGCTCATCTCCGGCGCGGCGAAGTACGTGCTGTTCTGGCGCGCCATGCACATCCCGAAGGGCACCTACAACTCGTTCCGCAGCTACTCGGCTGGAGGCGACGGGCAGTTCGGCGCGGTCTACGGTCACGTGCACGGCTACCAGACGCACGCCATCGCCTACCGCCACTACCTGAACAAGTACCACCAGAACCGCGAGAAGATGGCGGCGCTGGTCACCAACAGCCGCCGCAACGCGAACCTGAACCCGGGCGCGTTCTTCTACAACCAGCCGATGAGCGTGGAGGACTACCTCAACGCGCGCATGATCGCTGAGCCGATGTGCCTCTTCGACTGCGATGTGCCGATCGAGGGCTGCACGGCCATCGTCATGACGACGGCCGACCGCGCGAAGGACCTGAAGAACAAGCCGGCGTACATCGCGGGCTACGGCCAGAACACGGCCCACCGCCCCGAGTACCTGACGTACATGGTGGACAGCTACCTGGACGCCGGGCGCCCGCACGTCGGCAAGATCTACGAGCGCGCCGGCATGGGCCCGAAGGACATCGACGTCGCCGAGCTCTACGACGGCTTCGCCCCCTCGACGCTCTACTGGCTCGAGGCCGCTGGCTTCTGCGGCGAGGGCGAGGCGCTCGACTTCGTGCAGAACGGCAACGTGTCGCTCGAAGGTTCGCTACCGGTGAACACCTTCGGCGGCAGCCTGTCGGAGGGCCGCCTGCACGGCATGGGCCACCTGGCCGAGGCCGTGCGCCAGGTGACCGACCGCGCCGACAAGCGTCAGATCAAGGACGCAAACACGGCGATCGCCATCGACGGTTCGCCGCTGCTCCGCGGTTCCGGGATGATCTTCACGCGCGAGCCATAGCGCCTCGACGCGGACGCACACACACGAAGGCCGGGCTCACGCCCGGCCTTCGTCGTTCTGGTGACCTTCGCGGGCCGCTCGCCCCCCCTCACACCCAACCCTCCCCCTCGAAGGGGGAGGGGGAACGCGCCCCTTACTTCAACTTCGCGAGAGTGGCGTCTTCCTTGGAGAAGTCCCACTCGAACGTCTTGTCGACGCCGTCCCGACGGAACCAGTCGTAGGTCTCAGCCAGCGCGCCCTTGAGGGTGTGCTCCTGCCTGTGACCGACGTGGTCCTGGTACTTCTGGATGTCGAACACGCAGCTCTTGTACCAGGGAATGCGGCCGGCCTGCGTCCGCTGGATCGGCTGGTAGCCCCACTCCTTGTATGCGTCCGTGGTGACGTCGTGCGGCATGAAGATCTTGTTCGGCGTGACGCCGACCACCTCGGCCACCGCGTCCACCCAGGACTCGTCGGACCAGTACTCCTGCATCGCGGCGTTATACGCCTGTCCGAACGTCAGCGGGTTCAGCAGCATCTTGCGCATCCCCACCGCCATGTCGGGGATGTAGTTGCTGTGCAGCACCGTGGAGCCATCGCCGGGGATGAGGATCGGCCGGCCCTGCAGCAGACGATGGAACATCAGTTGCTCGCGCTGCTTCGCGGTGTTGTACGGGCCCATGATGATCGGCAGCCGGATGCTGCTCCACGGGAAGCCGTTCTCGCGGAACTGCTGCGTGAGGTACGCCTCGCAGATCGCCTTGTTGCGGCCGTAGTCCTCCGCAGGCCACTCCGGGCCCTTGAGCTTGTTGTCCTCGCGCAGCGGCAGGCGCTGAGGCAGGTCGTAGATCGCCGGCGTGCACATGAACACGTAATGCCCGATGCGTCCCTTGAAGATCTTCACCATGCTCTCGACGTCCGCGAGGAAGTACGCGCTCACGTCGACGACCGCGTCGAACTCCTCGTTGCGGAAGAGCTCGGTCATGCCCTCCAGATCGTGGCGGTCACCGTACACGCGCCGCACGGAGGGGGGGAACTCCAGCGGCAGCGGCGTCTGGCCGCGGTTGAACACCGTGACCTCGTGGCCGTGCTTCTCCAGCTCAAGGACGGCGTGCAGACCCACGAACCGCGAGCCGCCCATCACCAGGACCTTCATACGCACCCCCTCCCCGCAAGCGCGGGGCCCGATCGCGACTAGTGCAGCGGCAGCCGGTAGACGCGCCGCGCGGTGTCGTGGAACAGCGCCGCGCGCTCGTCCGGCGTGAACGCCTTCGTCAGCTTCTTGAAGTGGTTCCACAGCACCGTGTACGAGGACGACGCCTTGTCGGGCGGGAAATTGCTCTCGAACATGCAGCGGTCCGGACCGAAGCACTCGATCACGTGCTCGAACCAGCGACGGTTCACGTTCACCATGTCGTCGGAGCTCGGCGGCGTCGGACGCTTCTCCCAGCCGAAGCCGTTCAGGTAGCCCATGCCGATGCCGCCCACCTTCACGGTGACGTTCTGGCACGTCGCGACCTCCGCGATCGCCGGCTTCCAGGCCTCGAAGACCTCGTCGAGCTTCCCCTCCCACGCGCCAACGCCGAGCGGGCCGCCGATGTGGTTGAGGATGATCGACGTGTCCGGGAAGGCCTCAGCGAGCTCCACGAGGTCGTGCAGTTGGTTGTAGTACAGCCACGCCTCGTACGAGAGCGCGCGCGGCCCGAGCTCCGCGAAGCCGGCCCGGTAGGTCTTGTCGAACGCCATGTGCTGCGTGTTCGTCGTCGGCCGGAACGGCGGGTCCGTCCAGCCGACGCTGTGGCGGATGCCGCGGAAGCGCGGACTCGCGGCCATGAGCGCGTCCAGGACCGGGCCCACGTTCTCACCGAGCAGCAGGTTCGCGTGGCCGACGATGCCGGCGGCGATGCGCGTGTCGCCGTAGCGACCGCTCGCGCTCGCGGCCGCGATGCCGTTCACCCACTCGACCTCGCCGACGACCTTGAAGTCCTCGGGCCCGTCGGCACGAAGCATCGCGCCCGCCTGGACAAAGACGGTCTGGCGGATGTTGTTGCCCTCGACATCCGCGACGATGTCCTCCAGCACGTACTTGATGCCATCGGGCCGGTGATAGAGGTGATGGTGGGGGTCAATGATCGGGATGTCAGTTTCGATCGGCTCCTCGTCGGGAACCGAAGCGAGCCAGTCTGCCGTAGCCGGCGTCACCATCGTCGCTGCCTCCTCTGCGCCACGAACCGCTGCGGAATGTAGCAGACCACGCCCGTAATCGCGCGACCGTCGCGAGCGGCGACGGCCTATCGCGCAGTCGCCGCGGCGCCTTCCGGCGTGGCCCGGTACCAGTCCAGGAGCTCCTCGCCGTTCCAGAACGCGACACCCGGCTGCGAGGCCATCGCGTCCAGGGCGCGCTCGAGGTAGCCGATGCGATGCGGCACGCCGCTGATGTACGGGTGCACGGCGATGCCCATGATGCGCGCGCCGTGCTCCGCTTCGAGGTAGAGGCGGTTGAACTGGTCCATCGTGCGGTCGTAGAGCTCCCGCGCCGGGTGGTGCTGGACCATCATCATCGGAATGTCGTTCAACTCGACGCTGTATGGCAGCGTGACGAGCGGGCCGGAGGTCGTCCGGATCGTCTGCGGCAGGTCGTCCAGCACCCAGTCCGCGACGTACTCGAACCCCTCCGCCGCGAGGTAATCGGGCGTGTCAAACGTTTCCGTGAGACCGGGGCCGAGCCAGCCGCGCGGGCGCTTCCCGGTGAACGCGGTGATCACCTCAACGGTCTGCCGGATGGCAGCCCGCTGATCCTCGACGAGGTGCATCGGCCGCTGCACGTGCGAGTGGCCCATGAACTCCCATCCGGCATCACGCGCCGCGCCAGCGACGCGCGGGTAGACCTCGCACACGGAGCCGTTGATGGAGAGCGTCGGGCGGATGCCGCGGCTGGAGAACGCTTCCAGGAAGCGCCAGAAGCCCACGCGCATGCCGTACTCCTGCCACGCCCAGTTCGGCAGGTCGGGCAGCAGGCTCCCGCCCATGGGCGGCGGCAGCACGGTCCGAGGCATCGGACCGTCGATGTCCCAGTTCTCGATGTTCACGATCGGCCACACGACGAGCCGGACGCCCTCCGGGAACCGGAGCGGCGCGCGGTCGATGGACGCGCTGTAGTCGATGCGGTCGCGGGGTCTCATGCGTCCTCCCGTCAGCTCGGCGTTGCCGGAGGCATCGTACTTCGGAGTCCGCCGGGCGGGCTCACGCGGATTCAGGGCTTGGCGGCGCCGCCTGCGGCGCACGCCAGCGCCCAGCCATCGAGACGCGCGGTCGCGTCCGCAACCGGCGGTGCGCTGAGCGCGCGGATAGCCGCCTGCGCGGCCTGGTCGGTGCCGAGTTTCGCCGGGTCGTAGCCGATGCGCTGCCATTCCTTGCCCGCGGACGTCCACGTGTCCAGGAGGACGCGGGCGTCCGCCTTCTGCCCGGCAGGCACCGCCGCCGCGAAGGCAGTCAGATTCGCGATGTGAGCGGGCAGGGTGCGGCTGATGACATCAGCGGCACCGTTGAACACGCCAAGCGAGCTCTGCTTCAACGCGGGCCAGTCGGCGCAGGCGTTCCCGGTGAGCTTGAGCAGCGGCGGCGGATCGAATGTCGCGAGCGACGTCGTGACCGTGGGCGACGGGACGAGCGTGGCGGCTGGCGGCGGAGTGGCGGTCGCCGTCGGCGCCGCTGGCGTCCGCGAACACCCGACGCACACAGCAATCACCGTGCTGAAACCGACGACGAGCCACGCCGCCCGTGCGACGCCCGTGCGCAGCACGCCTGGCACACGACCACCGGACTCTGCGTTGCGCCGACCGTGTCGCATGCGCGTTCCCTCCTCGATGATGACTGGGCCCGAACTCCGACGGTCAGGCCTGCGCTGGCGCCTTGCGACCGAAGAGCCAGTTGTAGCCCGACCGGAGGACCGGTTCGGGGACGCTGTGCGGGCCCTCGAACTCGACGTAGTACACGGGATAGCCCACCTGCTGCAGGATGCTGACGATCGACCGGCTCGCCTCGTCGATCGGCAGCGTCTTGTCTTCGGTGCCATGCGACATGAAGACCTGCGGGTCGCCGACAAGGCCCCACGGGTCGGCGAAGCCGGGCGAGAACGCCATGATGTGCGTGAAGATGTCGCCATTGGCGAGCCCGAGCGAGAGCGAGTACGAGGCCCCGTCGGAGAAGCCGCTGATGACGCGACGCGCGGGGTCGATGGCATATCGTTCGTAGATCTGGACGAGCGCGGCATCAATGGCGGCCACGTCGGGCCCGAAGCCGCCCACGAGGATGTCCCACGTCGGCCCACCCGATTGCGGCGCAAAGACGATTGCGCCGTACTCGTCCGCGAGCGGCGCGATGACGTTCATCCCGCGCTGCGCGCTGCCCCCCGCGCCGTGAAGGGCGACGATCAGGGCGAGCGGAGCGTCCGGACGGTACGCGTCCGGGACGTAGACGAGGCCTTCCCGGCCGTTCGTGAGCGGGATCGAGAACAATCCGCCAGGCGCGGGTTCACGCGGGCCGGGCTCAGGTAGCGCGTGGAGGCGGGCCGCAGCGGGCGGCTAGCTCTTCGCGATCGGGGCGTCCTGCGATTCCTCGTTCATCGCACCGCATCATACCCGCGCCGCGGCGGGCGGGAATCTTCGCGCAAGCCCCGCACCCCAGTCCCACCCGAGATGTGACGAAAGTCCGTTCTCCGGGGTGGACTCCCACAGGCATCCTCCGATTCGGCCACGGGGGTCGTGGCACGAACGGAGACCACGCTCATGGACCTGCTTCCACTCGCCGCCGGCATCGGCCTGCTCACCGTCGGTGTCGCCTTCGCGTTCTTCCTGGGCATCGCCTCGAGTCGCATCGAGGCCGAGCGCGCGCGGGACCTCGCCGCGTTCGAGCGCGAGCACGGGATCGCGCCGGGCGCACACTAGGCGACAGGCGGCGCGCCCCGCGCCCGGCACGATCACGCGGGCGCCCCCCCGACTCATGCCCAGGCCTGTTACGCCCTCGTGACGGCGCGCCACCTAGCGTCGTGAGTACGGCGGAGTGGTGGCGCGGCCAGCGACCTCCATCCGCCGCACGAGCACGGAGGACGTCATGCCGCGAGCACTGAAGAACGATGATGCCGAAGAGGCCGCCGAAGACGCGCTCGGCATTCGCGCGCTCATCGAGCGTGGCGAGGCCATCCTCCACGAGGTACGGAGGCATCCGAGCGCCCACCTCGGCTGGTTGCTGGTTCCGGTTGGACTCGGCGCACTGCGAATGGTGGCGATGAGCCGCATGCGGGCGGGCGGGCGGCCGGTCCACATCGAGTTCGCGTTCCGTCCTTCGACGACGATCGCTATCTCGCTCTTCCGCCCCGGCACGTGGCTGCCGAGGTGGTTGAAGGCCTGACGCGGCGGCAGACGAGACACGAAGCGGCCGCGGTTCTCACCGCGGCCGCGTCCTTTAGCACTCGCGGGACGTCGACTACGCCATCGCGGCGATGTCCGCCTCCGAGTAGCCGATGTCCTTGAGCACCGCGTCCGTGTGCTCGCCTAGCAGAGGGGGGCGGCCGGGATCCGTCGGCGACGCCGAGAACTCCCACGCGAGGCCCATCGTGCCGACCTTGCCGATGCCCGGGTAGTCGTACGTGTTCACGAGGCCCAGCGCCTCCACCTGCGGATCCTTCGCGAACGTGGCGAAGTTGTGGTAGTGGACGGCGTTGCCGCCCAGCTCGCGCACCCACCCGATGATCTCGTCCGCGTCGTGATCCTCGAACGCCTTCTCGAAGATCGGGCGAGCCTTGTCGACCTGCCACGCGTCGCCGCGCGCGAACTCCTCCGTGAAGCCGAGGCGCTTGCAGAACTCGTCCATCGCGGGCTGGTCGGCCATGAATCCCCAGAGGATGGAGACGGTGCGCGTCTTGTATCCGCGTGCCGGCTCGCGCTTGATCGCCGTGGTGTGGCCTTCCCAGTCGTCCGGCTCGCTCTCGGCCGCCCAGAGGATGCTCTGCATCGTGAGCTCCGCGCCGAGCTGGCTGCATTCGACCTTCTGGCCCTTGCCGCTCTGCATGCGCTCGTGCAGTGCGCCAAGCGTGCCCTGGAACGCAAAGACCGAGGAGTTCACCGCGCCGATGGGCAGGCCGTGGCGGACCGGGGCCGCGCCGTAATCGCCGAGGTAGCGCCACTGGCCAGACATCGCCTGCACCTCGAGCTCCGTCGCGGGCTGATCCGCGATCGGGCCGGTGTCGCCGAACGGCGTGAGCGACGTGATGATCAGCCGGCCGTGCGACGGGCGCAGCGCCTCCTCCGTAAGGCCGTGCTGCTTCGCCACCGACGGCTGGAGATCCGTGATCAACACGTCGGCGAGCATCAGCATTCGGTCGAGCGCAGCGCGCGCGGCCGGGTTGTTCTGCCAATCGAGGCGCACGCTCTGCTTGCTGCGGTTGACGGCGAGGAACGCGGCGGCGGTATCCCCCGCGAACGCCCCGCCGAGCTTGCGCAGGTAGTCGCCCTCAGGCGGCTCCACCTTGATCACCGTCGCACCCGCGTCAGCCATCAACATGCCGGCGTAACCGACGTAGCCCTGCGTGATGTCGACGACCCGCAGGCCCTCCAGCGGACCGTGCGTCCCGTCCGCGCTGCCGTCGACCTCGACGGGCGGCGCGGGCACCTGCTTCGGCGTGAACTCGCGCAGGATCTCCTCGTTGTCCTGGCCGGGCTTGTGCGCCGGGCGGATCCAGCCAGGGGTCCGACTGAAACGCCACGGCATGCCGCCGATGGTGATCCGGCCCCACGGGCTGACGACGTCCTGGATCATCTCCTGCTCGCGCACCTGCTCGCTGATGCGCAGGTTGTTGTGCGTCATAAACGGCGCGGCAGGCACGCCTCGGCCGGTGAGCGCCGAGATCCAGTGGTCCGCGGACTGCGTCGCGATCACACCCTCGATGGCCGCGTCGACGATCTCGCGGTTCGCCACCCGGCCCGCGTTGCTCTGGAGCTTGGGGTCGCTCGCGAGCTGACCGAGGTTCAACGTCGCACAGAGGCGCTGCCACGTCGGCTCGTCCAGGGCGCTGAGGGCGACGTACTTGCCATCCTCGGCCTTGTAGGCGCGCGACGGGCAGATGTTGTTCACGCCCGATCCCATCGGCGTGGGGATCTCGCCGGAGACGAAGTACTCACTGGCGCGCGCGCCGGAGAGCGCGCTCGTGGCCTGCATCTGTGAGGTGTCGACGAACTGGCCGATGCCGGTCATGTCGCGCCGGTACAGCGCGGCGAGTACGCCCGCCACGATGTACTGCGAGGTGCCGAGGTCGGCGGGCGCGCCGCCCTTCACGCCCTCGGGCCGTTCGCCGGGTACGCCACTGACGGATGCGAAGCCGGAGACGGCCTGCCCGTACGTGTCGACGCTGCCCATCTGCTTGTACGGGCCACGGGAGCCGTATCCGGACGAGGAGCAGTACACGAGGCTCGGGTTGAGCTTGTGCACATCATCCCAACCGAGCCCACGGCGGTCGAGGAAACCCGGGCGGTGGTTCTCGATGAGGATGTCGGACTGCCTGACGAGCTCGAAGATCGTCTCGCGGACGGCCTCATCGCGCAGGTCGAAGACCGCGCAGCGCTTGCCGGAGTTCATCGCGTTATAGGTCGTCGTGATGCCGTTCTTGAACGGCGGTGGCGTCCGCGACTGATGGTCGCCTTCCGGCGACTCGATCTTCACGACGTCCATGCCCATCTGCGCCAGCAGCGTGCAGGCGAAGGGCCCGACCGAGTAGTGCGTAATGTCCAGCAACCGCAGGCCGGAGAGCGGTCCGCTCATGCTTCACCCCTCGAGACTTCAGTGCCCGCTTCGCGCCCCGGGACGCAGGCCGGGCTCTGCCACGCGCGGCATGGTACTCCTCGTCAGCGGCAGGAGTTTGTGAAGCTGTGCACAACCGGTCGCGCGTACCCCTACCGGCGCGTCCGGCGCCGCACTCGGCGCTTCGTGCGCTCCGGCTCAGGCCCGGCCGCGGACACGACACTGATCGAGCCGTCGGTCTCCAGCACCGCGAGCCGCACCTGCCGCACATCCTCGAGCCCGTGCTCCCGCAGCGCCATGAGCACCTCGTCCACGTCGACGTGCTCACGTGCGAGGTTCGCGTCGAGGATCTCCCCGTCGTGCACGAGGAGTGTCGGCGAGCCCTCGAGCGCTTCGCGCAGCCACGGAATGCGGTCACGGAGCGCCGAGAGCCCGTAGTTCGCACTGACCAGCACCGCCGCCGAGACCAGCCCACCGCTCACGGAGGTATCTGGCCCGACCATCGCATTCTGCACGGCATTGGCGACGAGCAGGATGACCACGAGGTCAAACGGAGTCATCTGTCCGATCTCGCGCTTGCCGGCGACGCGGAGCCCGCCGAGGACGGTCACGTAGATCAGCAGCGTCCGTGCCGCGACCTCGATCAGCGGAATGGCGGGCGTGAACACGGCGCTACTTCGGCCGCGTCAGCGCGTGCAACGGCTCCACGGACGGGAGGGACTCGGCGGTGCGACACGCATCGACGAGGGCCTGCAGACCGTCCGGGCCGAGCGGCCACTTCTCCTTCAGGTCCTCGAGGTGCTCGACGAGGCCGTCGAAGTTCCACTGCATCCGCGCGTATGGATAGTGGCCGCTGTACCGCGTGCCGTCCTGCATGAGCACGGTGATCGATGGCGAGAACATCGGCCAATCCTCACGGCCGACGATCTGCACCTTCGTCTGCATGAACTCGAGGACCGCCTCGTCCTTTGTCGGATCCTCGGTCGGCCCAAACGTGTGGCCGCCCACCTGCGGGAACCCGCCGTTCAGTGCGGCATGCGCGACGAAGTAGTGTGTGGTCCCCACGCGCGGCGGTGTGGTCGGCCACATCGGCACGTGCGGCGCGCGCATCGACTCCATCCAGTTCATCGTGACCTCGACCTGCGCGATCGCCGCAGGATCGATGTGGTGCTGGTCCCGCAACTCGACCATGAGGTTGATGGTCGGGTGGTTGTACCCGCCGGTGTTGTACATGCGGTACATCAGCTCGAGCAGCTTGTACGTCGCGCCGAGACCCGCCGTGACGCTCGCCAGGTCGATGACCTCGGGGCCATCGAAGACGTACTTCGGCTTGCCCTGGTTGTTGCCGACGAACGCGTTGTAGAACCCGAACGGGCCCTCGATGATGTCCTCCGACCCGCGGATGTGCCCCTCGCGCGCAGTCATGGCCGCGAAGACGCCCTGCCGCGCCGCGTTGGGGTCCTGCACCCCCGTCTCGCCACCGCCGACGGACTCCGTGGCCGTCTCGTACAGCCCGGACGCGCAGTTCGCGGCGATGCCGATGGTAGCCATCATCTTGGCCTCGTCATGCCCCATGAGCTTCCCGGCAACCACCGCGGCACCCATCGTGTGGTAGATCGGCGCAGGCCGGAACCCGCGTGCTGCGGTACCTGGCACGAAGTCGTACGACAGCCGGCAGCCCACCTCGTACCCCGCCGCAAGCGCCGTGATCATCTGCTTGAGGGTGGCGCCTTCGAGCTCGGCATTCGCGATCGCCGTCGGGATCAGCGAGCAACCTGGGTGCGTGATCATCCGGTAGGAGTCCATCAGGCCGGTCAGGTGGATCATCTCGGCGCCTGCGTAGGTGGCCGCGATGCGCGTGACTTTCCCGCCGTCCCAGATGATCGTCGCGCCGTCGGGCTTCCCCTCCTCGGCCTTGATCGCGTGGATGATCTCCTTCGCCTGGGGCCGCTGCGCGCCGATCACCGCGGCGGTCAGGTGCAGCAGGATCAGCGACTTAATCTTGTCGACGACCACCGGCGGAAGGTCCTCGTACGTCAGGTTCGCCGCCCAGCGTGCGAACGTCCGCGCGATCGAGTCGGCCATGGCAATCTCCTCGTCCCCGTCCGTGGTGGCGCACGTTGCGCCGACCGCGCGACATCCTACGCCGATGGCGGGGGCCGCGGCCGATGTGGCAAACTGGCCGACATGTCGAGACACTTCCTCCATCGCTCCCGCCGCCTCGTAACCGCCGTCGTCGCCGGCGCGCTCTGCTCCGCGGCCGCGGTCGCGCTGACGCTGTACGTCGGCGCGACGGCGCACGCGCAGGTGCCAGCCGGGACCTTCACGAGCGCACCGCCATACGCCGCCAGCGGCCTCGCCAACGTCGTGTTCAGCGGCGGCACCACCGACCAGCTCGAGGCCGCGGCGAAGTCGGTCAGCGCCGACGGGGTGTGGGTACAGGGGACGTCCGGCAGCTTCGAGTTGCTCGTCGTCGGCGGGCCTGCCTTCCTGAAGGACGCCTTCCGGAGCAAGATGCCAGCGGTGCTCGGACTGACCGCGGTGACGCTCACCCGGGGCGTAGCGAGCACGGGGGGCGCGTCTGTGCCGGCCGCCGGGGCTTCCGGCGCTGCCGCTTCGTACGGCGACCGCTACGCGGACGGCGTGCTGCCGGTCGGCGACAGCCGGTACACGACTGCGGGCCCACGGCAGGGTTATGTCTATTCATGCAGTGCGAACTTCGTACCGGCGGGCCAGGCCGGCGCTCAGGCGCAGGGGCCGTGGTTCCTCGGCAACGGCACGTGGTCCTCGACAAAGAAGATCTCCGTGCAGGGCGCGGTCTCGTGGCCCAGCGCCGCCTTCACGTCACGGGTGACCGGCGACCGGCGCGTGATCACCACGAACGCGCTGCCGACGCACACGACCGGCACGTTCCCCATCGCGGCGAGCGATCCAGCCGCGGCTTACGACCGAAACCCCAACCGCATCCAGGCGCAGTCGCTCACCTACAACCTCCCCGCCAACCCGACGGGCATAGGCGCGAACTGCGTCGGCGGCGAGGCCGGCGTCATGATCGATGGCGTCCCGCTGTTCAACGCCTTCGACGCCGGCGGGCGTGACGCGAACGCGTGGGAGGTGCAGGACGCGTGCGGTGGGCATCCGCAGGAGTCAGGCGAGTACCACTACCACGGCCTGTCGAAATGCCTCGCGACGAACGACGCGACGACCGTCATCGGCTTCGCACTGGACGGCTACCCCCTGACGGGCTCGAGGGTCGCGACCGGCAACGTGATCACGACCGCCGACCTCGACGAGTGCCACGGGATGACGAGCCCGATCGTCCTCGATGGGCAGACCGTCACCATGTACCACTACGTGATGACGCTCGACTTCCCGTACAGCGTGTCGTGCTTCCGTGGCACCGCGATCCGACCGCCTCAGCCCATCGGAGGCGGTGGACCTCCCGGCGGCGGCCCGCCCCCACCGCCGCGCTAGCGCGTTCGGCCTGGGCGGACGCCTACAGCCGGGCGTCGGCGGCGTGCAACGTCGATCGGTCGCCGATCCATAGCGCTGGCGGCGTGACGAAGTTGCGCGCGAGCACGTTGAGCGCACCCGCGTAGCGCTCCCGGAGCACGCGGAACCGCTCCCACGCGACATCGCTCAGGATCACCGGCAGGCCTGCCTCCGCGAGCGTCACCAGCGCGGCCTCGAACTCCACGAACTCAACGCCGACGTCGCGCTCATGCACGAGGCCGAAGTAGCCCGTCAGGTCCTCGACCGCATGACAGCCGAGGTCGTACATCAGTTGCGCGTTGCCCGCAGGCACCTCTATGGCGGCGATCGTGAGCGTCGCGGCGTCGAGGACCGCACCGAGCGCGCTGATCCACGACTCGTTGTCGTGGGTGGAGCGGAAGAACGCGAGAAGCGGATACGAGAGGTGACTGTCGAGCACCTCGGCCGTCCAGAGCTCCCACAGCCGGAACATCGCGGGCAGCTCGGCGGCGATGCCAAGCGCCGCGTACGTCTCAAGCATCCGCACGCCGGAGGGCGGGGCCCCAGCGCTCGCGTCGAGCGTGGTGACGAGCGCCTCGCGGCGCTGGAACGAGGAGTTCAGCGAGAACAGCAGCGCCAGGACGAGCCCGATGAGCGCGGGACCGGAGGCTGCCGTCACCAGCATGACGAGCCGCGCGGGGCCGCCCACCGGAACGATGTCACCGAGTCCGAGAGTCAGGAGCGACACGCCCGCGACGTAGAGAGAGGTACCGAAGTTCCCGGGCGCGGGTCGCAGCTGCTCCCTGAGCGCGTCGAAGATCAGTCCGTAGCCGAGAGTGAGTCCCGCAGCCCAGAAGCCGAGGAGGATCAGCAGCCCCAACTGCCCGAAGATACCGAGCACGCCCTCGCGCCGTAGGCCGTCCGTGCGTCGGATCGCGACCCGGCGCCAGAGCCGCCAGGAAGTGCGCAGCATCGCCTTCGTCAGGCTGCGCCCGTAGTACGGGCGCGGCATCACGACGACGCGGAACACGTCCTGGATCACGAACAGCAGGACCACCACGCCGAGGAGCGCCTCCCCGACCGAGAACCATGGCTCCACTGCCGCTCCCCTATCGTCTCCCGTAGCGCACGAGGCCCCCCGCGCATGCGGGAGGCCCCGGTGAGCATCAACGGTGCGACTCGACCTACCGCTGGATCTTGCTCCAGTCGAGGTTCGGCAGGCCGAAGAACTTCTTGGCGTTGCCGGCGAGGATCGCCTCCTTCTCGGCGTCTGTGAAGGGAAGCTCCTGCACCTGCCGCGCGCCGTACAGCGCGTCGCCGCCCGGCCGACCGTCGGAGCCGTACATGATCCGCTCGGTCCCAACCTTGCGGAATACGCGCACGGCTTGGGTGGTCGGCATGCAGCCGTGACCGCCCGCAGGGTGGTGCTCGTCGACGAGCCCGCTCGACATGTCGAACCAGAGGTTGTCGGGGAACTGGCGGGCGAGGTCGATGCGGTCGTCCCACATCTCGTCGCAGAGGTGAGCCATGATGAACTTCAGGTGCGGGAAGGTCTTGAGCACGGGGATCCAGCCGTTGGGCTGCCCGAACTCGCCATTACGGCTGTCGCTCAGCACGCCCAACCCGAGCTCCTGGCACCGCTCGTAGATCGGCATCATCAGGGGGTGGTCGGGCAGGTGCTCGTAGATGTCCGGGTGCACTTTCACGCCCTTGGCACCGAGGGCGACGCAGCGCTCGAACTCTTCCATCGTCGTCTCACCCATGAGGATCGGGTCGATCATCATGTAGGTGACAAGGCGCGGCTCTTTGTTCTGCGCCTCGATCGACCAGTCGTTCATTTCGCGCGCGCGCTGCCGCATGTCCTCCTTGAGGTCGATGCGCGCCTTCGCGATCTCCTCCTCGGATGCGCCCTGCTGGCGAGCGCGACGGATGCGGGCGTCCACCATGGCGATCGTGTCCATGACGTTCATCGTCACGATGTAGGACACGCCCGTGGCGTTCATGTTTGGGATCATTCGGTCGGGGCTCCCGACGTACCAGTCGTCCGGCCAGCCCTTGTGCGGGTACACCTGCTTCTCCTGCTGCAGATCGCGGCAGAGATGCGTGTGCATGTTCACGATCTCGGTGAAGTCGGCCATGCGATTCCCCTCCTCCTGCTCGAACGCGGATTGCGGCCGCGCGGCCGCGCACCCATGCGCGCCGCCCGCCGCACTGTGCGACGCCCGTCCGCGCCCGTCAACCGCCCTGCGCGGGGCTCGACGCGCTGCCCGCAGCGGCCCCGCGATATTTCGGTGGGCCACCGGCGACCAGCATGATCACCACGCAGACCGCGCTGATCGCCGCGTAGAGCAGCAACGCGCGGTCATAGGAACCGGTCCGGTCGTGGACGAAGGCGGCGAACAGCGGGCCGAGCGTGGTGCCGAGGATCTGGAAGGGCGCGGAGTAGCCCCGCAGCGTGCCGATGCCTTCCCGGCCGAAGTAATCGGGCCAGATCTGCAGCTGCAGCTGGAGCAGGCCGCCCGCGGCGGTGCCGAGGAATGCCACGGACACGTACGTCATCCGGATGCCGGGAGCGACCACGATGAGCGTAGTGGCCGCCGTAGCGATCAGTCCGAGCACGACGTAGCAGTACTGGATGTGCAGCCGCGCGCCCAGGTAGCCCCACATGAAGCGCGCGAAGAACGTCCCAACCACGAAGCTACTCGAGGCAAACGCTGCCGCCGCCGGACTGAGCCCGCGACCGCGGAAGAACGCCACCACGAGCGTCGTGAACGCCGGCCCGGCCAGCGCGATGATCGGGAGGATGACCGCCAGCACCCAGAAGACCGGCGTCTTGATCGCCTCGCTCGGAGCCCATTCGATCTCGGTACGGTAATGCGAGAACCGTCCCCAGCGCCCCGGGGCCTTCGGCGCCGCTACCACGGCAGACTCGGTGGGACTCGCAGGGGTGACCTCGCCGTCCGGAAGCAGCCCCATCTCCTCGGGCCGCGACTTCCAGAGGAACCACGTGGGGGCAGCGACGAGGACGATCAGGATCGCGCCGAGTACGACCCAGGTGCCGCGCCAACCGAACTGGATCACGAGCGCGGTGGCCAGCGGGACGCCGAAGAACCCGGAAATCGGAATCGCGATGGACACGATGCCGGCTGCCAGCGCCCGTCGCTTCACGAACCAGTGCGCCACACCCTGCGAGACCCCGATGACCTGCACCATCGGGCGGGTCACGCCGTTCACGAGTCCGAAGACGAGGTAGTACACCCAGAGGTCATGCACCCACGCGATCGAGATGATCGTGATGCCACCGAGAAGCGCCGCGAACGTCATCGGCGCCCGGGTGCCGTAGCGGTCCGCGATCCGCCCGAAGAACGGCGACACGAGCGCGGACGTGATCGACGCCGGGAGGTTCACGCCGATGATCTGCGTCTGGCTCCAGCCGGTGTCCTGCGACATCGGCACGAGGAGCGCCGCAAGCCCGTAGGTGCCGGTGATCGTGCCACCGAATTGCGCGAGGAAGCAGACCCCCACGACGACCCAGCCGTAGAAGAAGCGGGGCGCGCGCACAGCCGCCTGGGGCAGGTTCGTCATCGCGGGCACCTCCGCTCACCGGGCCATCGAAGTCCTCGGCTGCCGCGGCGCATCATAGACCCCCGCGCACGCGTGACCGAGCGCCTGGGAACGCAGCCTACCCCTGAGCGTGGAGAACCTGTCCGCCCACCTCAACTGGCTTCGCGGCGATGAGGATGAAGGCGATCACGCACGGCTCGGTGCCGTGGTTCAGCCAGTTATGGATCGTCCCCCGCTGCACGATGACATCGCCCGCCTTCACGTGCACCGTGACGTCGTCGTCGAGCACCATGTCGATCTCGCCGGACATCACGATCGCGTAGTCGGTCGAGTCTGTCCGATGCATCCGCGGGGCGTTCCCGGGCTCGAACGAGACGAAGCGGAACACGGTGCCGCCGTCGATCGTGGTGCCGACTTCGCGCAGCGCCTCGTCTTCGGCTCCGTCGTTGTTGAGCGGGAACCCGACCGATGACCACAGCGAGCCGCGCTGCGCCCCCGGTCGCGCCGACGCGGTCGGCACGATGCCGTCGTACAGCACGATGGCCTTCCCCTGCGCGTTGTGGCCCGTGACGATGCGGCGAATCTCCGGTGGCATGACGTTCCTCCTCGACCGCCCGCAGGCGGCGTTACGGGCCCTTCGTACCAGAGCGGACGGCCGCCCGTCGAGGGCGTGCGCTCGCTACACTCGCGCCGAACGGACATGGCGAAGGGGAGACGATGCGCATCAATACGACCAAGGCCAAGCTCGCGGAGGGAAAGGTCGTCTTCGGCGGCATCGTCAGCGGCTTCGCGCCGGAGACGGTCGAGCTCCTCGGCGCGATCGGCTACGACTTCGTCTTCTTCGACTGCGAGCACGGCTCAATCACCCTGAGCGAGCTCGAGCAGCTCGTCCGCGCCGCCGAGGCGTACGACATCACGCCGATCGTCCGCGTACCGGACCACAGCGACGGGACGATCCTTCGCCACCTCGACCGCGGCGTCCAGGGCATCATCGTGCCGCACGTGAACACGCGTGCGCAGGCGGAGGCGGTGACCACCGCCGCGCGCTACTTCCCGGAAGGCCACCGGGGCGCGGCGGGCGGTCGGGCACATGAGTACAACGTGGCGGCGGGCCGCGTGGAGACGGCGAAGTGGATCAACGAGCAGTTGCTCGTCATCCCGATGTGCGAGGAGACCGAGGCGATTGCGAACCTCGACGAGATCCTCGCCGTGCCGGGCGTGGACGTGATCCACACCGCCGCGAGCGACCTCGGACAGAGCCTCGGCAACCCGCCAGTCGCTGAGGTCCGCCGGGTGATGGACGGCGTCGTCCGGCGCGTCCGCACCGCCGGCAAGCACGCGGGCATCGGCGGAAACGCCGCGACCGACGCCGCTGGCGTTGCCGCCCTCATCGAGGCCGGTGCGAACTTCGTTACCATCGCGTCGCTGGGGCTGCTGCGCCTCGGTGCGGACACGTTCCGCGCGGAGGTGGACGCGGCCGTGGAGGCGCGACGCCGGGGCTAGGCCCTCAGTGGGCTAGGACTTGTCCTCGTCGTGGCCGGGGAGCAGCGCGCCCCATTCGACCGCCGCGTAATCCAGCCGCAGCAGGAAGAAGAACGCCACGATCCCGGCGCTCACGATGCCCAGCGCCACCCACGGGGCGTGCCCGGCGAGCGCCGCGAGTGCCACGACGACGAAGAACATCGAGACGAGCGTCGCAACCGAGAACATGTAGATCGCGTGCCACACGCCGAGGATGTTCCAGTGCCACGGTGTGGGCATCGTCCAGTTCACCAGCCCACGCGCCGCCTGCACGATGTGGAAGTACGCGGTCACGCACAGGCCGAGCACCAGCGAGATGCCCCACACGTTGTTCGAGATCAGCGCGCGCTCCCGGAGGAGGAACGCGACGATCACCATGTTCACGATGGGAAGCAGGACCCCGTCGCCGACGATCGAGGAAATGAACGTCAGGCTGCCCCGAAGTTCCGCGACGAGCGGCGAGCCCACCTTGTTGAGGTACCAGTTCACGGCGGCGCCCGCAGCGAACCCGAAGAAGAGCGTCGCGACACCCGTGAAGATGATCGCCTGGGTGTCGTTCTGCAGCATCGCGTCTCCTCGTCCCTTCGAGGAGTATGGCGCGGCGGTGCCTTACGGGCCGAACACACCTCGCCAGAAGTCGATGACCTGCGCGTCGAAGGCCGATCCCGCGTCGCGATGACCCCGGCCGTGCGCCGCACCGGGAGCGAGGTAGTAGCGCTTGGGCTCGCGCGCCGCTTCGAACACGGCCTTCGCGCTGCCCGGCGCGATGGCTGTGTCACGCTCATCGTCGATCACGAGCAGCGGCCGCCCCTCAAGGTGCGGCACCGCGCGGATCGGAGAGACGTCGTCGATGCGGGTCCCGGCGCGGAGCTCGGCAATCCAGACCGTGATCGGCGCGAACGGGAACGCGGGCAGGCCGATCCGGCGCTCGAATGAGCCGGAGACCTCGGTGGGGACGTCCTTGAAGGGGGCCTCGGCGATCACACCGGCGACCCGCGGGTCATCGGCGGCGACCATGACCGCCACAGCTGCGCCCATCGAGCCGCCCTGCAGCCCGACGCGCTTCATATCGATGTCGCCCCGCTGGCCGAGGTAGTCCAGCGCGCCCAGCGCATCGCCGCGCTCCAGCGCGCCAACCGTGACAGCGTTCCCGCCTGACGCTCCCCGTGCACGGAAGTCGAACAGCAGCAGGTTGTAGCCCTGCGCGGAGAGGTACTGCGCGTGGGGAAGCAGCTCCTCCTTCTGGCCGCCGTAGCCGTGCAACAGCACCACCGTCGGCGCTTGCCGCACGCCCGTTGGGGCAGCGATGAACCACCCGGCAAGCCGCGTGCCGTCACGCGAGCTGAACGAAACCTCCTGTAGCGTCAAGCGATAGTCCGTGACGCGGGGCACCTCCGTCGGGGCCGGCGGATGGATCGCCTTCTCTGAGCCGACCCAGCCCACATACGCGAGCGCGACGGCCGCGAGCACGAGCAACGCGAGGAGGGCACCGACGATCCGGAATCGTCGATGCCCTCGCACAGTCGTCACGGGACGAGTCGCCTCGCGCGCGCGCTAGTAGATGACGGTCCGGTCGGCACCGGCGTTGATCGCGAGCGTCTCGCCGGTGATGCAGTCCGCCTGCATCGACGCGAGGAACAGCACGATCTTCGCCGGGTCAGCGGAGACGATGCGACGACCGATCGGCGGGATGTTGCGCGCAGCCTCCGCCGCGATCTCCTCGACGCTTCGCCCCGTCTGCAGCGAGTCGTACTCGTGCTTCATCGGCTCGCGGTCGGTGTCGGCCGGGCCGCCCGGGTGCACGGCGTTGGCGGTGATGCCGTCCTTCGCCAGGTCGAGCGCAAATGCCTTCGTCATGTTGATGATGGCGGAGTTGTTCGCGCCGGCGCTGCCGCCGCCCGCACGGGCAGCCTGCCCGGCGATGTTGATGATGCGGCCCCAGTGGTTCTTCTGCATCAGCGGGTAGACCTCGAACATCGTCCGGAGGTACCCGAATGCCTTCACGTTGAAGTGCGCGATCCAGTCGTCCACGGAAAGCTGCAGCGCCGTGCCGTACGGGAAGCTCGCGGCGTTGTTGACGAGGATGTCCACCCCGCCGAACTCCGCGACGACCTTCGCGACCATGCCCTTCACATCCTCGGTCGAGGTCATGTCCGCGGGGACGACGAGGACCTTGCCGCCGGTCTCCTTGCGGATGTCGGCCGCGGCCTCCTCCAGCAGGTTCTCGCGTCGCGCGGTGATCGCGACGTTCACGCCCTGGCTGGCGAGCGCCATGGCGCAGGCGCGGCCGATGCCGCGGCTGCCGCCCGTGACAATCGCGGTCTTCCCGGCGATGCCGTAGTCAATCATGCAGTCCTCCTCAAGCACGTGCGTGCGATGTGTCTGGCAATGGCCACTGGGCCGAGGGGGATACTACCCCCTCCGACAAGTCCCGCGCGCCAACAGATGCGAACTAGGCGCCGGCCACCGGCGACGAGGCGGGCTCTTCCGCACCGAGGACATCGCCGCGGCGACGGCGAGCGATCGCGGCGTCCTCGCCGATCTCCTCGGCGGCGTGCTCCGCCTGCTCGCTCTCGTACGTCATCCGGTACAGGTTGGCGTAGACGCCGCCCTTCGCGAGCAGTTCATCGTGCGTGCCGATCTCCACCACCTTGCCGAGATCGAGGACGACGATCCGGTCCGCTTCGCGGATCGTGGACAGTCGGTGCGCGATCACGAACGACGTCCGGCCCTTCAGCAGTTCCCGGAGCGCCCGCTGGATGATCGCCTCGGTCTGCGTGTCGACGTAGGCAGTAGCCTCATCCAATACGAGGATCCTCGGCGAGGCGAGGATCGCCCGCGCGAACGAGATCAGCTGGCGCTGACCGAGCGAGAAGTTCTGCCCGCCCGCGCGCAGCATGGTGTTGTACCCCTGCGGCAGGCGCGAGATGAACTCGTCCGCCCCGACAGCGCGGGCCGCAGTCTCGATCTGCTCCTGCGTGACCTCGAAGCCATACGAGATGTTCTCGGCGATCGTGCCGCTGAACAGGTAGGGCGTCTGCAACACCACGCCCATGTGCCGCGTCAGCGACCGGCGCTTGATGTCGCGCAGGTCGTGGCCGTCGATCCGAATCGCCCCGCCAGTGACTTCGTAGCCGCGGCTGACGAGCGACGTGATGGTGGTCTTGCCCGCGCCGGTGTGCCCGACGAAGGCGATCGTCTCGCCCGGCGCCACGTGCAGGTCGATGTCCTGCAGGATCGGCACGCCCTCCACGTAGTGGAAGTAGACGTGGTCGAAGTCGACGCGTCCCTCGACATCCTCGAGCTCGATCGCGTTCGGGCTGTCGACGATGCGCGGCTTCGTGTCGAGCACCTCGAACACGCGCTGTCCACCGGCCATCGCGCGCTGGACCATCGTGTACTGCAGGACGAGGTCGCGGATCGGGTCGAAGAAACGCCCCACGTAGAGCGTGAACGAGGTCAGCAGGACGTACAGATTCGCCACGTCGACGTCGCGCGCGTGTAGCGCGCGAAGGCCGCCGACGATGATGACGCCGGTCGTCGCCACGGCCACCGCGATCTCGACCACGGGCAGCACCGCGGCGCTCAGCATGCCGGCCCAGATCGCCGCGTTGCGGTTCTCCTGGTTCAGGCGGTCGAAGCGGCGGCTGTTCTCGCCCTCGCGCGACATCGATTGCACGGCGCGGACGCCCGAAAGGTTCTCGGCGAGCGTCCCGTAGAGCGCGCTCACCTTCACCCGGACATCGACGAACGCGGCCTTCGCGTGCTTCGACCAGACCGCGAGCGCGATGATCAGCGGCGGGACGATTGCGAACGTCACGAGCGCGAGCATCGGGTCGAGCTTCACGACTACGGCGATGACGATCCCAAGGCCGACGATGTCCGCTGCGAAGTTCAGCGAGCCGCTCGTCAGCAGGTCCTGGATCACGGTCACGTCGCTGGTCAGACGGCTGATCATCCGTCCGACTTCCATCTCGTCGTAGAACGAGAGGGAGAGGCTCTGCATGTGCTCGTACATGTCCGTGCGGATCTTCACGAGCAGCTTGTTGCCGACCGTGTTGATGAGGATCTGCTGCGTATAGAGCCCAAACCAGCCCGCTGCAGCCATGCCGGCGAGCACGCCAAGCAGGATGAGGACCTGGCGCTGATCGCCACGCACGCCGGCGCCAACGGTGAGGCCGATCACCAGCGGCTGCATGTAATTCGTCGTCGCCTGGACGGTCATCGCGAGAAACGCCAGCGTCACCTGCCACTTGTAGGGACGCAGGTACGGACGGAGCTTCTTGATGAGCTCGGCGTCGTAGACCTTACCGAGGGCGTCATCGTCCCAGCCGTCGGCGCCTCGACCGGCGCCGCCCGGCCCCATGCGCCCACCACCGATGTTCTGGCTCCAGCCGGACGCCCCGGCGCCACCCCACATGCCCATTACTCGGCTCCTCGGACACTGGTCGCGTCGGCGCGGCGGCTCTCGGTCACCTGGCCAAGTGCCTCTTCCTGATCCTTCAGTTCGAGATCGAAGATCTGGCGATACAGACCGTCCTGCAGCAGCAACTCGGCGTGCGTCCCACGCTGCACGACGCGGCCATGGTCGAGGACCACGATCTGGTCGGCGCGCATGACCGTGCGCAGGCGCTGGGCGATCACGAACGTCGTCCGCCCCTGCATCAGGTCCTGCAGCGCTTGCAGGATGAGGAACTCGGTCTGCGTGTCCACGCTCGCGGTCGAGTCATCGAAGATCAGGATGCGCGGGTCGAGCAGGAGCGTGCGCGCAATCGCGATGCGCTGCTTCTGACCGCCCGATAGCGTGACGCCACGCTCGCCAACCCACTCGTCGTACCCGGACGGCAGGCTCACGATGAAGTCGTGGATGCGCGCGACCTTCGCCGCGCTCTCGATCTCTTCCTGCGTCGCGCCGGGGCGCCCGTAGGCGATGTTGTCGCGGATGGTCCCCACGAACAGGAAGAGGTCCTGCTGGACGATGCCGATGTTCTTGCGCAGGGAGTCGAGGGTGATCGACTTCACGTCCTTGCCGTCGATCGTGATCGCGCCACTCGAGACGTCGTAGAACCGCGGGATCAGGTTCACCACGGTCGACTTGCCGCTGCCGGCCGGACCGAGGAGTGCGACAACCTGCCCCGGCTGGGCGTCGATGTCGACGTCCGACAACACTGCCGCGTTCTTGCCGTACCCGAACGAGACGTGCTCGAACCGCACGTGCCCATCGACATGCGTCAACTCAGTGGCGCCCGGTCCATCCTGCACGTCGGACTGCGCGTCCATGAGTTCGAAGACACGTTCGGCCGAGGAAACGCATCGCGCTGCCGCGTTCACGAGCTGTCCGATGGTCCGCAGCGGCAACTGGAGCGCGTTCAGCCAGAGGGCGAAGGCGAGCACGTCCGGCGCGGTGAGCTGGCCTCGAGCGATGAGCAGCGCGCCGACACCGGTCGTGAGCGCGATCTGCGCGAAGCCGAGGCTCTGCAGCATCGGCTGGTTGGACGCCATCTGCACGGCCTGCTTCAGGTTGAGGTCGGCCTGCGCCTGCACCTTCACCCGGAACTTCTCGCTCTCCCAGTCCTCGCGGCTGAACGCCTTCACGACGCGAATGCCGGTGAGGGACTCGTCAGCGGTCTGCGTCACCTCGGCGAGGCTCTGCTGGATGCCGAGCCAGATGGGGCGGACGCGCGATTGAAAGACCACCGACCGCCAGATGACGATGGGCATCGTGACCATGCTGACCAGCGCGAGCCGCCAGTTGATGGCGAACATGAAACCGAGGCTGACCATGACGAGGACGGCGATGTAGACCATGCGGAACAACGCCTGCGCGAAGAACATGCGGATGTTCTCCACGTCCTGCGTCGTGCGCGACATGATCTGACCGGTCTCGATGTTGTCGTGGAACGCGTACGACATGTGCTGCATGTGGTCGTAGACGTCGTTGCGGATGTCGTAGGACACCTTCTGGCCGAGCGACTCCGCGAGGAAGGTCTGGCCGAACTGCGTCAGCCCGCGACCGAGGGCGAATACCACGATCGCGAGCGCCGCGTAGACGAGGAAGCGCTCGCTGCCGTCGAGGCGGACGAACACGTGATTGGCGTCGTAGACCGGCTGCAGCCCCTGGTTGAGCGCGTACCGCACGAGCTGCGGGCTGAACTGCACCAGCGCGCCAGAGATGAACACGGACACCCACGCGGTGACCGCCTGCCATTTGTAGCGCTGGAGGTACGGGATCAGTCGGAGAAGGCTCTGCATCGGTACTCGCTACTCTACCTCACGTTTACGAGAGGGTATAGCCCTACGGCGGGCGCGGCAACCGGTCACCTGCACTCAGATCATCACGAATCCGGCGAACTCCTCGTCGGTGACCTCGGCAGGCACGGGACGCCCGGCGCCGAAGATCGGACGGCCCGGCATCGAAGCCGCCATGACCCGCATGCTGCCGGCGTCCACGAGGTGACGCACTGCGCGGTCCACGCACGCGGTGTCGTGCATCACCGGCAGCCCGAGGCGCGTGCGAAACACCGAGCGCGCTCGCGCCACCGGCCCGCCGAGGAGCTCGCGGTCGGAGGCGCGCAGGCGGGCCACGGCGCGGTCAAACGACGCCTGTGGGAAACGTTCATCGAGGATCGGCTGGAGCCGCGCCCAGAGCGTGTCACCCGCCTCCCCCAGATCGAGCGGGATGCTGCGGGTGACGCCCTGACGCGATGGCACCGTCCAGTACCGCCAGACGCCGTACGCCTCGTGCAGGAGGCCGCTGAGCGGCGTGCCACGGGTCCAGCCGACGGTCGCGACGGCATCGCCCGGCGGCGCGAGCGCGACGCTCGCATCCATCGCGTCGTCGAGGCGATGGGAGAAGGTGTTCTCGGGATCCGTCAGGTCGCAGCGCCAGTCGCGGGGCTCGACCAGGAGGAACGTGTTGGCGTATGTCGTGCCCCAGTCGACGACGAGATGCCGCTCGGCCTCGTCGAGCACGCGCAGCGAGATGAGCAGCGTAGGCTCGCCGGCGTCGACCGCCTCCCGCGCGTCGAGGAAGCGTCGCCACGCGGCGCCGCCGCGCACGAAGATGCTGCCGGGCACCGTGCGCGGGCGCTCGCTGGCGGGCACGTCGTAGATGACGCCGCGCCGACCGACCGCGAGGTCGCGCAATGCCTCGAGGAGCATCGTCTGGCGACGATCCTCGCGCCCGCCCGGGAATCCCCCGGCCTGCGTACCCGCCTGACGGAACGGCCATGGCATCCGCATGGCGCGATCCTACGCGCCGAGCGCGAGGCCTGTGTTTCGGCGCAGACACGACGAGGGCCCCGCCGCAGCGGAGCCCTCGACCGGACAGCAGCGACGACGCCCTACTTCACGACGTTGCTCGCGCGCAGTGCCGCGATCTTCGCCGCGTCGTAGCCGATCTCGCCGAGGATGACGTCGGTGTGCTCGCCGAGCAGCGGCGGCGCCAGCCGGATCTCGGCGGGTGCCTCGTCGATCGCCCAGGACGGGCTGACTTCCTTCACCGTCCCGCGCACTGGGTGCTCGACGGTCCGGACGACGTCCTGCTCGAGGATGCCGGGGTCGGCGTACATCGAGCCGTAGTCGTGCACCGGCGCCCACTGGATGCCGAGTTCCATCATCTTGTCGTAGACCTCGGGGTACGTCTTCGTCTTCAGCGCCGGGAGCAGGTAGGGCCGCAGCATCTGCGTGTCCTGATTGCCGAGGTGCCGGCTCGCCACCTCGGGGTGATCGGCGCGCACCTTGTCGAGCACGCCGAGCCAGTCGAAGAGCTTGTCGATCGCCTCGGGGTCGCGCGCGTAGTTGAAGCCCATCTCGACGCGCTGCCCCGCAGTCTCGAGGCCCTGCGAGGGCGGCTCGAGGTGGGACACCGGGAACCCGCGAATATCGCCGTCGGGGTCGCTCGATGAGGTGAGGTAGTTCTGCTCCGTCGCGAGCATGCCGGACAGCACGGACGTGTGCACCGCCTGGCCCTGCCCGCTGCGGTTCCGCCAGAACAGCGCCGCGAGGATCGCCTGCATGGCGTACATCGCAGACGAGACGCCGGCGTAGTTCGAGCCGAACTTGTTCGGCGGCGCACCGCGTTCACCGAGGAACCGCGGCAGCCCGACGCGAGCCTGCAGGGTCAGGTCGGTCTCCGGACCGTTCGCTTCCGGCCCAATCCGGCCGACCATCGAGAAGTCGCAGTAGACGAGCCGCGGGTTCTCCTTCTCGAGGCTCTCGTAGTCCAGGCCGAGGCGTTTCGCGTCCGCGGCCTTCGGGAAGTTGTGGATCAGGACATCCGCGTCCTTCAGCAGCGCGTGGACGATTGCCTTCCCCTCGGTCGTCTCGAGGTCGAGCGCAATGCTGCGCTTGTTGCGGTTCATGCCCATGAACAACGGTCCGTCGCCGTGATCGAACAGGCCGGGACCACCGAGCGGGCGCGCCCAGTCGCCGGTGATCGGCTCGACCTTGATCACGTCGGCGCCGCCATCGCCCATCTGCATGCCGATGAACGGTCCGCTGTCGCCGACCGTCAGGTCGATGACCTTCATTCCCCGAAGCGGCCCTGTAGCCATGACATCCCCCTCACGAGGCCGCAGTTGCCTGCGGCCTCGATGACCCTCGACTGTGGAGCGGAAGTCCGCCGTTCGCGCGACGGACGCGGCTGTTAGCGGTGCGCGGACATCGCCTCGTCGATCTCGGCCATGACCGAGTCGTGGTGCTCGTCCATCTTGCCGGAGAGCGGACCGTAGACGGCCGGGGTCTTGCTGAAGTCCCACGGCACGGCGTTATGCCGGACCCACCCGATGTCCTCGTGCTCGGAGATCTGGATGAGGTCCTGCGCCGTGATCTGCTCATCAACGAACATGTCGTCGATGTCGAGCACCACCTCGCTCGCCGGAACACCCGCCGCGCGGAGCTTCTCGACCCACCGGTGCCCCTCGAAGCGGACCATCGCCTTCTCGAGAATCGGGATGAGCTCCTTGCGGTGCTCGACCCGGAGTGCGTTCGTTGCGAACTTCGGGTCGTCGATCAACTTGGGCAGGTCGATGACCGTGCAGAACGCCTTCCACGTCTCCTCGGTGGGGCAGTCGACAAAGATGTGCTTGTCCGCGGTGCGGAAGCCCTGCGAGGGGACGCAGTACGCGTTCGCGCTGCCCATCGGCACGGGCACGTTGCCCGACATGAAGTACTCGGCGGAGCGGATCTGCCCGACGCTCAACAGCGTCCGCAGCTGCGAGACGTGTACCCACTGGCTGTGCCCGGTGCGGTCCCGCTCCAACAGCGCCATGAGGATCGCCTGCACTGCCGTGAGCGGCGACGTGAAGTCGATCACGATGAACCGCGGGCGCTCGCCCGGACCGCCCTCCGGCCCGTTCAGTGAGTAGTACCCGGCCATGGCCTGCGAGAACCCGTCGGTCGACGCGAGCGGGCCGTACCGGCCACCGTCGCCGAAGCCACTGGCCGAGGCGTAGACGAGATTCGGATTGATCTTGATCAGCGACGCGTAGTCGAGGCCGATGCGCGGGGCGACGTCGCGCCGCCAGTTCTCGAGGAAGACGTCGGCCGTCTTCACGAGTTCGAGCATGGCCAGCATGCCGTCCTCGGTCTTCACGTCGAGGACGATGTTGCGCTTGCCGTGGTTCATGCCGGCGTGCGGCAGCGGCATGCCGCGCTTGGTCGGCCCGCCGTGGCGCATCATCTCGCCCACCGGCCGCTCGACCTTGATGACGTCGGCGCCGAGGTCGGCCAGCAGGGCCCCACCCCAGGGGCCCTGCGCGCCCTCGCTGACGTCGATGACTCGAATGCCCTCTAGCGGTCCACCCATGATCTGGCTCCCCTCGTCCCCGCGAACGGCGCGAGGATACTCCTTCCGGAGCGGCGTTGAGGAGCCCGTTCGGGGGAGGCTAGCCCTCCAGTTCGACGATGGCGTACTTGATGGTCTCGGTGACCGCGGTGTCCAGCCATTCCCCGATCAGGGCGCGCACTGCGGGCATGTCGAGACGCACCGAGCCGTCCGGATTCAGGACGTCCTTCAACTGGAACATGGCGGCCTCGAGCACCGCGTCGCCCGTGAGTTGCCCGACAACCGTCTCGGCGATGCTGGCCCGCCGATCCGTCAGCACGTGGCGCAACTCTTCGATGGTGTAACGCGGTCCGTTCATGTGGCCTCCTGCCCGCAGCCTAGCATCGGCTCCCCGTATGCCGGGCTGACCGTCGCCCCCGAAACTTGTGACGAACGTCACGAATCCGGGTCGCCCGGGCGATCGCTACGCCGGGATGTGCATCTCCGCCCAGTCGAGGGTGTAGTCCGCGACCTCCCCCCAGCCGGGCTCGGCGATGAGGAAGTGGCTGTGCCCCGAAAACTCATGGAAGTCTGTGAGGGCAGCGCCTCGGTACTTCCGGAAATTGGCGCGGACCATCGCGGGATCGACCGTCAGGTCGTCCGAGGCGGCCGTGATCAGCAGCGGAGCACGCGACGGATTATTGAAGCGGACACCGGTCCCCTTCCCCACCGCGTCCTGGAAGAAGATCCGCCCGGGCGTCGGCACAATGTGTCGGTCGTACTCCGCGCGCTGCTGATCCGCCGGCACCCGATTGGCGAACGTCTTCGAGAACGCGTCGAATGACATGCGCAGCGTCTTCCGCCACCCGAACGGGGTCAGGAGCACGGAGAGGCTCCCGCAGATCGCCTTCGGGGTGGCCAGTACCCACCGGGGCGGCGCGGGGTCGATCGCGACGCCCGCGGCACCGAGACCGCGGTCGAGGAGCATCTGCACGAAGAGGCCACCGAACGAGTGCCCGACGAGCAGCGGAGGCTCCGGTAGCGCCGCAATCACCGCAGCGTAGTGATCGACGATCTCGCTCACGCCGATCGCGGCAAGCGCCGGGTCGGGCTGCGCGCGCAACTCGTCGATCGGTCGATCCTCGAGTGGCCACGGTGGCGCGAGCACGGCCCATCCCCGCGCCTCGTAGCGGCCAGTGAAGCGCTCCCAGCACGCGGGGGTCATCCAGGCGCCGTGAATGAAGACGACCGTTCGACTCATCGAGGCCTCATCAGCGTGAGCGGGTCGAGGCGGCGCGCTCGGCCGAGGGCCCGTCCGATCGGAGGGCTATCGTGCCGGTTCGCTTCGCAATGCCGAGCTCGGGGATCCACGGGACGCAGATCGCCGACAGCGCGACGAGCGCGCCGATCGCGGCGAACGCGTGCTGCAGGCCGACGACGGTGTCGGAAGAGCGCGACGTGATCATCACCGCGACCGCGATACCGATCGTGCCACCGAGGCTGTTGAACATGCCGCGCAGTCCGGCCAGCGTGGCGATCCGCGTCGGCGCCAACTCGAGGCCCGCGTTCTGCAGCGATGGCGTCGCGAGGCCATAGAAGATGCCCGCGGAACTGACGATGAGCAGGAGCCACCAGAAGTTGCTCAGCGTCACGCCGGCGATCGTCGGGTTGGCGATTCCGAGGCTGATGATCCACATCACCGCGCCGAGGCCGAGCACACCCAGCAGGATCGGCTTCCGGAAACCCGTCCGCTGCAGCAGCATCGCGGAGAGCGCGGCGCATCCGACCATCACCAGCCCGCGCGGCCCGGAGAGCGCCCCGCTTGCCTCGATCGACTGGCGGTACCCCTGCTGCGCGTAGAGCGGGACGATCGCCACGATCCCCTGCCACCCCGCACCGAAGGCCATCGAGATGAGGTAGGTCGCGGCGAACGGCGGCCGCCGGAGCAGGTCGAGATCCACCACGGGGACCTCGAACCGGCTCTCCTGGCGCAGGAACAGAACGAGCGCGACCGCGCAGAGGAGGAACGAGCCAACCACCACGCGCATGTCGGCGGGGGCGTCGCGCCGGCCGAGCTCCGTCAGCGCGAAGATGAACGACGTCATGATCACGGCGAGCAGGACGATCCCGACGCCGTCCGTGCGCTGCACCGGCCGTCGCTGCCCGGGCGGCAGGATGAAGAACGCCAGCACCGAGGCCAGCGCGCCGATGGGCACGGTCAGGGCGAACGTCGCGCGCCACCCGAGCGTGGCGACGACGACGCCGCCGACGACGGGACCGAGGACGGCCGCACCCGGCATCATCGCGGCGTAGAGGCCGATGGCCCGCGTGCGGCCGTTCGCGTAGACCTCCCCGATCAGGCTCACGCCCGCCGGCACCAGCCCGCCTCCGGCGACGCCCTGCCCCAGCCGTCCGAGGATCAGCACGAACACGTTCGGCGCGACCGCGCAGATGAGCGAGGACAGTGTGAACAACACGAACCCGCCCGCGAACACGGCTCGTGCGCCGAAGCGCTCGGCAAAGCGCCCCGCGACCGGCAGCGAGACGACCATCCCGAGCAGGAACACGGTCAAGACCCAGCCGCTCCAGCGGAGCGGCGCGTGCAGGTCCGTCGTCAGCGCATCGAGGCCGACCGCGACCATGCTGTACTGCATGTTGTAGATGAGCATCGCGGTCGCCATGAGGGCGAACACCACGTGCCGCTCAGGGCGATCCACCGGCGTGAGGGCGGCGTCCGCTTCCGGTACAACTGTCGAGGGACGACGCCTGCTCATGTCCTCATCCTGCGCCGCGCATTCGGGGGCGTAAAGCGCGTCCCCTTCCCTGGCAGTTCAGGCGGAGCTCAGGCGCGAGATGAACACGCGTATGATGACGCGCGGATCATCGACACCGTCCCCACTGCGAAATGAGGCACCCATGACCACCATCAAGTTCGGCGCCGCATCGGCGGCCATGCAGCCGAATTTCTGGGCAAAGGAGCTCGAGCGACGCGGCTTCGACTCGGCATGGGTCGGCGAGCACGTGCTCAGCGTGACCAACGGCAACGAGATCCTCACGCAGCTGGGCGCGATGGTGGGCGCGACCGATCACATCACCATCGGCGCGCGCGTCATCGTGCTGCCGCTCCGGCACCCCCTGATGGTGGCGAAGGCGGTCACGCAGATCGACCACATGTCCGGGGGTCGCTTCATCTTCGGAGTCGGTGTCGGCGGCGATTACCCGCCCGAGTTCGAGAACCTGAACATCCCGCTGAATGAGCGCGGCCGTCGGACGAACGAGAGCCTCGAGATCCTGTCGCGCCTCTGGACTGAGGACCACGTCACCTACGAGGGCAAGTACTACCAGGTGCGCGACCTCACGTTGATGCCGAAGCCACTCCAGCAGCCGCACCCACCGATCTGGATGGGCGGCCGCGCGCCCGAGGCCGTCGACCGCGCGGCGAAGTACGCGGACGGCTGGTTCCCGAACCTGAACACCGTGCCGGGGCTGAAGGAGCGGGTGGCGACGATCAAGCAGATCGCCGCCGACAAGTACGGGCGCGACCTCTCGAACCTCCAGATTGGCGTCGTCACCGGCGTCACGATCGCGAAGGACCACGCGACCGCGCTCGCCGAGGCTGGGGCCCGAGGCGGACCGGTCGGCACGCGCGCCTCGACCAACTGGTACGAGATGGCCGAGCGCTACAACGCGCTGGGCAACGCGCAGGACATCATCGAGCACCTCGAGCGGTTCGCCGAGGCCGGGGCGACGCACTTCGTGTTCAACATGTCCGCGCAGGGTGAGCGGCTGCAGCACGACCTGAGCGTGCTGCAGGAGGATGTGCTGCCGTACTTCCGCGGCAAGGATTAACTAGGGCGCCCAAGGAAGTACCGCCTGGATTCGGTCTCGCGATGCGAGCGGAACCGCGAGTGGTTTCGTGGTGCCGTCGAGGCTCATGAGCGCCAACTCGGCGGAGGTGGCCGGATCGTACTTGCGAAGAAGTACCTGCTCGCCGTCGGCGGTCCATCCGATGACGTTGCCGATCTGGTGGTCTCGATCTCCACGCACGTCGACGAGTTCGGTGCGGTTCGAGTCGAGAATCCTGATATGTGTCGCGACCAAGTCCGTCCCGACGCCCCCTGCGCGAGGAACTTGCTGCCACTCGCTGAACGCCACTGCAAGTCGTCCGTGAGTTGACCACGCACAGCCCGTGCCGATGCTCCCATCAGGTGACGGCATGTCCGCGGGCGAGGTAGCGATTGCGACTCGTGTCTTCGCCACGATGTCGAGCACCACGACCGAACGAGTGTCTCCAACACAGAGGGCACTGCCGAGGGCGCTACCAAGACCGAAACCGTTGGAGCCAACTTGTACAGGTTGGCCAGGCGGGTCCGGGGCGACCACCATAGGCCAAGACCATTCCCAGCCAATGTGCGTGTATAGGATCGCCTTCCCATCGGCGATCCACCACGGGGAGAACTGCCCGAAACAATCAGCGATTCCGTGCCCCGGGGTGCCACAACCAATCCCCGCGGCCACGACCAATCGATCGCTACCAGACGACAGATCCATGACATGCAGGCCTGATGCAGCGCTATACGCGACGCGCCGCGCATCCGGCGAAACGGCGGCAATAGTCCCGACATCGTCCTTCGCCGTGCCCTCAAACGAGAACAAGCGCTGCGGGATCCCCCCAGGAACCGCGACGCGGTACAGCGTGATGGTCCGACGTCCGTAGGCGTTTGTCCGGCACTCCTCGCTGGTGAAATAGACGTCCATACCGGTCGATGTCTTGGTCGACCCTGCGTAGTCTGCATTTCGGCTCCCGGAGGTCAGGGGAACCATCTGACCGGGACCATCGAGTGCGATCAGGGACAACTCCGTACCCGTGTGCACCGCTGCGACGCCGAGCTTGCCAACGCGCAACGCCGGGAGCGCACCACCCACTGCCGTCGGGCGCGTCGGGGTGCAGAGCGCGTCGGACGCAGCGCCCGATGCGCCGCTGGCTGGAGACACTGACGGGAAGTCCGGAATGATCGGGCGGCGCTCAGACGACGGACTGATCTGCGTCGAATCGGCAGTTGGCACAGGTGTCAGCGTCGCGGTCGGGCGGACAGGATCGTCCGCGGCGGCGCCGCACGCAGCCGCGCTCACGGTGATTAGCCCGCAGAACAGAACCAGACCGAGCCGTCGCACTGGGCGCCGCCCTTCGTCGCACGCAGTCTACGGCGGAAACCCGCGGACGATATGAACAAACGGGCGGTCGAGGATTCCCTCGACCACCCGTTCTGTATTCGGCCGAAGCCGGATGAGCTACTTCGCGCGGCAGAGCGCGTGCAGGTCCGCGACCCCCGAGAGCGACTCGAGGTTGCGGCACGCGTCGATGATCGCGTTCAGGCCCGCAGCGCCGAGCGGGAACTTCGCCTCCAGGTCGTGCAGGTGCTCGACCAGGCCTTCGAGGTCCCAGCACATGCGCGCGTACGGGTAGTCACCCGTGTACGCGGTGCCGTTGTTCATGGTGATGATGGCGCGCGGCGAGAACATCGGCTGGTTCCAGACGCCGGTGATCTTCACCTTCTCGGTCATGAACTTCAGGACCTTCTCGTCCTTCGTCGGGTCCTCGGTCGGGCCGTAGGTGCGCCCGCCGATCTGCGGGAAGCCGCCGTTCACCACCGCGTGCGCGGCGAAGTAGTGCGTGCTGCCCACGCGCGCCGGGTTCGACGGCGCGGCCGGGAACTGCGCGCTCGGGTACGTGGTCTCGAGGAAGTTGATCTGCACCTCGACGTGCGCAACCTCATCCGGGTTGATCTTGTTCTGCTCGCGCAGCTCGGCGAGGAGGTTGATCACCGGGTGGTTGTACCCGCCCGTGTTGTACATGCGGTACATGATGTTGAGGAGCTTCCACTCCTTGCCGAGGTCCGCCGGGATCTTCGTCACGTCGACGTGGCGCGGCTCCTCGAACATGTACGTGAGGTCGCCGCGGTTGTTGCCGGTGAAGGCGTTCAGGAAGCCCGCCTCGCCCTCGATGACGAGCTCGGAGCCCTTGATGTGGCCCTCGCGCGCGACCATCGCCGCGAACGTGCCGATGCGCGCCGCGTTCGGGTCGTGGAATGCCGTCTCGCCGCCGCCGGCGCCGCGGCCGCTCTCGAAGAGGCCGGCCGCGCTGTTCGCGCCGATCGCGATGGCGGACATCATGCCGTCCTCGTTGAGGCCCATCAGCTTCGCCGCGACCACCGAAGAACCCATCGTGTGGTAGATCGGCGCGGGCCGGTAGCCGCGCGCGGCGGTCGCCGGCACGAAGTCGTCCGACAGCCGGCAGCCCACCTCGTACCCGGCCGCGAGGGCCGTGAGGAGCTGCTTCATGTTGACGCCCTCGAGCTCGCCGTTGGTGATGGCGACCGGGATGAGCGAGGAACCCGGGTGGGTGATCATGCGGAACTGGTCTTCGAGGCCGGTGACGTGCATCGCCTCGGCGTTCGCGAACGCGGCGCCCGCGCGGCTGGCCTTACGGCCGTCCCAGATGATCGTCGCGCCGTCCGCCTTGCCCTCTTCGCGGACGATGAAGTCGTTCACTTCCTTGGCGCGGTGGTCCTGCGCGCCGAGCACGCCGCTGACGAGCTCCACGAGGAGCACGGACTTCATCTTGTCGACGACAACCGGCGGCAGGTCCTCGTACTTCAGGTTCGCGGTCCAGCGGGCGAACTGCCGCGCGATCGAGTCAGCCATGTCTTGAGATCCTCCGATGCGGTCACTGTGGTGGGGACTGCGCGCGGCCACCCTCGACGGACGGCCTCCCCGCTGCGCAGCGGCGATCCTACGCCGTGCCGCAACTGGTGGCCCGTCCCCGGTGCGCATCCGCCTGCCGGCGCCGCCGCGTGACGCACCCGGCCGCGACTCGACCTCCACGACCGTCGCGGTACCATGTCGTACACGTGAGGGTTACCCACGTCCCGCGCGGTCCGAGCGACCCCGCCGCCTCTCCCGCCGAACGAAAGAACCGCATGACCGCCACACCCCCCCCGACCGAGGACGCCTCCGAGCACGACGAGATCGGGACGTTCTACGCGTTCCGGTTCTTCAACTACCGCATGCTGTGGATCGGAGACCTCGCCACCGCAGGCGCGCAGTGGATGCAGCAGGTCACGGTGAGCTGGATGGTCCAGATCCTGACCGGTTCCAGCGGGCTCGTTGGCTCGGTGAACCTGATGCGAGCCTTCGCGACGCTGCTCTCACCGGCGGCAGGCCTGGCCACCGACCGTCTCGGACGCAACCGCGTGATCGCCTGGAGCCAGGTGGCGATGCTGGCGGTGACGGTCGCCATCGGCGTGGACGTGAGCCTCGGCACGGTGCAACTGAGTCACATCTTCGTGTTCATGCTGCTGGTATCCGTCGCGCAGACCTTCAACATGCCCGCGCGCCAGACGTTCGTGTTCGACCTCGTCCCCAGACGCGTGATTCCGAACGCCGTGGCCCTGTCATGGCTGGCGTTCAGCATCGCGCGTGCCGGCGGGACGATGATCGGCGGCTCGCTGGTGAAGTTCGTTGGCCCAGCGACGAACTTCTACCTGCAGGCGATCGCGTACGGCACGGTGCTGGCGTCCGTGCTCCTGATCCGCACAGGCCCGCGTCCGCCGGCGCCGCCGCGAAAGGCATTTCTCGGCGCCCTCATGGAGGGCTGGACGTTCGCGCTCAGCGATCCGCAGGTGCGGCTGCTGCTCATCATGAGCGCGATCTCGCCGGCGCTGATCATCCCGCTCCACGCCGCCCTGCTGCCTGCGTTCGCGCAGCACGTGTTCAACGGCGATGCCGGCACGTTCGGTCTGCTTGCCGGCTCCATCGGCGTGGGCGGTCTGCTCGGCGGCCTGCTGACAGCGTCGCTGAACCGCATCGACCGCCGCGGGCTGATGCAGTTGATCGCGCTGCTGATCTTCGCGTTCTCGGAGACGGCCTTCTCGGTGCTCGCGGCTGTGACGCACAACCTCTGGCTGTGCGTTCCGTTCCTCGTGATCGCGGGGACCTTCGAGACCGTCTACACCACGACGAACACCTCGGTGATGCAGCTCCTGGCACCCGAACACCTGCGCGGGAGCATCGCGAGCGTGCTCCAGCTCACCTTCCTCATCATGCCGGTCGGCTCCCTCGTCGCCGGTGTCGCGGCAGACCGCGTCGGCGCGCCGCTCGTGGGAGCGGTCATCACCGCTGCAGCCGGGACGATCGGCATCGCCATCCTCGTGCTGTCGTCGAGGATGCGCGGGCTGCGCCTCAGCAACCTCGTGCGGGACAGCCAGGATCGCAGCGCCGCGATCGGCGCCGCGCACTAGCCCATGCGGCTACGGGCTGAGAGGAACGCGTCCAGCGCCTCCGCGAACTCGCGAGGGCGGTCGCCGGGCACATAGCCGCTGGCCCCCGGGACGGTCACGAGCGTCGCATGCTGCGCCGCATCGACCATGCGCTGCGCCACGTCCGCGGCAAGCGTTTTGCTGGCATCACCACGGATGATGAGCGTCCTCGTGGCGAGCGCGCGCAGGTCCTCCCACAGCTCCGCATTGCGCCGGGTAGCGGCGGCCTGACGCTCGTCGAGAGGCGTCGCACGCACGCGGTCGCGGCCACGGGGATCCTGCTTCCATGTCCAGCCCTTGTCCGTGCGCTTCAGCGAGTGCGTGAGGCTGTAGGCGAGGTGCTCCGGCTTCCGCGCTGGGTTGAACTTCACTGCGCGGTCGAGGAAATCCTCGAACCGCTCCAGGACGTCGGTCTCGGCGTGGAATGCCATGGTCGAGGCCTGCCCCTGGGGTGCGTCGCGATCCCCCGACAGGCCGGCAAGAGCACGGTGATGCGCGCGATCCTCGCGGAAGCACCCGCCGGGACGCCGATGCACACCCTCAGCTCCGGCGCGGGGCCGGGCCTGGGCATTCCGACTGCCGCCGACAACGGCTACCTCATCGTCGCCGAGGTCTCACCCGCCGGGTTCTACGAATACCTGTGGGGGCCCCCGGTGCAGCAGGTGTTCGGCGCGCTGGAACGCGGGTTCCTTCTCGCGACCGCGCTGCACGCGCCCGGGGTGAACGAGGCATTCGAGGTGCTGTGCCACCACAACGGCATCCCTGACGAACAGGCCGCGCGCCTCGAACTCGTCGTCTACATCGCGGTCTATCGCGTGCGCGGTGGGGGCATCGCGCGCCGCGTCGCCGCCGTTTACGAGATCGCGGGCGTCGCGGACGGCGTACCCGCCGCCCGGCTGCTGCACCGCCACCACGTCGAGGACGATTCATTCGAGGCCGTCGCGTCCTCGCAGTCCATCGGCACGGGCCCCGCGTACCACGAGCGTCTCGCGCGCTTCCGCGCTGCGCTCGAGGCCTAGCGCGCGGGAAGCTCGAGCCAGCCGCGCACGCGATCGAGGTCGAGGTGCGCGCGCACGACGCCGGCGAGGCGGTCGAACGCGCGCTCGCGACGCGCGGCGCTCGACTCCTCGACGTCGCCCACCCAGCCGAGCGAGCGCAGGAGCGTGCGACGGAACCCGTCGTTGTGCAGCAGGCCATGGAGGTACGTCCCCCCGACGAGTCCGTCCGCGGACACCGCGCCGTCCGGATGCCCGTCGAGCGTGAGGAACGGTTCCGCGGCGCCCTCGGACCGTCCCATGTGGATCTCGTAGCCACTCACTGCGAGGCCGCGCGCCTTCGCCCACGTGCCGCGCGAAGTCGCGACATGCCCCGCGACGCGACGCGTCGCCTTCTCCGCCACGAACGACGTGCGTAGCGCCAGCAGTCCGAGGCCTTCCACGCTCGCGCCCGCGGCGGCCTCGACCCCTTCGTCGTCCGTAATGCGCTCGCCGAGCATCTGCAGGCCGCCGCAGATGCCGAGGATGTGCGCGCCAGCCGCGAGGCGCTGATGGATCGCGGCGTCGAGCCCACGTGCGCGCAGCCACTCGAGATCCGCGATGGTGGACTTCGTGCCGGGAAGTACGATGAGCTGCGCGCCCGCAAGATCCTCCGCGCGCTGCACGTAACGCAGCCGCACACCGGGCTCCCGCGCGAGCGGATCGAAGTCGTCGAAGTTCGCGATGCGCGGCAGCCGAATCACGGCGACCTCGACGCTGGGCGGCAGGTCCACGACATCCGCGCGCGCCGGCCGCTCCAGCGCGCCAGCCAGAGAGGCCGCATCCTCCTCCGCGATGTCGATCTCGTCGAGCCATGGGATCACGCCGAGGACCGGGACGCCGGTGCGTGCCTCGACATCCGCGATCGCGGGCGCGAGGAGCGTCTCATCGCCACGGAAGCGATTGATGATGAGGCCTCGCACGAGTGCGCGGTCCTCGGGCGGCATCAGAGCGAGCGTGCCCACGAAGTGCGCGAACACGCCACCACGGTCGATGTCCCCGACGAGCAGCGTCACCGCATGCGCGTGCCTCGCGACTCGCATGTTCACGATGTCCGTCGCGTACAGGTTCGGCTCGATCGCCGCGCCCGCACCTTCCGCGATCACGAGGTCGTACTTCGCTCGCAGGCGCCCCAGTGCGCCCTCGACGAACGGCCAGAACTGCGCGCGACGATCGAAGTCGGCGCTCGTCAGCACGCCGGCCGGCCGGCCGTCGAGCACGATCTGCGACGTGCGATCGCCCTGGGGCTTGAGCAGCACCGGATTCATGTCGACGTCCGCCAGAAGACCGGCCGCGGCCGCCTGCTCCGCCTGCGCACGCCCGATCTCGAGGCCATCCGGGGTCACGTCGGCGTTATTCGACATGTTCTGCGCCTTGAACGGCGCAACGCGGACACCCTCCTGCGCAAACGCGCGGCAGAGCGCCGTCACGAGGATCGACTTCCCCACTGACGAGGCAGTGCCGACGACCATGAGCACAGGTGCAGCCATGCGATCAGCCTAGCGAGGTCACGCGTTCCCGGCGTGCAGAACGGGATGCGCTGCGCGCCGATCCGGTCTATCGTCCGGCGGCCAGTCGACGTCCGGGCCGCGACGAGGCACCACCACCGCCCGGTTCTAGGAAGGTACCCACGTGAACCACCACCGTCTGTCCCGATACGTCCGGGTCGCTGCAGCGCTCGCGATCACGGTCACGGCGCTGCTCACGCCTCGCGGCGCAGAGGCACAGGTTCCGGCGCTCGCGGCATGTCCTGCGGGCCTGGCGATCACCGCAACCGCGCCGAACACCTCTACGGGTACGACGACGGTCACCGCGAACGTGACCCCGGCGGGCATCAACTTCAAGGCAGCGGCGGCGGCTGACCCGGCGTCGTTCCATCTGCACTACTACGTCGACATCGACCCCACGACCACGCTGAAGCCGGGGACCACAATCCCCAGCGGTGACCCGAAGATCATCCACTCCGGCGCGTTGACCCAGGACGTCGGCCCTCTGGCCGCCGGCCCGCACACCGTGTGGGTGGTCGTGGGCCAGCTGGCCCACCAGGCCTGTGGTGGCGCCGATGGCAACGTCGCCGTGGGCAAGGCCACGTTCAACGTCGCCGCGGCGGCCGCAGCACCGGCGCCGGTCGCGGTGCCGGCGAAGACCGGCAACGCCGGCCTGGTCACCCCGACCGAGTCTCCCGCGCTGCCGCTCGCACTGGCAGCGGTCGCGCTGCTCTTCGTCGGTGGGGCGCGTTTCGTGACGTCGCGCTGCGGCTAGCGCCGAAGCAGGCCAAGGCGAAGGGCCCGGGCGTTGCCCGGGCCCTTTGTCGTCTCTGGCCCGGCCGTCCCCACAGCGGGCCACCCCGTATCATGGATAACGTGTTCAGCCGCGAAGCGGCGCTCCGAAGGGGAACATGACCACGACCGCCTCCACCGCCCGCGAACAGCGCCTCGAAGCGCTGCGCCGCGCCCTCGCGGAGCGGATCCTCGTGCTCGACGGGTCATGGGGCGTGCTGATCCAGGGCCGGCGACTGTCCGAGGCCGACTACCGCGGGACACGGTTCGCGGACTGGCCAAGCGACCTCAAGGGCGACAACGACCTCCTCATCCTGACCGCCCCGCAGATCGTCACCGAGATCCACCGCGCATACCTCGACGCCGGCGCCGACATTACGTCAACAAACACCTTCGCCTCGACGAGCATCGCGCAGGCCGACTACGGGCTCGAGTCATTCGCGTACGAGTTGAACGCGGAGGGCGCACGGCTTGGCCGCGCCGTCGCAGATGAGTACACGGCGGCCGACCCCTCGAAGCCGCGCTGGGTCGCGGGCTCGATCGGCCCCACGAACCGCACCGCCTCGATTTCCCCTGACGCGAACGACCCCGCCGCACGCGGCGTGACGTTCGACCAGCTGCGCGAGGCGTACGGCGAGGCGGCACGCGGCCTCATCGACGGCGGCGCCGACATCCTGCTCGTCGAGACGATCTTCGACACCCTGAACGCGAAGGCCGCCCTGTTCGGCATCGACGAGGTGTTCGAGTCGACCGGCGTCCGGCTACCGATCATCATCTCGGGCTCAGTCGTCGACCTCTCGGGGCGGAACCTGTCCGGGCAAACCGTGGAAGCGTTCTGGAACTCCGTCCGTCACGCGAAGCCCCTCGCGGTGGGCCTCAACTGCTCGCTTGGCCCGGAGCAGATGCGCGAGTACATCGCGGACTTTTCGCGTGTCGCGGACACAGCGGTCTCCGCGTACCCCAATGCAGGCCTGCCGAATGCGTTCGGCGGCTACGACGAAACGCCCGGCCAGATGGCGACGCAGATGCACGAGTGGGCGAGCGCCGGCCTGCTGAACATCGTCGGCGGCTGCTGCGGCACGACACCCGACCACATCCGAGCGATCGCGGAGGCGGTGCGCGGCCTGCCGCCCCGCCGCGTTCCCGACCTCGGCGCGCCGAAATTGCGACTCGCGGGCCTCGAACCGTTCACGATCGCGCGATAGGCGGCACGTCATGAATGAGCCCGCCCTCGAGGGCGCCGGTCCCGCCGCCGCGTCGTTCATCAACATCGGCGAGCGCACGAACGTCACCGGGTCCGCCCGCTTCCGCCGCCTGATCCTCAGCGGCGACTACGAGGCCGCGCTCGACGTCGCGCGCCAGCAGGTCGAGGCCGGTGCGCAGATCCTCGACGTGAACATGGACGAGGGCATGACGGACGGGGAAGCCGCGATGACGCGCTTCCTGAGCCTCATCGCGAGCGAACCCGATATCAGCCGCGTGCCGATCATGATCGACTCCTCGAAGTGGTCGGTCATCGAGGCGGGGCTGAAGTGTGTGCAGGGCAAGCCGATCGTGAACTCGATCTCCCTCAAGGAGGGCGAGGGGCCGTTCCTCGACCACGCGCGGGAGCTGCGGCGCTTCGGGGCGGCCGTCGTCGTGATGGCCTTTGACGAGGAGGGCCAGGCGGACTCCGCCGAGCGCAAATTCGCGATCTGCGAGCGCTCCTATCGCCTGCTCGTCGACCGCATCGGCTTCCCGCCCGAGGACATCATCTTCGACCCCAACATCTTCGCGATCGCGACGGGCATCGAGGAGCACAACGGCTACGCGCTCGCGTTCTTCGAGGCGACGCGCCTGATCAAGGAGCGCCTGCCCTACGCGCATGTCTCCGGTGGGGTATCGAACGTCTCGTTCTCCTTCCGTGGCAACGACCCCGTTCGCGAAGCGATGCACGCGGTCTTCCTCTACTACGCGATCCAGGCCGGCATGGACATGGGCATCGTCAACGCCGGAGCCCTGCCGGTGTACGAGGAGATCAACGAAGACCTCCGCGCCCGCGTCGAGGACGTGATCCTCAACCGCCGCCCCGATGCGACCGAACGCCTGCTGGAGGTCGCCGAGAACTACCGCGGCGAGGGGCAGCGCGCCGCCACGCCAAACCTCGAGTGGCGCAGCGGCAGCGCGCAGGAGCGCATCACGCACGGCCTCGTCAACGGCATCGACGAGTTCATCGTGGATGACACCGAAGAGGCCCGCCTCCAGTTCGCGCATCCCCTCGAGGTGATCGAGGGGCCACTGATGGAGGGCATGAACGTCGTCGGCGACCTCTTCGGCGCGGGCAAGATGTTCCTGCCGCAGGTAGTGAAGAGCGCGCGCGTCATGAAGAAGGCGGTTGCGCACCTGCTGCCCTACATCGAGGCGCTGAAGGCGGAGGGCGCGAACCGCTCGAACGGCACGATCGTCCTCGCCACGGTGAAGGGCGACGTCCACGACATCGGCAAGAACATCGTGGGCGTGGTCCTCTCCTGCAATAACTACGAGGTGATCGACCTCGGCGTCATGGTGCCCGCGGCGAAGATCCTCGAGACCGCACGCACACTGAATGCCGACATCATCGGGCTCTCGGGGCTCATCACGCCGAGCCTCGAGGAGATGGCGTTCGTCGCCTCCGAGATGCAACGCATGGAGTTCACGGTCCCGCTCCTCATCGGCGGGGCGACGACGAGCCGTGCGCACACCGCCGTGAAGATCGCGCCGAACTACCGCGGCCCGCTGATGTACGTGCAGGATGCCTCGCGCGCCGTGGGCGTCGTGTCCCAGCTCCTCTCCGAGTCGCAGCGGGACGCCTTCGTCGCCGACACGCGCGCCGAGTACGACGGCATCCGCGCGGCCTACCTCGACCGCCAGGACACCAGCAACCGCTACTCGATCGTCGAGGCGCGACGGCACCCCGCGCCGATCGACTGGGCCGGCTACACGCCGCCGCGTCCGCGCGCGCTCGGGCTGACCACCTTCGCGGACTACCCGCTCGAGGAACTCATCGAGCGCATCGACTGGACGCCGTTCTTCCAGGCCTGGGAGCTCACCGGCTCGTACCCCAAGATCTTCGACGACCCCGTGGTCGGTGAGTCCGCCCGAAGTACCTACGCCGAGGGCCAGGCGATGCTGAAGCGCGTGGTCGCCGAGGGCTGGCTGCACGCGAACGGCGTCGTCGGCCTGTGGCCAGCGAACAGCGTCGGCGACGACATCGAGGTCTACGCCGACGACACCCGCACCGAGGTGATCGCGACGATCCACACGCTGCGCCAGCAGACGAGCCAGGACCGTGGCCGCGCGGAGAACTACGCGCTGGCGGACTTCATCGCGCCGAAGAGCAGCGGCATCGCGGACTACATCGGCGGCTTCGCCGTCACCGCGGGCCTCGGCGCTGAGGACCGCGTCGCGCAGTTCGAGGCGGAGCACGACGACTACTCCGCAATCATGCTGAAGGTGCTCGCGGACCGCCTCGCGGAGGCGTTCGCAGAGCGGCTCCACGAGCGTGTGCGCCGCGAGTACTGGGGCTATGCCCCGGACGAGGCACTCGACAACGACGCGCTCATCGACGAGAAGTATCAGGGCATCCGCCCCGCTCCCGGCTATCCGGCCTGCCCCGACCACACGGAGAAGGGCACGCTCTTCGGGCTCCTGCAGGCGACCCAGCGCACCGGCATCGAATTGACGGAGTCATTCGCGATGCAGCCGGGCGCGTCGGTCAGTGGCTTCTACTTCAGCCACCCGGCGTCGCGCTACTTCGGCGTCGGCCGCATCGAGCGCGACCAGGTCGAGGACTACGCGCGCCGCAAGGGCATGACACTCGCGGAGGCCGAGCGATGGCTCGCCCCGAACCTCAACTACGAGCGGGGACGCTAAAGCCAGCGAGAGCGTTCGCCTCGACGAGGTTCCGGACGATCGTGAGCGCGGGCTCGCTGAAGTTCAGCGTGTACAGCTGTATCCCCGGCGCGCCGGCAGCCAGCAGTCCCTCGCCGAGTCGCGTCGCCGCGTCCGTCGCGACCTCTCGCCGGGCATCGAGGTCATCGCCGCAGGCTTCGAGGCGCGCGCGAAGCGCCGCCGGGAAGTCGGTGCCGTTCGCCGCGGACATGCGCGCGATCCCCTCGGCGTTGGTCGGCGGCATGATGCCCGGGATCACGGGGGTGGTGACGCCACGCTTGGCCATCTCGGCGATGAACCGCTCGTAGTGCGCCAGGTCGAAGAAGAACTGCGTGATGGCGAAGTCCGCCGCGCGCAGCTTCTCCGCGTGATGGTCGAGGTCGGCCGCGCGCGACTCGGCGCGCGGATGCCCTTCGGGGTGCGCCGCGACGCCGATCGCGAAATGCGTGCGCTCGCGTACGAACGCGACGAGGTCGATCGCCCACGGGAACGCGTTCGTCGCGTGATCCGGCCCGTCGGCGGGGATGTCCCCGTGCAACGCCAGGAGGTTCTCGACCCCATCGACGCGGTAGCGCTCGACCAGCGCCGCGATCTCCTCGCGTGTGTGTGCCACGCAGGTGAGGTGCGGCATCGCGTTCACGCCGAGGCGCTGGATCCGCTCCACCACCTCGGCAGTGGGGCCACGCGTCGAGCCGCCCGCACCGTAGGTCACGGACATGAAGGACGGCTTGATCGCGGCAAGCCGCTCGAGCGTCCGCGCGAGCCGCGTCTCTCCGTCGGCGTCGCGAGGCGCGGAGAACTCGAACGACAGCGTCGGTCCCTGCGCGATGAGGTCGGGGATGGTCACCATGCTCCCATGTTCGCCGCTGGCGTCGGTGACGTACAGCGTGCAGACTCCGCCGATGGTCTCCTCCACCGCCACGCATCGCGGCTCGCGCCTCCTCCCCGCCTCGGCCACCGAGGACGCGCGGCGGCTCGTCTCCGCGCGGTCGCTGCGCGGGCTGGCGGACGGCTTCGTGTCGGTCATGCTGGCCGCCTACCTGCGTGAGTCCGGGTATTCTGCCTTCGAGATTGGCGCGATCATCACCGGGACCCTGCTGGGCTCCGCGCTGCTCACGCTCCTTGTGGGGCTCATGGGGCACCGGCTGAGCCGCCGGAGTCTCCTCTTCGCCTCGGCGGGGCTCATGCTCTTCACGGGCGCCGGCTTCGCCCTGGCCACGAACTTCTGGACGCTGCTCGTCGTCGGCGTCATCGGCACGCTGAATCCGTCCGGCGGCGACGTCAGCGTCTTCCTGCCGACGGAGCAGTCGCTGCTGAGCGAAGCCGTAGCCCCACTCGACCGCACGTCGCTCTTTGCGCGCTACAACCTCGGAGGCATCTTCGCCGTCGCGATCGGCTCGCTGTGCGCGGGCGTGCCCGTGGCCATCGCACGACTGGCGGGGTGGCCGCTCGTCGAGGTCCAGCGCGCCTCGTTCCTGGTGTACGCGGTCGTCGCCGCGGGCCTCGTCGCGATCTACGCCGGCCTGCATGTCGAGGAGTCGGGCGACGGCACGCAGCGGGCCGCGCCGCTGCGAAAGTCGCGCAGCATCGTCATCCGGTTGTCGCTGCTGTTCAGCATGGATGCCTTTGGCGGCGGCTTCCTCGGGCAGGCCCTGCTCTCGCTCTGGCTGTTCGAGCGCTTCCACCTGTCGGTGACCACCGCCGGTGAGATCTTCTTCGTCGCAGGGTTGCTCTCGGCGGGCTCGCAGCTCGCCGCCTCGTGGCTGGGCCAGCGCATCGGCCTGATCAACACGATGGTGTTCACCCACCTGCCGTCGAACATCTTCCTCATCCTGGCGGCGGTAATGCCGAACGCGCCGCTGGCGGTGGCCATGCTCTGCGGCCGGACGCTGCTCGGGCAGATGGACATCCCGGCGCGCCAGTCCTACGTGATGGCCGTCGTGCCGCCCGAGGAGCGCGCGGCCGCGGCGAGCGTCACGAACGTACCGAGGAGCCTCGCTTCCGCGGGGGCGCCGCTGATCGCGGGCGCGTTGCTCAGTGTGTCGTCGTTCGGCTGGCCGCTGATCCTCGGCGCGGCGGTGCGCATCGTGTATGACTTTCTGCTGCTCTGGCAGTTCCAGTCGTACAAGCCGCCGGAGGAATAGCCCCTACGCTCCCTGAGCGGGGGCGTCGCCCGCGAGCGCCCGCAGTGCCGCACCATCGAGGCGATACGGCAACCACTCCTGCTGCTGCGCGAAGCCGAGGCGCGCATAGAAGCCGCGCGCGGGATTCCAGTCCAGTACGGCGAGGTCCACGCGCGGATTGCCCCGCTCCACCGCGAGGCGGACCACAGCCGCGACGAGCGCCCGCCCGACGCCGTCCCGGCGCGCATCCTCGACCACGTACAGGTCCTCAATGTAGATCGCCGCGGCCCCCTCCCAGGTCGAGTAGTGCGGGAAGAAGAGCGCCATGCCGAGCGACCGCCCATCGCGCTCCGCGATCAGCACCTCGAACAGCGGACGCGCGCCGAACCCGTCGCGGACGACGTCCGCCTCAGTCAGATGAACCTGCTCAAGCGGCTCATGTTCGAACGCCGCGAGGCCGCGGACGAACTCGACGATGGTCGAGGCATCCTCGGCGGTGGCGAAGCGGATGCGGAGGTCGGGCACAGGCGCTCCTCGGTCGGCAGGCGAGGCCGTGGCCCGCAGCGGACGTCGCCAGCGGGAGTCGCCAGCGCAAGTCGATGGTACCCTTCGATGCCTGCACTCCTGAACGGACGCCGATGAACCGGCTCGCGACCGAGACCAGCCCCTACCTCCGCCAGCACGCCGACAACCCGGTCGATTGGTATCCGTGGGGTGACGAGGCCTTCGAGCGCGCACGCGCCGAGGGCAAGCCGATCTTCCTGTCCATCGGCTACTCGACCTGCCACTGGTGCCACGTGATGGCGCACGAGTCCTTCGAGGACCCCGCGATCGCGGCGAAGATGAACGCGGACTTCGTCTGCATCAAGGTCGACCGCGAAGAGCGCCCGGACATCGACTCCGTCTACATGACGTTCACGCAGGCCCTGACGGGACACGGCGGCTGGCCGATGACCGTCTTCCTGACGCCCGAGCTGAAGCCCTTCTACGCCGGCACGTACTTCCCGCCGGCCGACCAGCGCGGCATGCCGGGCCTGCCTCGCCTGCTCGATAGCATCACCCACGCGTGGACCGCCGACCGTGGGCGCATCCTGGAGTCCGCCGCCACCATCGTCACGAAGATGCGCGATGCGACCGAGGCGATCGGGAATCGCGCGGGCGCGCTCGGCCCGGACGTCGCGGAGCGCGTCGTCCAGACGCTGACGGGCATGTACGACCACGAGGCCGGCGGGTTCGGTGGGGCGCCGAAGTTCCCCCCGGTGTCCACGCTCGAGTTCCTGCTTACGTACCAGACGCACGCAGCGGTCGACGAGCGCGCCGCGATCCTCGAGATGGTCACGCACACGCTCGGGCGGATGGCAGCCGGTGGCATCTATGACCAGCTCGGTGGCGGCTTCGCGCGCTACGCCGTGGACGCGCACTGGCTGGTCCCGCACTTCGAGAAGATGCTCTACGACAACGCGCAGCTGGCCCGCCTCTACCTGCACGCCTTCCAGGTCACGCACGACCCTGAGCACGAACGGATCGCACGAGAGACCCTCGACTACCTGTTGCGCGAGATGCGCGACCCGGCGGGCGGCTTCTACGCAGCGCAGGACGCGGACAGCGAGGGCATCGAAGGCAAGTTCTTCGTCTGGACCGTCGAAGAGATCGAAGCCGTGCTCGGCGCGTCGGACGGGCAGCTGTTCTGCGCCGTGTTCGACGTGACGCCGCTCGGCAACTTCGAGGATCCACACCACCCGGAGCTCGAGGACCGCAGCGTCCTGAGCCGGCCCTACCCGCTGAGCACGATTGCCGTGGACCGCGGCATCCCGGTCGACGATCTCGCGCGGACCGTCGAGACGCTCCGGGCGCGGATGTTGGCAGCCCGCGAGCAGCGCGTGCATCCGTCGCGCGACGACAAGGTGCTGACCTCGTGGAACGGCCTCGCACTCTCGGCCTTCGCCGAGGGCGGACGCATCCTCGGCGAGCCGCGGTACCTCGAGGCCGCCCTCGGTTGCGCCGGGTTCCTTCGCGACGCGATGTGGGACGGCGAACGGCTGCTGCACGCCTATGGCGAGGGCCGCGCCCACGTCGAAGGCATGATCGACGACTATGCGATGCTCGGGCTGGGCCTCGTGGACCTGTACCGCGCCACGGGAGACCTCGGGCACCTCACCTGGGCCGAGGCGCTGCTGGGCCGGGTCGCGGCGCAGTTCCATGACGATGCGGACGGCGGGTTCTTCGAGGCTCCGCTCGATGGGGAGCCGCTCGTCCTGAAGCAGAAGCCGTTCTTCGACGCGCCGACGCCCAGCGGGAACGGCGCGGTTGCGCTCCTCGCGGCCTGGCTGGGCCGCTACACGGGGCGCGCCGAATGGGAGGCCGTCGCTACCGAGGTCATCGGGCTGGTCGGCGATCAGTTCGAGCGCGCCCCGACCGGCTTCGCGACCACCCTGCAGGCCCTCGAACTCTCGCTCGCGCCGCGGCGCGAGATCGCGATCGTGGGGACGGCCAACGCACGCGCGCCATTCGAGCGCGAGGTGGCCCAACGGTTCCTACCCACTACCCTGATCGCTCCCGCCCCGAACGGCGGCGGACTGCCGGTGCTCGAAGGCCGCGATGTGGCCCAGGGTGCGGCGGCGTACGTGTGCGAGGAGATGGTGTGCAAACTCCCGGCGACCACGGTCGAGGCCTTGCGTGACCAACTCGACCGGTAGCCCCACCCCACCCGACGCCCCGCCCGAGGAAGCTCCCGAACTCGTCGAGGGCGCGGAGGCCGACGCACGGGCACATGACCTATCGCCATGGGCGCCGTTCGCCATCGCGGACTACCGCTTGTTCTGGCTGAGCTCGCTCTGCGCGATGTTCACGAACCAGCTGATCATGCTGGTCCCGTACATCTGGCTCTTCGAGACGACCCACTCTGCCGCGAAGCTCGGCCTCGTCGGCGGCGTCCAGCTCGTCGTCCAGATCCCTGGGCTGCTCTGGGGCGGCACGCTCGCTGACACGATGGATCGCAAGAAACTCATGGCGTGGACCCAGGCGCAGACGGCCGCCATCATGGGCGTCCTCGCGCTCCTTGCGGTCACGGGCAACCTCGTGCCGTGGCACATCTACGCGGCTACAGCGCTCCTCAGCGTCACCTCGGTCATCGGGCAGCCCGCTCGCGCCGCGATCACCGCGCGCGTCGTCCCGCGGACGCACCTCATGCACGCGATCACCGCGAACCAGCTCACGCAGCAGGTGGGTTCGATCATCGCGCCGCTCGCCTTCGCGTGGGTCGTTGCGCGGTGGGGGCTGAACCCGGCATGGGTGATGTCAGCGCTGACCTCGATCCCCGCGGCGTTCCTGCCGCTCATGATCAAGGCCGAGGGCCGCGCCACCAACGTGAACACCAGCGGCAGCATGCCGCGCCGGGTCATCGAGGGCTTCCAGTACGTGCGCAGCCACGGCATCCTGCCCGGACTCTTCCTCCTCGACATCGGGATGACGGTGCCGACCTTCTATCGCCAGCTGCTGCCCGCGCTCGCGAGCGGCCTGTTCGCGGCCGGCCCCGCCGCGGTCGGCGTACTGACCTCCGTGAACTCGGTGGGCGCCGTGATCGGGGCATTTGTGGTGCTCTTCACGACGCGCTTCCGCGCGAAGGGGATGCTGGTCGTGTACGCGACGTTCGCGTTCTGCGTCTCGGTTTTCTTCTTCGGCACCGTGCCCTCGCTCTTCCTCGGCGGGGTCGCGATCTTCGGGATGGGCGCGTTCGACGCCATCAGCATGGTGACGCGCCAGGCGATGATGCAGCTCACGACGCCGGACCAGATGCTCGGCCGGACGCTCAGCCTGGGCACGCTGGTCGCGACCACCGCGAACAACGCCGGCACGCTCTTCGTGGGCTTCGTCGCGGGCGGCGTCTTCGGCCTCCCGGGACTCGGCGAAGCCCACACGATGCAGCTCGGGGCGATCATCGCGCTGGGATGCACCGTGGTCGTGTCGCTCACGGTGAAGGGGCTCCGCACCTACCGTTACCCGTAGGGCCGCTACCCATAGGGCGAGGGGGTATCCCTCGCAGCCCACGAAACGTGTGCGGCTGGTTCGGCGACGGGCTAGAGTGCGCTCAACACGCGGGACATGAACTCCGGATCCCATGCCCGATCTCCAGCGGCTCATCGACGGCTTCGACGCAGGTGAACTGATCCGTCCGTACGCAGGCGCGATGAGCCTGATCCATGTCGTGCGCGCGATCGCCCACGTGTGCGGCGTCCCGAACATCCGCCTCAACGATCACAGCCGCGCCACCGCCGACCATCTCCGTCGCGCCGATCACATCGTCTTCGTGCTCGCGGACGGCCTCGGCATGCAACTGCTCGACACGCTGCCGCGAGAGTCGTGGATGCGCCGCAACCTGCAGCGCATCATCCAGGCGCCGTTCCCCTCCACCACGCCGGTCGCCGTCTCGTCGATCGCCACGGCCGAGTACCCGTCGCACCACGCGATCACCGGCTGGTGGACGCACCTCCGCGAGTTGAACGCCCCGGTCACCGTCTTCCGCCACGAACGCACGATGGACGAGGTCGCGCTGGAGGACCTCGACGTCGGCATCCGCGATCTCTGCCCGGCCGATCCGATCATCCCGAAGATGACTCGCGATGCTGCCCTGTTCATGCCCGCGGCGATCGTCTCCTCGCCCTTCACGCGCTACATGGCCGGCAACGCGCCCTGCGTGGGCTACGGACAGCACGCCGAGGCGGCAGACCTCATCGGCGCGCGGCTGCTCGCGGCGTCGGGCCCGACGTACACCTACTGGTACACGGCGGTCCCGGACTCGCTGGAGCATGACTTCGGTCCCGACGATCCTCGCGTGCTGCGCGGGCTCGAGGATCTGGACCGCGCACTCGCCGCGCTGTCCGAGAACCTGCGCGACCATGCGATCAACGCGCGCATCGTCGTCTCGGCGGATCACGGACATCGCACCGTGAGCGGAGCCGGCCACCTGGAGGTGACCGCGGACGATCCGCTGCTCGACTTCCTCCGCTGCCCGCCCTCGGGCGATGTGCGCACTGCCTTCTGGCATGTGCGCGCCGGAGCCGAGGACGACTTCGTCGCGGCGTTCCTCCAGCGCTTCAGCGAGACGTTCCTGTTGATCACCAGCGGCGAGGCCGCGGCGCTTGGACTGCTCGGGCCGGACTCGATGACCGAGGAGACGCGCGGGCGGATCGGGGACTTCGTCAGCATCGCGCTCGGCGGCGAGGTGCTCCGCTACACGGGCGCACCGGGGCGCGACCGGTACCTCGCCCAGCGGTCGCACCACTCCGGCCTCAGCGCCGCCGAGATGCTGATCCCCCTGATCATCGCGGGAGGCGAGTCCCCGGGCTGGGAGATCGAGTTCGCGCGCGTCCCGCGCCCGGCGTAGCTGCACCCGATCACTCGACGTCACGCGCGCCGACATGCAGAAGGGCGGCCTTGCGGCCGCCCTTCCGTGCTCCAGTGGAGTCGCTCGGGGCGACCCCGGCGTCCCGCTGCGCTACTTCTCGAGCGCCGCGCACACGGTGTCGGTGATGAGCCGGCAGACCGTGTACGGGTCCATGTTCGCGTTCGGGCGGCGGTCCTCGATGTAGCCCTTCTTGTCGACGGCCACCTGCCACGGGATCCGGACGGACGCACCGCGGTGCGACACGCCGTACGAGTAGCTCTTGTACGAGGCGGTCTCGTGCGCGCCGGTCAGGCGCTGCTCGATGCCGTAGCCGTAGTTCGCGATGTGGAGGTCGTGCTTCGGGCCGAGCGCCTTCGCCGCCTTCTCGATGGCTGCCCACGACTCGCGGGTCTCCTTCGTCGAGAAGTTGGTGTGCGCACCCGCGCCGTTCCAGTCGCCCATCACCGGCTTCGGGTTCAGGGTCGCGGCGACCTCGAAGTCCTCAGCGATGCGGTAGAGCAGCCAGCGCGCCATCCACAGGTGGTCGGCGACCTCGACCGGGCTCAGCGGCCCGACCTGGAACTCCCACTGGCCGGGCATCACCTCGGCGTTGGTGCCGGCGATCTTGATGCCAGCGGCGATGCAGGCGTCCGTGTGCGCCTCGACGATCTCGCGGCCGAAGATCTCGTCCGCGCCGACGCCGCAGTAGTAGCCGAACTGCGGGGCCGGGAAGCCGTTCTCCGGCCAGCCCAGCGGACGACCACCCTGGAAGAAGGTGTACTCCTGCTCGATGCCGAACCAGGTGTCGTGCTTCGCGTACTTCTTCGCGGTCGCGACGAGCGCGGCGCGCTTGTTGGTGGGGTGCGGCTTCATGTTGACGAGGAGCACCTCGCACATCACGAGGATGTTGTTGCCACCGCGGATCGGGTCCGGGAAGGTCGCGACCGGCTTCAGGACGCAGTCCGAGTTGTCGCCCGTGGCCTGATTCGTGCTCGACCCGTCGAAGCCCCAGATGCCCGGCTCGGCGCCGTCCTCGAGGATCTTCGTCTTCGAACGCAGCTTCTGCGTCGGCTCCGCGCCGTCAATCCAGATGTATTCCGCTCTGTAGACCATGGCCTGTCCTTCCGCATTTGACCGGCCGATGGCCGGAACCCGAGCAACTCCGAAACGCCCAACGAGGACGTGAGGGACGATATGGTATGAAGGTTTCCGCCGTATTTCACGAGGCGAAGGCCTCGCGAATCCCGGGCGGTCGCCCGCGACACCATAGCCCTCGCCATTGCTCCGCGCGCGCACTCGGTCGAGACTGAAGCAGCCCGCCCGAGGAGACCCCGTGCGCTTCCGCCTGCCCACCCCCGTTCTCGCCGCGCTGGTGGTGGCCGCGGTCGCCGTCCTCTGCGGCCTCGGGGTCTGGCAGCTCCAGCGGAACACCTGGCGCAACGCGCTGATCGCGGAGCGGAACGCCCACCTCGCCGGGACGCCCCTCAGCGCGGCCGAAGCCCAGCGCCTCCCGCTCGGCGACCTGGATTATCGCCTCGTCGCCCTCACCGGCACCTGGGACATCGAGCACGCCCTCGTCCTCGCCAACCGCGCTCGCTTCGGCACGAAGGGCGAAGACATCGCCGTCCCGCTCCTCCTCGCGCCGGGCGGTCCCGCCGTGCTCGTGGACCGCGGCTGGTACGCCGAGGGCCAGCGCGAGGCCGTGCTCGCCGAGATCGCGAAGAGCAGAGTCGCCGACACGCAGGGCCTCGCGCGCTACGTCGAGGGTCTCAGCGGGCGCCGGACCCCGGCGGGGACGTGGTCGCAGATCTCCCCGCGCGACATGGGCGCGACGCTCCCCTACCCGGTGCTCCCCTGGTACGTCATCGAGGGCCATCTGCTGACCGACAGCGGCAACAGCCGCCCGGCCGGGGTGCTCCGCGTGCAGGGCTTCTACGCATACGAGTCCGATGTGGACTCGCTCCAGTATGCCGCCCAGTGGTTCGGCCTCGCGGCCGCCCTCGTCGCCATCGCGTACGCCCGCCTCGTCGCCGCGCCGCGCAAGGAGCGCCGGCGCGCCGCCCGCGAGGCGTCGCCGCGGGAGTAGCCGGCACGGAGCAGCGCCGGGGAGCCGTCGGCTACCATGTCCCTCGACCCCATCCCTCCGCACCCGGAAGTCGAGGCCGTATGGACGCCCCCACCCCCACCACGCGTGATGTCCTGACCCAGACAGAGGCCGAGGCCCGTGCCGCCCGCGTCTCCAAGGTCGCCTATGCGATCGCCCTCGACCTGACGCGTGGCGCGAGCACCTACAGGGGCGACGTCGCGATCACGTTCCAGGCGACGGGCAGCGAGCCGCTCTTCCTCGACTTCACCGGCAAGCGCATCGACTTGCTCGAGGTGAACGGCGTCGCGGTGCCGGAACCGGAATGGACGGGGTACCGCCTCACCATCGACGGCGCCTCCCTGCGACCGGACAACGCCGTGCGCGTCGTGTACGAGAACGACTACGACCACACCGGGGACGGCCTGCACCAGTTCGTCGATCCCGAGGATGGTGAGGAGTACCTCTACACCAACTTCGAGCCGTACAACGCGCACCGGCTCTTCCCGGGCTTCGACCAGCCCGACATCAAGGCGGAGTACCTCCTCACGGTGAAGGCGCCCACGGAGTGGGTGCTCATCGCCAACAGCGCCGACTACATGCACCGCACGCTGGAGGATGGTCGCCGCGAGACGACCTTTCAGCGCACCAAGCGCATCTCGACCTACCTCTTCGCGCTGATCGCAGGCCCCTTCGAGGTGTTCCGCGACACCCACAACGGCGTCGACCTCGGCTTCTTCGCGCGCAAGTCGCTCGCGCCGCACGTCGACCGCGACGAGTTGTTCGAGGTCACGAAGCAGGGCCTCACGTTCTACGGCGATTTCTTCGACTACCCCTACCCGTTCGGTAAGTACGACCAGGTCTTCGTGCCCGAGTTCAACGCGGGCGCGATGGAGAACGTCGCCGCCGTGACGCACTCGGAGCGCATGGTCTTCCGCGACCCGCCGACGGAGACGCAGCGCGAGGGCCGCGCCGAGGTCATCCTCCACGAGATGGCACACATGTGGTTCGGCGACCTCGTCACCATGAAGTGGTGGAACGACCTCTGGCTGAACGAGTCGTTCGCGACCTACATGGCCTACCTGTCGATGGACGAAGCGACCCGCTTCACTACCTCGTGGCAGGCCTTCAACTCCGGCATGAAGAACTGGGCCTACCGCCAGGACCAGCTCATCACAACACACCCGATCGCCGGGCAGGTCGCCGACACGGACGCGACCTTCCAGAACTTCGACGGCATCACCTACGGCAAGGGCGCCTCCGTCATCAAGCAGCTCGTCGCCGCGATGGGCATCGAGGGCTTCCGCGCCGGCATGCGCGGCTACTTCAAGAAGCACGAGTACAGCAACACGACGCTCTCCGAGTGGCTGGACGCCCTCGGCGAGGGCGTGGGCCATGACCTGCACGGCTGGGCCGCGCTCTGGCTCGAGACGCCGTCGCTCAACACCATCGCCGCGCACATCGAGGCGGACGGCGCGCGCATCGCCTCGCTGTCGCTCACGCAGAGCGCGCCCGCGGACTACCCCACCCTGCGCCCACACCGCATGGACATCGCGCTCGTGCGCGAGGAGGGCGGCGCGCTCGTCATCGACGAGGTGCCGGCACACATCGACGGTGCGACCGCAGAGGTGCCCGAGGCGATCGGCCGGCCGCTGCCGGACTTCGTCTTCCCGAACCACCACGACCACGACTTCACGAAGATCGCGCTGGACGAGCGCTCGCTCGCGTTCCTCCGTGCGAACCTCGACCGCATCGAGGACCCGCTGCTCCGCCAGCTCATCTGGCAGACGCTGTGGAACATGGTGCGCGACCAGCAGTTGAAGTCCACGGACTACCTCGACCTCGCGGGGCCGAAGGTGTCCGCGGAGACCGACCACGAGCTCGTCGAGACGATCCTCGGCACGATGAGCGCCGCGATCTCGCGCTACGTCCCCGAGGCGCAGAAGGCCGAGGCAGCGCACCGCTTCTTCGTGCTCGCCCTCGACGCCCTGAAGGCGGCAAGCGACCCGAACCTGCAGATCACGTGGGCACGCACAGCGATCGCCGTCGCGATCACCCCGGAGGACGCGCGCACGATCTGCGACCTCGCCGACGGCGCGATCCACGTCCCCGGGCTCACGGTGGACCAGGACATGCGCTGGAGCGTCGCGCTCCGCAGCGTGGCCTATGGGCTCCCCGGCGCCACCGAGCGGGTCGAGGCCGAGACGGCACGCGACCGCTCCGACCGCGGTCAGCGCGCACTGCTCCGCATCGAGACCGCTCCACCCTCGGCCGAGGTGAAGGCCGCCGCCTGGGAGAAGTTCCAGACCGGCCCGTCGTCCTACGGCTCCCTGCACCTGACCAGCGCCGCCATGGGCGGCTTCCACTGGTGGTCCCAGGGCGCGCTGCTGGAGCCATACACCGAGCGATACTTCGAGGCGCTACCGGGCATCTTCGAGCGCGAGACGAACGAGTACGCCTCGGCGTACTTCGGCGCGCTCTGGCCGGGATACCGCGTCGACCGCGCGCTGCTCGACCGTGCGAACGCGCTCCTCGCGAGCCTGGGTGACCGCCTGCCCGTCCTGCAGCGCTCGCTGCGCGAGGCGATCGACGACCTCGAGCGCGCCGTGCGCTGCCGCGAGTTCGCGGCCTCCTAGTGGTCTCCCAATCTGTCCCCTCCCCCCTGGCGGGGGAGGGTGAGGGTGGAGGGGTTCCGCCCTCGGGGGGACGTCGTGGAATCTTCTACGGCTGGTACATCGTCGCGGCCGGCTCAGGGATCCAGTTCCTGGTCGGCGCGCTCCTCGATGGAGCCGTGGGTGGCTACGCCGCCGCGCTGACGCGCGACTACGGCTGGACACGGAGCGCGCTGAGCGGGGCGTTCTCGGTGTCGCGGCTCCTCGCAGGCTTCGCGAACTACCCGCTCGGCCGGATGATCGACCGCCTCGGCCCGCGCGTGGTCATGCGCGCGGGTCTGATCCTGTACGCGCTGGGATTCTTCCTCTTCGCGCGCCTCGACTCCCTGCCGCTGTTCTATGCGGCATCTATCCTCCTGGCCGTCGGATCGAACGTGGGCGGCTTCCTGCCGATCACGACGGTGATGGTCAACTGGTTCGACCGCTATCGAGCGCGCGCGATCAGCCTCTCTTTCATTGGATACGCGTTCGGTGGCCTCGTCGCCCCGGCGGTCATCCTGGCGATCACACACGACTGGCGTCTCACGTCGCTCGGCTCGGGCCTCGCCGTGTTCGCGATCGGGCTGCCGTTGACCTTTCTGATGCACCAGCGCCCCGAGCTGCGCGGCCTCCGCATCGACGGCGCGACCGCGGCCGAGGCCGCCCATCGTGACGCGGAGGTCGCCGCGGCGCGCACCTCGAGCAGCACGATCTCGTTCACGGCAGGCGAGGCGGTGCGCACCCGCGCCTTCTGGATGATCGCGCTGGGACACGGGTCGTCGCTGCTCGTGGTCGCGGCGGTGCAGGTGCACATGTTCCTGCACCTGACCGGGTCGTTCCGATACTCGGATGCCGGTGCCGCCGCGGTCCTCGGCCTGATGACGGCGGCGCAGATCGCCGGGCAGATCGCGGGTGGCTACCTCGGCGACCGGTTCAGCAAGCGGCGCGTGGTGATCGTGTGCATGGCGATGCACATGGTGGCGCTGCTGCTGGTGGCGTGGAACAGCAGCGTCCCAGCGGCGATCGCCTTCGCCGTCCTGCACGGCCTCGCGTGGGGCACGCGCGGCCCGCTCATGGCGGCGCTGAACGCCGACTACTTCGGTCGAGGTTCGTTCGGGGCGATCTTCGGCATCTCGACGACGGTTGTCACGCTGGGCCAGATCGGCGGGCCGATCATTGCCGGGGTGCTGTACGACACGACCGGCTCATACCGCCTGGGCTTCACAGTGATCGCGCTGCTCGCGGGCCTCGGCTCGGTCTTCTTCGTGCTCGCGACGCGCCCGGCGCCGCCTCGACGGTCGGTCGAGGCAGCCGCCGCGTCCTAGAACAGGTCGCGAGGCAGGACCACGCGCGGCCGGACTTCGGCCTCGACGTCGCAGCGCACGGGCCGGACCAGCTTCACGGAGATGCGCAGCTTCTGCGCGATCTCCTCGTCCGACCGCCCCTCGATGACCCATGCTCGGATGAGCGCGGAATCATCGGGGACGATCGGGTCGAGGAAGTTCATCGCGCCGGGTCCTACTGCTCGAGCAGCGAGCGCAGCACGAACTGCAGGATGCCGCCGTGGCGGTAGTAGTCGACCTCCACCGGCGTGTCGATGCGGTTGCGCACCTGGAACGTCTTCTCGGAGCCGTCATCGGCGACCGCGCGGACGTTCAGGATCGACTTCGGCTGCAGGTCGCCCGCGATGCCCTCGATGTCGAAGCGCTCACGGCCCGTCAGGCCGAGGGTCTTCGCGGACTCGCCGGGCATGTACTGCGTCGGCAGGATGCCCATGCCGATCAGGTTGCTGCGGTGAATGCGCTCGTACGACTCCGCGATGACGGCCTTGACGCCCTGGAGCATCGGGCCCTTCGCCGCCCAGTCACGCGACGAGCCGGAGCCGTACTCCTTGCCCGACAGGATGATGAGGGGCACGCCGTCCGCCTGGTACTTCTCGGCCGCGTCCCAGATCGGCATCTCGTCGCCGCCCGGCAGGTGCCGCGTGTACGGCCCCTCGCGGTCAACGATGGCGTTGCGCAGACGCACGTTCGCGAACGTGCCGCGCATCATCACCTCGTGATTGCCGCGGCGCGCTCCGTACTGGTTGAAGTCCTTCTGGAGCACCTCGTGCGACTCGAGGTACTGCGCGGCGGGCGACGACTTCGCGATGCCGCCGGCCGGCGAGATGTGGTCCGTCGTGACGGAGTCGCCGAGCATCAGCAGCACGCGGGCGTCCGAGATGTCCTTCGTCGGCGACGGCGTCCGCGACATGTTGTCGAAGAACGGGGGCCGGCGGATGTACGTGGAGTTCGGGTCCCACGAGAAGCGCTCGCCCTGCGGCACCACGACGTCCGACCAGCGCTGGTCGCCCTCGAAGACGTTGCCGTACTCCTTGAGGAACATGTCGCGGTGCACGGACGCCTGCACGGCAGCCGTGACCTCGGCCTGCGTCGGCCAGATGTCCTTCAGGAAAACGGGCTTGCCGTCGGCGTTCTCGCCGAGGGGCTCGTTGATCATGTCGATGTCCGTCGTGCCGGCAAGCGCGTACGCGACCACCAGCGGCGGCGAAGCGAGGTAGTTCGAGCGCACCTTGTTGTGGACGCGCGCCTCGAAGTTGCGGTTGCCCGAGAGGACCGCCGCGACGGCGAGGTTGCCGGTGTCCACCGCGCCCTCGACGAGCGTCGGCAGCGGGCCCGAGTTGCCGATGCAGGTCGTGCAGCCGTAGCCGACCAGCTCGAACCCGAGCTCGTCCAGGAACGGCGTCAGGCCGGCCTCGTTCAGGTAGTCCGTGACCACCTTCGAGCCCGGCGCGAGGCTGGTCTTCACCCACGGCTTGGTGCGCAGCCCAGCCTCGACGGCCTTTCGCGCGAGCAGACCCGCGCCGACCATGACCTCCGGGTTCGAGGTGTTCGTGCAGGAGGTGATCGCGGCGATCACGACCTTGCCGTTCTCCAGTTCGTAGGTGGAGCCGTCCTCGTGGATCGTGAGCGGCGTCGTCGAGGCGCCCTCGGACACCCAGGAGGCGATCTCCTTGCGCGCGGCGGACTTCATGTCGGTGAGGGCGATGCGGTCCTGCGGGCGCTTCGGGCCCGCGAGGCTCGAGACGATGGTGCCCATGTCCAGCTCGACGATGTCGCTGTAGATCGGGTCGGGCGTGTTCGCGTCGCGGAAGAGGTGCTGGAGCTTCGCGTAGGCCTCGACCAGCGCGACCTGCTCTTCGCTGCGGCCGGTGAAGCGCAGGTAGGACAGGGTCTCGGCGTCCACCGGGAAGTAGCCGATGGTCGCGCCGTACTCCGGTGCCATGTTCGCGATCGTCGCGCGGGCGGTCAGCGGCAGGTTGTCGAGGCCGGCGCCGAAGAACTCCACGAACTTCCCGACGACGTTCATCGCACGCAGGATCTCGACCACACGCAGGACGAGGTCGGTGCCGGTGGTGCCCTCGGGCAGCTTGCCCGTGAGGCGGACCCCGACGACCTGCGGGATCAGCATGGCGATCGGCTGGCCGAGCATCGCGGCCTCCGCCTCGATGCCCCCGACGCCCCAGCCGACCACGCCAAGTCCGTTGATCATCGGGGTGTGCGAGTCCGTCCCGACGACGGTGTCCGGGTAGGCCTCGCCTGCCGGGTTGGTCATGACGGTCTGGCCGAGGTACTCGAGGTTGACCTGGTGCACGATGCCGGTCCCGGGGGGCACGGCGCGGAACCCGGCGAGCGCCTGCTGCGCCCACTTGATGAACTGGTAGCGCTCCAGGCTGCGCTCGTACTCCGTGTCCACGTTGATCTGGAACGCCTCGGGGATGCCGAAGACGTCCACCTGCACCGAGTGGTCGATGACGAGGTCGACCGGCTGCAGCGGGTTGATCTTCTTCGGGTCGCCGCCCATCTCCGCCATCGCATCGCGCATGGCCGCGAGGTCGGCAAGGGCGGGGACACCGGTGAGGTCCTGCATGAGCACGCGGCCGACGCGGAAGGCGATCTCGGTGTCCGGGTCCGCCTTGGGGTCCCACTTCGCGACCGCGTCGATCTGGGCGCGGTCGACGCTCACGCCGTCCTCGAACCGCAGCAGGTTCTCCAGGAGGATGCGGTGCGCGAACGGCAGCTTGTCGAGGTCGGCCCCGAGTGCGACGGCCGCCTTCACCAGGTTGTAGACGGTGTAGGACTTGTTGCCGACGCTCAGCGTCTCGCGGGCACCAAAACTGTTCAGCGTGTCAGCCACGGCAGGGCCTTTCCGGTACGTCCCGCGCATCTGGCGCGTGGGGGTTGAGGCGTCGTACGGCGCAGGAAGAACTACTGCGCCGCCGGGGCGACATGGTAGACCATCCTCGCCTCGAACCGGAGCGCCCCCGGGCCTCGACGACGTAGAACGGCCCCGGTCGGGGGACCGGGGCCGTCGGGGCATCCTCGAAGTTCGGCGCTAGGCGGCCGAGACGGGCGCCTTCGCGTACGTCGGCACCCGCAGGTGGAAGTCGGTCACACGCTGGTAGGCGTCGCCGACCTGGAACACCGTGGCCTCGTCGAACGCCTTCCCGACCAGCTGGATCGACAGCGGCAGCGGCTTCTCCGCGCTGCTGAACCCGACCGGAAGCGCCATCGCAGGGAGCCCGGCGAGGTTCCAGACGCCGGTGAAACTCGGGCCCATCGCCTGCTTCTCCGGGCTCATCTCCGCCCGGAGCGTCGCCGGACCGGGCGAGGTCGGCATCGCGAGGACGTCGTAGGACTCGAAGACCTTCGCCATCGCCTCGCGGAAGAACGAGCGGAAGCGCTGCGCCTGCACGTAGTCGCTGGCGCTGTAGAGCGATCCCCGTGCGATCGACTCCGATGTGTTCTTCCCGTAGTCGGCGTATCGCGACCCGAGATCGGGGCGGTGGTACGCGAAGGCCTCGCCCGACAGGATGATCCCGTTCGCCGTCTTGGCCTCGGCCGCGTACGGCACTTCCATCTCGGTCACGATCGCGCCCATGCCCTTGAGCACGTCGATCGCCCGGAGGACGCCAGCCCTGGTCTCCGCGTCCAGTCCCTCGTAGTCCAGGAAGTAGGGGATCGGCACCCCGATGCGCAGGCCCTTCACGCTGCCGTTGAGTCCAGCGGTGTAGTCCGGCACCGGGACGTCGACGGTGGTGGGGTCGCGCGGGTCGTAGCCCGCGAGGACGTTGAGGATCATCGCGCAGTCGTACGCGCTGCGCGCCATCGGGTTGATGCTGTCGAGGCTGTAGCCGAGCGGCACACAGCCGAACTTCGACACCCGGCCGTACGTCTGCTTCATGCCCGTGCTGCCGTTGAACGACGACGGCCCGCGCGTTGACCCGCCCGTGTCGGTCCCGAGCCCGCCCAGCGCGAGGCCCGAGGCCACCGCGATGCCCGTGCCGGACGAAGAGCCCGAGGCGCTGCGCGGGAGGTCCCACGGGTTCTGCGGCATCGGGAACGGCTTCTCCGGGTCAGGCATGCCGGTCGCGAACTCGTTGAGCACCGTCTTGCCGAGGACGACCGAACCGGCGTCGCGCAGCTTCTCGATGACCGCAGCGTCGTACCCGTCTCCCCACGCGGGGTCGAGGACGAGGCTGTTCGCCGTGGTCGGCGCCGTCTTCGTGGCGATGATGTCCTTCACCGCGAAGGGGATGCCCTGCAGGGGGCCGTGGTCGACACCCTTGGCGAACATGGCGTCGGCCGCCTCCGCCTCGGCCAGCGCGCTCTCCGGCGTCACCGTGATGAACGAGCCGAGCGTCGGGTTGAGCGCGGCGATGCGGTCGAGGAGCGACTTCGTCAGTTCGACGCTGGTGAGCTTCCCCGCGCGGATCGCCGCGGCTGCGTCCTGAATGGTCATGGGCATGTCCAACGGAAGGTCCTTCCGGGGCGCGCCCGAGCCGGGTGTGCATCCTCGGGACACGCCCGGAGGACGAAGTGTGGCCGCCGTAATGAGCGCCGCGACGGGATCGGGCGCGACCTCGACCGCCCAGGTCGAGGCATCGCCGTCGGGCGGGGATCTCGGCATCGTGGCGCTGGGCCGGAGCGACCTTGTCCGTCACGACAGGCCGGATGTTCGGGGGCCAGCGTTTCCCCGCGGTGATCGAGGCGTGAATCGCGGTTGAACAACTCGACACGGTTTCGTCACCGAGGGCCCCCATTTGTCCTCAGGCGTGAGGGGGCGATAGCATGTTCAGCCGGACGGTGTCCGCTCGCGCGGGCGGTTAGCTCAGTTGGTACGAGCGCTCGCTTCACACGCGAGAGGTCATTGGTTCGAGTCCAATACCGCCCACCAGTGAGCAGACCGCCCGAGGGTTGGACCCGGGGAACGGTATCCCGGTAACGGGCCGAAGTGGCGGAATCGGCAGACGCGCTACGTTCAGGGCGTAGTGAGCTTACGCTCGTGCGGGTTCAAGTCCCGCCTTCGGCACCACGTTCGAGTTCGGGTAGGCGGTGTTTCTTTCGTGCGCTCGTAGCTCAGGGGATAGAGCGCTGCCCTGCGGAGGCAGAGGCCGCAAGTTCGAATCTTGCCGGGCGCACCACACACCACCGCACAGACCCACGACCCGCGTGACCACGTTCCGCGAACGCTCCTCCTCCGCGAGCGGTTCGAGCGCGAACGTGGCCGAGATGAGGGATCCCACGGGGCGAGAGCCGCGTTCTCCCGCTCATCCACCCCCACTGGCCTCGTCGAAACTGGCAGATGCAGGCCGCCGCCCAACGCGGCGGCGGGAGTTTGCCATGTTCACCTCGCAAGCCGTCGCCGATCTCGCCTTCATGCTCACCCGGGTCACATCACCCGACGCCGCCGATACCGCCATCAAGCGCGCCCTCCTGGCCACCGGCCTGATCGCGGCCCCAACCATCGACGACGCCGACCTGCACCGGCTGCTCGTCGAGCTCGCCGCGCAGGGCGGCCCAATCGAGCAGATCGCCGCGCACGTCGCCATGCACGGTCTGGACGCGCCTGGGACTGAGATCCGCCTCTAGTGCCCCCCTGCGCGTGCCAACCGCGGCGCGCGCCCGGGCGATAATCTGCATCGGGAATGGCAGTCCGGCCCCGGCGCCGCAGGGCGTTGGCCGCACGCAACCGCCGGGGTGCAGGTGACATGAGGCCACGCCGGACATCGATCGCCCTCGCGCTGGCCTGCGTCCTGATGGGCGCATGCACGAACGCCGTCCCGGCGAGCCCGAGCCCAACGCCCCTCCCACCCGGCGCGATCCCCCTGAATGCTGTCGCGCCGTCGAAGGCGCGCGGGTCGATGACCGTAAGCCCGGGCGCCACCGGCACCCTGCTGACACTCGAGCTGAGCGGGCTGCGCCCGGGTGCGCTCTATGCGGCGTGGCTCCACTCCGGTACCTGCGCGCAGCCGAGCGCGAGCGCCGGGCACCTCGTCACGGAATCCGCCACCGCACGCGGGGACTGGGGCGCGACCGCGAAGTCGGTGCATACCGCCGCGGGCACGCTCGTCGCGCTGACCCCGGACCTGCTCGGCAGCGGCGACCAGCTCGTCGCGGTGCGTGACCCTGCCGGCACCGTCATCGCCTGCGGCGAAATCCCGAAGGGCGCGCGCTAGGCATCGAGGCCCGCCCGGCAGGTCACCCCGGCGTACGATCGACGCATGGCCGACGAATCAGTCCTGCACCAGGTACGCGACCTGCCTGAACGGCCGGGCGTCTACATCATGCGTGACGCGCGGGGCGACGTGATCTACGTCGGCAAGGCGACGAGCCTCCGCAACCGCGTCCGCTCCTACTTCGGCTCCGCGCGCAGCATGGAGCCGAAGGTGCGCGCGCTCGCGGACCTCGTGCGGAACATCGACCACGTCGTGACGCGCAACGAGGCCGAGGCGCTGCACCTCGAGGCGACGCTGGTGAAGCGCCACCAGCCCATCTACAACGTGCGTCTCAAGGACGACAAGCACTACCCCTACCTGAAGGTAGACGTGCAGCACCCGTGGCCACGGGTCACCATCACGCGCCGCGTCGAGGACGACGGAGCGCGCTACTTCGGTCCCTACGCGTCCGCGGGCTCGGTCCGCCGGACGCTGGACGTGGTG